>DATEYP010000090.1:0-3068 GCA_035256085.1 Acidiferrobacterales bacterium
TTTGTTGGCGCGGTGATGAAGGCCACGCAGGGCAAGGCCAACCCGGCACAGGTCAACGAGCTGTTGAAGAAAAAGCTCGCCCCCTAACCAGCGCCGCCGTCCGGCGTGCACATGTAACCTTAGTCTGTCCGTTTTCGACCCGAAGCAGACGTTCAACGGCGCACACATCCTGGCCGGTCCGATGAGAGGGAGACCGTTTACACAGAACTTCGGACATCCTCCCTCCATAGGCGAAAAAATCAGACTGGCACGCATCACACGCCGCTGGGTCCGGCGCCGGCTCGCGCTGTTTGCGGGGCGCACGGCCGGGTGGCTGTGCTTGGCCGGGAAGGGACAAAGGAGGGAACCGACCCACAGCAGCCAGTCGCCAACCCCGAGCGACGGGTCAAAAACGGCACATCACTATTGACAACTAGTTACCGTACACGGAAACTGGTTGTCGTTGTACAAGCCAAGCAGCCATCAAATAGTCGGCTGCGAAATCCAACCGGTTGCAAAGGAAGCCACTGTGACAATCGAGCCCAAGTCCAAGGCCGCAATCTTGACCGACATTATGCTCACGGTCTTTCGAGTGAATGGCCGCCTTCTGGAGAAAGGCGACCAATTGGTCGAGCCTCTCAACCTCACCAGCGCCCGCTGGCAAGTGCTGGGCGCCGTGGCACTCGCCGGGAAACCCCTCTCTGCGCCGCAGATCGCCGAAGCGATGGGCATCACCCGGCAGGGGGCGCAGAAACAGCTCAATAAGCTGGAGGAGGACGGGTTCTTCGAGCAGAGCCTCAACCCACGTCACCTGCGCTCGCCCCTCTATGCCCTGACCGAACTGGGCAACCGCACCTTTGCCAAGGTGATGGCCCTGGAGGCGGTCTGGGCTAACGGTCTCGTTGCCGGTCTTCCTCTGCAAGACCTTAAGAACACACTGCAAACTCTGAACGCCGTCTATAAACGGCTCGATTCCCCCGTTCCGAAAAAAGGAGCCAGACCATGAAGCCCATCGCCCACGCCATCACTGGCACCACAGCGATGCTCATCATCGCCAGCTTCTGGATTTCCACCCTGGTCTCGGAGATATTCCTGGACTCTGCGGCCGTGGCCGCAGTCAAACACGCCATTGTTTACGGTCTCTTCCTGCTGGTACCGTTCATGGCCGCCACCGGCGGCTCCGGCTTCGTGCTTGGCAAGACGCGTAAAGGAAGTCTCCTTGCCCAGAAGAAAAAGCGTATGGCAATTATCGGCACCAACGGCTTGTTAGTGATGATTCCAGCGGCGATCTTTCTCAACGGCAAGGCTGCTGCTGGTGAGTTCGACGTATTGTTCTATGCTGTGCAGGTAGTGGAACTGAGCGTCGGTGTCGTGCAGCTCATCCTCATGAGCATGAATTTCCGCGACGGGCTCAAGCTGGCCGGCAAACTACGTCCGCGAGCAAATTAATAGTGGGAGAGGCTTGTGAAAAAGACCACAAAATTGCTGCACCTCATTGGCCTCGTCATGTTTTTGGGGGGCATCCTGCCATCTATCGTTATGAACTCAGTGGTTGGAACAAGCACCGATGCGGTGCTTATCTACCATCAGCGGCTGTTTGTGTCGGCGATCACTTGGGCGCTAACGATTCCCGGCATGTGGATTCAGATTGTTGCAGGTGGTCTGACAGTGCTCGCAGGAAAGCGTCGTCTTATTGAACACCGCTGGCTCGTCGTCAAGCTCGTGCTGGCCGCCTTGATCCTCATAAACGGCACCTTCATCCTTGCTCCGTTGGTCAGTCAAGTGACTAACATAGCCGAGCAAAGCGCATCGCAGGGTCAGCTTCTGCCGACTTATATGCCGCTCAAGACGAAAGAGGACATGTATGGCGTAGCCAACTTTCTAATGCTTGTGGTCGCTTTTCTTCTCGCCATTTATAGGCCGAGCTTCAGGCGTGCCCAGCAAGGTGTACCAACCGAAGCGACGCGTGAGCCTGGTCTTTGAACGACCGCTCATGGACGATTCGATTGACCGGTGGCCGGAAGCGGACAGACTAGGGTTACGTGCGCGCGACGTCAAATCTCAACCCGTGTGCCGACTCCGAGTTAATATACACGCACGCGCGCCACGTGCCTTAGCGCGGTTTGAGCCGCACCACCATGCCGGTGTCGATGCCGAGCGGCTGGTTGGCGCCGCGCGTGTGGGGGTTCGGGAACGAGGCGTAGTTGGTCCACACGTAGCCGCGCTCGTCGAACGCCACGGTGCGCGTGTAGGCGCCGAGGCGCGGCAGGCGGTAGACCGTGAAGCGTTTGGTCTTCGGGTCGAGCCGGTAGAGGCTGTCCGAACCCGAGCCGGTCACCCACAGATCGCCGGTGTGGCGGTTGCGGCGGATGCCGTACGGGAAGTCGCCCGGGATCGGCAGCGTCAGCCGGTCGGTGAACTTGCGCGCGCGGGTGTCGTACACGTCGATCTTGCCGGTCGCCAGCTCCGGGATCCACAGCACGTCGTCCGGGTCGATCGCCAGGCGCTTGGGCCCGACGTGCGTGTGCGGCATGTCGAACTCGAAGGTCTCGCCGCTCACGGGGTCGAGCATGCCGAGACGGTTGCCGTGGGTCTCGGTGTACCACAGCCGGCCCTTGCTGTCGGCGACCGCGGCGTACAGATGCACGCCTTTCTCGCTCATGCCTTCGGTGCGCGGCGTCTTGTGGACGGTGATCTTGCCGGTGGCGGGGTCGAGGCGCGACAGGATCTCGCGCGAGAAATGCGTCATCCAGATGCCGCCGCCCGCGTCCTGATAGACGTAGCGGTCGGCATCCACCACGAAGTACTGCACGTTGCCGCCCTTCTCGAAGCCGTTGTAGACCTTGAACTCCCGGGTCTGCGGGTTGAAGCGGATCACCTGCTCCGACTTGGTGAACGTGATCCACAACAGGCCGTCGCGCGTGACGTCGATCTGGTGCGCGCCGCCCGGCTTGCCGGGCTGGACGTTCACCGGCAGGTCGTGGGTCTCCACCGCGCCGCTGTCGACGTCGATCCCGTACAGCTTGTTGCCGAAGTAGTCGGCGATCCAGGCGCGCCCGGCGGTCACCGCCATGTCGTGATAGAAGCCG
>DATEYP010000091.1:0-2138 GCA_035256085.1 Acidiferrobacterales bacterium
ACGATCACGGCGTTGCTCAGTTCCTGCGAGAGCCGCAGCGCCGCCAAAGTCGCGCCGCCCGAGGAAATGCCGCAGAAGATACCCTCCTCGCGCGCCAGCCGGCGGGTCATGTCCTCGGCCTCGGCCTGTGTTACCTCCAACACCCGATCGACACGCTTGGCGTCAAAAATCTTTGGCAGGTATTCCTTTGGCCAGGCGCGGATGCCGGGAATCTGCGAACCGGGTGACGGCTGCACGCCGATGATCTGAATCTTCGGGTTCTGCTCCTTCAGAAAGCGCGACACACCCATGATGGTGCCGGTCGTGCCCATGGAGCTGACAAAATGCGTGATCCTGCCTTCGGTATCGCGCCAGATCTCCGGACCGGTGCCCTCGTAGTGGGCAAGCGGGTTGTCGGGGTTGGCAAACTGGTCGAGCACCCGGCCCTTGCCATCGCGTCCCATCTGGTCGGCCAGGTCGCGCGCGCCCTCCATGCTGGCCTCCTGACTCACTAGAACCAGCTCGGCGCCATACGCCTTCATGGTGGCGCGCCGCTCCAGGCTCTGGTTCTCGGGCATCACCAGAATCATGCGATAACCCTTCATGGCCGCGGCCATGGCGAGCGCGATGCCGGTGTTGCCACTGGTGGCCTCGATCAGCGTATCGCCCGGCTTGATCTCGCCACGCGCCTCGGCGTGTTTGATCATGCTTAGCGCCGGCCGGTCCTTGACCGAGCCGGCCGGATTGTTGCCTTCGAGTTTGGCGAGAATGATGTTGCTGGTCTTGCCCGGGAGTCGCTGCAGGCGCACGAGCGGTGTACTGCCGACAAAGTCTTCGAGCGCGCGGGTTTTCATGCCGTCATCTTAACAGGTTGTTGAAATTCCCCCCTACATTCCCAGCGTTTTGATAGTATCCCAGGACGATAATCACACAAAGGAATCCCCCGATGCGCGGTGCCGACATCACCCAGAACGCCCTGTTTGTGACGGTCACCGTGGAAGATTTCGTGCCGCTGGATCATCCGCTGCGCGCCCTGCGCGAGTTGATCAACGAGGCGTTGAAGGATCTCGACGGGCTGTTCGGATCGATCTACGCCGACGCCGGCCGCGAGTCCATCCCCCCGGAGCGGCTGGTGCGGGCCCTGTTGTTGCAGGTGCTGTACACGATCCGCAGCGAACGCCAGTTGATGGAGCAGGTGCGTTATAACCTGCTGTATCGCTGGTTCGTGGGTCTGACCATCGACGAGGCGACCTGGAGCCACTCCACCTTCAGCAAGAACCGCGACCGGTTGCTGGCGCATGATGTGGTCGGCGAGCTGTTTGAGACCGTGGTCGAGATGGCCCGTACCCGCGGCCTGCTGTCGGACGAGCATTTCAGTGTCGACGGCACCCTGATCCAGGCCTGGGCGTCACAGAAGAGCTTCCGCCCGAAGGATGAAGGTCCGGGCGGCAGCGGCCGTAACGACGAGCGGAATTTCCACGGCGAAGAACGCAAGAACGACACCCACCATTCGGTCACCGACCCGGACGCCCGTCTGTACCGCAAATCCCAGGGAACCGGCGCCATCCTGTGCTACCAAGGCCACAGCGTCATGGAAAACCGCCACGGCCTGGTCGTGAAAGCCAAGGTCAGTCACGCCTCCGGCACGGCCGAGCGCGACACGGCGCTGGAACTGCTGAAGGCCCTGCCGGGCAAGCGCCGCAAGACCGCGGGTGGCGACAAAGGCTATGACGTGGAAAGCTTCGTCCAGGGCTGCCGTGAGGCGCGCATCACGGCGCACGTGGCGGCGAAGAAGAAAGGCAGTGCCATCGACCAACGCACGCAACGCCATGCCGGTTATGCCGTCAGCCAGAAGATCCGCAAACGCATCGAAGAAGTCTTCGGCTGGAACAAAAGCATCGGCTGCTTAAGACAAGTCAAACAACGCGGACTGGCGCGCGTGGATGCCTTGTTCCAGTTCGGCATGCTGAGTTGGAACCTCATGCGAATGCGAAATATCCTGGCACTGAATGCCGCAACCGGGTGACCGCAGTGTCGAACCGCACCGCGAAGGGCAACATCAGGACAACGGACCACCCGAAAACGGGAGTGAAGGTCTTGTAATTAATGGAATGGAGAGTTTGGTTGTAGATGGAGGGGTATTTTTCAACAACCTGTTA
>DATEYP010000092.1:0-9623 GCA_035256085.1 Acidiferrobacterales bacterium
TCCGAAACCGGAAAGTCCCGGCGCCTTCACCGGGTGACTCAGTACCCGCATTTTACCAACGCCCAGGTCGGCGAGAATCTGGCTGCCGAGGCCGTAGGTGCGCAGCGCCTGCTGCGGGCGCCGGGCTGCTAATTCTATGCCCTGTTCCTGCCGATGGAAATGCTGGATGTGCCGGATCAGTTCCTCGGCCGGTTCATCCTGTTGCAGGATCACCACCACGCCGCCGTCCTGCGCCACGCGCGCCATGGCGTCGCGCAGGCTCCACGAACCACCACGATGCGCGACCCCGAGCAGGTCCAGCAGACTGCCCTGCACATGCACGCGCACCAGCGTCGGTTGGTCGCGCCGGAGTTCGCCTTTCGCCAGCGCGAGATGGGCGGTGTCGTCGATGTCGTCGTGGTAGGCGACGACGCGGAACTCGCCGAACTCGGTGGGCAAATGGCACTCGGCGACACGCTGCACAGTGGCCTCGTTCTGCATGCGGTAGTGGATCAGGTCGGCAATCGTGCCGATCTTGAGGCCATGTTGCTGCGCAAACTTCTCGAGCTCCGGCTGGCGCGCCATGCTGCCATCCTCGCTCAGAATCTCGCAAATCACGCTTGCCGGCATGAGCCCGGCCATGCGCGCCAGGTCCACGCCGGCCTCGGTGTGGCCGGCACGCGCCAGCACCCCGCCCTTGCGCGCCATGAGCGGGAAGATGTGGCCCGGCATGATGATGTCCGCGGGCTTGGCGTCCGGACGAATGGCGGCCTGCACGGTGGTGGCGCGATCGGCAGCCGAGATACCGGTGGTCACACCCTCGGCAGCTTCAATGGACGCAGTAAAGTTGGTGGTGAACGGCGTCATATTGTCGTTCACCATGAGCGGCAGATTGAGCTGGCGACAGCGATCCTGCGTTAGCGTGAGACAGATGAGCCCGCGGCCATGTTTGGCCATGAAGTTGATGTCTTCCGGACGCGCCTTTTCCGCAGCGATCAGCAGGTCGCCCTCGTTCTCGCGGTCCTCATCATCCATGATCACGACCATGCGGCCGCGTTTCAGCTCCTCGACGATCTCGCTGGTGGGACTGATTGCCATGTCTGCTGCCTGAAAAACGCCGATTATGACGGATTTTTATCGATGATGCCGCAAAAATAGCATTGCGTGCGAGGATTTAGCAAAACTCCGGATAATCTTCCTTAACTGTGGCGATGCCTGTCTTCCATCCGTCGAGCATGCCACGGTGCCAACGCGGTGGCCGTAGCCGTGGTCTATAGTTAAACCGTCAGGGCACGCGGATTGCGGGCTCTCGTCTCAGAATGGCCCGTCACCGGAAGCGACGGCATGCCGCTCGCCGGAAAGGCACGACCGTGGAACCGAGCAAGTCTGAACATCGCCATCCCAAGACCATACGTTTGGACGAGCGGCTCCAGCAACGCCGCACCGACGGCATGGCGTCAGCGGCCGCCACCCAGTCCCTGCTGGGACCGGGCAGCATGCTGGGCAACTATCTCATTATCAGCCAGATTGGGGAAGGCGGCATGGGCGTGGTCTACCGGGCCATGGACACCGTCCTCGACCGTACCGTGGCGCTCAAGACCCTGCCGCCGCATCTGCTGCAGAGCCCGGACTTCATGCACCGCTTTCGTACCGAGGCCTATGCCCAGGCCCGGCTACACCATCCAAACATTGTCACCCTTTATTCGATGCTGGAGATCCCGGCCGGATTTGTGCTGGTCATGGAACACGTGGACGGACAGACCCTGCAACAGTGCATCCGCAGTGAAGGGCCGCTGGCGCCAGACAAGGCACTCTGGATCTTCGAGCAGGCGCTACAAGGCGTCGCCTATGCCCACCACATGGGTATCGTGCATCGTGACCTGAAGCCGGACAACGTCTTCATCACTCACAAGAACGAAGTAAAAATCATGGATTTCGGCGTGGCCAAGATCCTCGACAACAAGGAGCCGACACGTTCGCGCTCGATGGTCGGTACCCTGCTCTATATCTCGCCGGAACAAATCAACGGCCGGGACGCAGATGCTCGTTCTGACATTTACACCCTCGGCATCAGCCTGTTCGAGGCCGTCACCGGACGTCTGCCGTTCGAGCGCAGGACCGATTATGGCCTGATGCACGCGCATATCCTGGAAGAACCGCCACGGCCGCGCCAACTTAAGCGCGACCTGCCGAAGGAATTGGAAAGCGTGATTCTCAGAGCCATCGAGAAGGAGCCGGACAAGCGTTATCAGAGCGCCGCGGAATTTCACGCGGCATTGCTAAAGCAAAGCCGACGCTATGGACTCACGCTGGCGGCAATGGATGGCGAGAAAGCCGTATCGCTGCCTCGGCAGCTTGGCGAACACCTGGCGTCACGCAATCGCGTGCTGGGTGGCATTGGTTTCGATGTCTTCCTGATTGCCGCCGTCGTGCTGCTTACGCTGACCCTTGGTTTCTATCCGTCCCAGAACCCGCCCCCGGACGAAGTGGAACCCGTAACCCGTCTGGCGAAGAAAAAACCCCGCGTACTGCCGCCTGCCGCGCCCGCCACCAAACCGGCGCACGCAACACCGAAACAGGACAAGACGGCCCCGGCGAGCGACCGCTACGACTCGCTGCGCAAGGCCTGGGGCAGCTGACACGCCACCATTGTCGCGCTACAGTAGCGCCCCGGTTCCGAGCGTACTGTGACAGCAAAGGAAGAGCGATTATTTATGAAGGATATTGCAACAAATCGTCACGCCGCCCTGTTTGTCCTGCTGTTGGCAAGCTTGCTGGGCGGCTGTGCAAGTATCAGTAACTTCAGCTGCGATATGCATGAGTCGCAAACACGCGGCGTCAAACCGGTCACCGCATATGCACTGAACACGCCCCAAGGCAGCGCCGCACCCCGGTCACTTCCGGCGGGCAGCGTTGCCCAGGCACCCGTATATAAAATCACCTTCAAGCCGGGATTCACCAAACCATGCACGACGCTCACCCTGCACAAGGACGTCATCATCGAACGCAGCGACGAGGCCGGTGTAATACTGACTGAGATCCGTGAGTTCTATGCCGAGGATGGCACACTCATCGCCACCTCTACCCAAGACATCAGCGAACAGGTGAGAAAGAGCGGCTCCTATGTTGCCACCACGCCGCTGCCAATCCCGAAATCCGCCCCGCCGGGAAAATACAAAATTGTAAACAAGCTGATGTACGAACGACGCGGCGATCGCCGGGCACCCGTCTCGATCGCCCGGGCAGAAGGCTTCTTCTACATCATTCCATCCCAATAATTGCGCAGCGATGGAAGAAAACGCCCGGGTGGCGGGCCGTCTGTCTGGCCAGCCACCCCACTTGTCCTGCCGGCTACTTCGGCACATGCCGGCCAGTAACTATGTCGCGTAGTATGAAGCACATACAGTTGTTTCTGGGGTCTACGACGTGTCCGATCTGCGACTGATTTACGACAATGCTGAACCCGCCCCGAAGCCCGGAAAGGCGGCGGACATGCTTCACACCCGCGTGATCAAAGATCCCGCTAACACCCACGTCGGCATGGAAACACCGACGTTTGAACCGGGCAGCACCATCGGTGGCTACCTGGTCGTCAGCAAGCTTGGCGAAGGCGGCATGGGCATGGTGTACAAGGCGCACGACACCACCCTCGATCGCACGGTGGCGCTCAAGGTGCTCTCGCCGCACCTGTTCCGCAACCAGGAATTCCTGCAACGCTTCCGCGTCGAGGCGCAGGCCCAGGCGCGCCTCAACGGCCCGAACATCGTCACCCTGCACTCGATGTTCGAGATTCCCGGCAGCCTGGTGCTGGTCATGGAACACGTGGAGGGCCATACCCTCGACCAGCGCCTGCACAACGAAGGGCGACTGTCGGTCGCAACCACCGTCTGGGTATTCGAACAGGCGCTGCTCGGCGTGGAGCGCGCGCACCGCATGGGCATCGTGCACCGCGATCTCAAGCCGTCCAACATATTCATCACCAATACCCACGAAATCAAACTCATGGATTTCGGTGTGGCCAAGATTCTGGACAGCAAGGAAAATACCCAGACCGGCTCGATGATCGGCACGCTCATGTACATCTCGCCGGAGCAGATCACCGGTCACGATGCCGACTTCCGCTCCGACATCTACACCCTTGGCGTCACGCTCTATCAAGCCGTTACCGGCGTGCTGCCGTTCGAGAAGAAAACCGACTACGAATACATGAACGCGCATCTGCACGAACAGCCGTTGCCGCCCACGGCGCTGCAACCGGCCATTCCGCAGGAGCTGGAAGACATTATTCTCAAGGCCATCGACAAGGATCCGGACAAACGCTTCCAGGGCGCGCACGAGTTCCGCAAGGCCCTGCTCAAGGTCGGCATGGTGCATGTGCGCGCGTACCGGCGCCTTAAGGCGATCCGGCGCGAGAAGGACAAGGCGGCACTGTCGGTTTCGCCGACCTGGCGCCGCGAGGAGGTGGAAACACCATCCATCGTGGAGCAGCTTCGTTCCCGTCTTGAAGATCTATTCGAAAAAAGGAATGTCCTTGTCGCCGCGGCAGCGGGGATTGCCGTGCTCGGCCTGGCTACGACCTTGTTGCTGTGGCCCGCAAAGGAAATATTCACACCCGTCGCACAAACCACCGTTCAGCAAATGGAAAGCGTGACGCCCGAGGAATCACCCGCCCTCGTGAACCCGGCCACAGGACCTGCGACAGCCGCCACAACACTGGAGATGGCGCGTGTCACCCAGGCCATCAAACCCCCTACGACGCCGGATGCTGCGCCCACCAGGGGAATACCGGTCAAAAAACAAACCGTCAGCCAGCCGCGCAAAAAAAATGCCGGAACGGAACAACAGAAGCCGGCCGAAAATCACAAGTATGACGCCTTGAAGAAAGCCTGGGGCGGTTAAACCCTGCATGTCAGCGGCCAGCTGCGCCGCATCAGTCCGTAATATTATTTGTCGAGAAAGCCATGTTCCGCGAGAAAGGCGTGGCTGATGGGCGCATGCGCTTCGGCTGCACGCTCGCCGAGCAACAGGCGCTCCAGATAGCGGGCGATGACGTCCACCTCCAGGTTCACCCGATTGCCCGTCCACGTCTCGCCGAGCGTCGTGGCCTGCAGGGTGTGCGGTACAATGTTGAGATCGAACTGCGCACCGTCGACAGCGTTCACGGTAAGACTCACGCCATCCACACAGATCGATCCCTTCATGGCGATGTAGCGGGCCAGTGCCGCCGGCGCCTGGATGCGGAAACGCACGCAACGTGCCTCGCTGCGTCGCTCGATCACCTCGCCCACGCCATCCACGTGTCCACTCACCAGGTGCCCGCCCAGGCGGCTTGACGGCGTGAGCGCTTTTTCCAGGTTTACCCGCGTGCCGGCGCCCAAGGCCCCCAGCGTGGTCAGCCTCAGGGTTTCAGCCGAAACATCCACGCCAAACCCGTGCGCACTGTGCTCAATCGCGGTAAGACAAACACCGTTCACGGCGATGCTATCGCCAAGCCGCACATCGTCCATATCGAGCGGTGTGGCATCGATTCGCAGGCGCGCATCGCCGCCCTGCATCTCAATGACCTCGATTTTACCGACTGCCTGAATGATGCCAGTGAACATGATTGTCGTCGTGAGTCGTCTGTATTGTAAGTGTAGCGACGCGGGCCGGTATCGTGGACCCGTTAACCTAAGCGGTGTTTATCCGCAAATGAATGTAAATTATCGCAAATGAATCGTGCTATGAATGCACCGAGGCCATGCACCCTTTTGGTGGGCTGTAGTACACAGGGAGCGTATTGAAGATCCGCGCTATCTGCGTTCATCTGCGGCTGACTGCTCTTTCAGGGTACATGATCACGCCAGTCGCGCGGTGATGCGCCAATCACGGCCAATGGCGCGCACATCTTGAATGTCGAGCGCACTGCGATCTTGCATGCTGTCGAGCCCGGGAATTTCGAACAGGCCGCGCGCCGTGCTGCCGAGCAGATGCGGCGCGAGATAAACCACCAGTTCATCGATCAGCCCGGCTTGCAAAAGGCTGCCACAGAGGGTTGCGCCCGCCTCGACCAGTATTTCATTCACCTCGCGTTCGGCGAGAATCCGCATCAGCCCCGGCAAGTCGACGCGGTCAA
This sequence comes from Acidiferrobacterales bacterium, assembly GCA_035256085.1. GTDB lineage: Bacteria > Pseudomonadota > Gammaproteobacteria > Acidiferrobacterales > UBA6901 > UBA6901. The sequence goes on from DATEYP010000092.1 coordinate 6,095, forward strand.
CATTGGCACGCACCACGATCACTTCGGCTCCGGCACGTCTGAGTGCCGCGGCCTGACCGGCATCGGCCACGGCGGTCGCCACCAGGGTTTTACCGGAAAGGCTCAGCATCCGCGCATCCGGGCGCATGCCGAGGCGTGCATCCACCACCACGCGCAATGGCTGGCGCCCGATGTCGAGGTCGCGCACGGTGAGCGATGGATCGTCCGCGAGTACGGTGCCGATGCCGGTGAGAATCGCAGAGCTGCGCGCGCGCAGGCGCTGCACGTCCGCACGTGCGTCCACGCCCGTAATCCACTTGCTCTCCCCGTTCGCGAGCGCTGTGCGCCCATCCAGGCTTGCGGCCAGCTTCACGCGCAGGTACGGCCGGCCCCGCGCCATGCGTGAAATGAAACCGGGATTCAGACGCTCGGCCTCGGCCTGCAGCAGGCCGATGTCCACGCGAATACCGGCGCGTTCAAGCTCGGCAACACCCCGGCTGCCGACGCGCGGGTTGGGATCAGGCATCGCGGCCACCACGCGCGCAATACCGGCCCTGACCAGCGCCTCGCTGCACGGCGGAGTGCGGCCATGATGACAGCAGGGCTCCAGCGATACATAGGCCGTCGCGCCGCGCGCCTGCTGCCCGGCTGCGGCCAGCGCATGCACTTCGGCATGCGGTTCGCCCGCGCGCCTGTGCCAGCCCTCACCGACTATCCGGCTGTCCCGCACAATCACGCAACCGACCCGTGGATTGGGATCGGTGGTGTAGAGACCATATTTAGCCAGACGCAGGGCGTGCGCCATGTAGCGCACGTCCTCGGGAGAGGGATTGTTCATGACTTGCCGCTGTTGCCGTCTGGAATAAGCTTGAGCTGCTTGTCGCGCACATCCGCGGCCGGTTCATTCTGCAAGCGCTGCACCTCATCGCGGAAGGCGTCCAGATCCTGAAAGCTCCGGTACACCGAGGCGTAACGCACGTACGCCACCGGATCGAGCTCCTTCAGCTCTTCCATGACCCAGTCACCGATGGCGCGTGAATTCACTTCGCGCTCGCCGCTCGTGAGCAGCTTCTGACGGATACGGCCGACGGCCTTTTCGACCGCGGCTGCATCCACCGGACGCTTCTCCAGTGCACGGGTCATGCCGGCGCGCAACTTGTCCTCGTGGAAGGGTTCGCGCCGGCCGTCGGATTTGACGACCTGCGGAAGGCGTAGCTCGGCACGTTCGAAGGTGGTGAACCGTTCACTGCACACCTCGCACTCGCGGCGGCGGCGCACCGAGCTGCCGTCTTCGCTCAGGCGCGAATCGATTACCCGGGTCTCATCGGCGGAGCAGAACGGACAGCGCATGACTTCAGATACAAGGGGAAAGATGCAAGATACAAGGAAAACCAGGCCCTTGTATCTTGTACCTTGTATCTTGTATCTGCCTATTGCTCATACACAGGAAAGCGTCGGCACAATTCTTCTACCTTGGCGCGTACTGTGGCGCGCACCGAGACGTCGGCAAGATTGTCGAGAATGTCGCAAATCCAGCTCGCCAACGCATCTACTTCCGGCTCCTTGAAACCGCGCGTGGTGCTGGCCGGGGTGCCGATGCGGATGCCGCTGGTGACAAACGGCGACTGCGGGTCGTTCGGCACGGAGTTCTTGTTGACCGTGATGTGCGCTTCGCCAAGTGCCGCCTCGGCATCCTTGCCGGTGATTTTCTTGTCGATCAGATCGACCAGAAACAGGTGGTCGTCGGTGCCGCCGGAGACTATTCTGTAACCACGTTTCATCATCACCGCCGCCATGGCGCGCGCATTCTGCACCACCTGCTGCTGATAGGTCTTGAACTCAGGCTGCAATGCCTCGAGGAATGCCACCGCCTTGGCGGCGATCACATGCATCAGCGGGCCTCCCTGGGTGCCGGGAAATATCATCGAGTTGAGTTTCTTCTCGATGTCCGGATTGGCGCGCGCAAGAATGAGGCCGCCACGCGGACCGCGCAGGGTCTTGTGCGTGGTGGAAGTCACGATATCCGCCACGGGCACCGGATTGGGATAAAGCCCGGCCGCAACGAGACCGGCGACATGCGCCATGTCGACAAACAGATAGGCGCCGACGCTGTCGGCGATCTGGCGAAAGCGCGTCCAGTCAACGATGCGCGAGTAGGCGGAGAAACCGGCCACGACCATCTTCGGCTTGTGTTCCAGCGTCAGGCGCGCAACCTGATCGTAGTCGATCTCGCCGGTCTTCTCGTTCAGGCCATACTGCACGGCATTGAACAGCTTGCCGGAGAAATTGACCTTCGCACCATGCGTGAGGTGCCCGCCGTGTGCCAGGCTCATGCCGAGAATGGTGTCCCCCGGGGTGAGCAGCGCCAGATACACGGCGGCATTCGCCTGCGAGCCGGAGTGCGGCTGGACGTTGGCGTAGGCCGCGCCGAACAGTTGTTTGGCGCGCTCAATGGCCAGGGTTTCCGCCACATCCACGTATTCGCAGCCGCCGTAATAGCGCTTGCCCGGATAGCCTTCGGCATACTTGTTGGTCAAAACCGAGCCTTGAGCGGCCAGTACACGCGGTGAAGCGTAGTTTTCCGAGGCGATCAACTCGATATGGTCTTCCTGGCGGCGGACCTCATTCTGCATGGCCTGCCAGAGCACCTCATCAAAGCCAGAAATGGTCATATTCTTGTGAAACATCCCGATTTTTCGCCTCCTGTGCCGCTGGACGTCATATCAAGCCAAATGGCGTGATAACAGACCATGCCCCCTGGAAATGGCATAGGATAGCCAATCCCCGCCACAAATGCATGATATTCATCGAAATTTGACCATGTACGTCTTGTCGATGGGCCAGACGGCTACGCCTGGCGATTGACGGAAATCCATAAACTTCAATGGCATAGATATTGCTCATAAATCACCCACACAGCTTCATTTTTATACCCCTGCCAAAGTCTTTGGACCTGAATGGAGTCAAACGGGCAATCTCAAACACGGACGACCGGGAACCAACGGAGTGGCGGCATCCAGCACATGAGCAATCCTGTACCACCGTCAAGACTGCCTGGACGTTTCCGCTTCGGTGTTCGCGAAAAGGTTGCGTTGATCCTGCTTGCCACCTTGGTGATTACGCTCAGTGTCAGCAGCCTGCTTGCCCTGCGCGCGCACAAACAGGACATTCTTGAAGAAACCAACCTGCGTGGCCAAGAGGCGGCACATTTCATCGCCCAGCACCTCGCGTACAGCGTGGTGAGCTATGACTACCACACCCTTGAGCTCCTGTTACAGAATCTCATCAAGAACGAAGACATCGTGTTTGCACGCGTAGACAATACGCGCGGCAATGTCATGGCCGTGGCCGGTACACCGCCCAATGCGCCGCTAAACACACAGCTCTACCGCGCGGACATCCGGCTTAACGGCGACACCCTCGGGCGACTGCATCTTGGCATGTCCACCGAGCGCATGTCCCGGACTCTCGCGACCCGGCAGCGCGAAGCGCTGATCAGCCAACTCCTGGCGGTAGTGGTCGTGATGCTGGCGGGCTTTCTGGCCTTGTC
>DATEYP010000093.1:0-3835 GCA_035256085.1 Acidiferrobacterales bacterium
GCGGCGCTGGCGCTGCGCGGACAGGAGAATATCTGGTTTCTGTCCGCCGGCACGGATGGCACGGACGGACCGACGCCGGACGCCGGCGCGCTCGTGGATGGCGGCACGATCGCGCGCGGCGAGGCCGAGGGACAGTCGGCGCGCCGGGCATTGGCCATGGCCGATGCCGGAAAATTTCTTGCGGCGAGCGGTGATCTGATCCAGACCGGTGCGACCGGCACCAATGTCATGGATCTTATGTTAGGCTTGCGTGTCTGAACGGTTCATTTCCAAGAAACCCCCGCATGCAACGCACATTGTTCCTTCTTCTGGCCGCCCTGACTCTCGCGGCCTGTGCCGACAAACCGTCATCCACGATATTTATTTCCTTCACCGAGAGCAGCCCGGATGGCGAGTATCCGGTGCGCATGCTGGTGAGCGAGAAATTCCTGCGCATCGAGGATGGCGACACGCAGGATGGGTTCATTGTTTTCGACCGCGCGGCACGCACTATTTACAGTGTCAGCCACTCCGGAAAAACCACGCTCGTGCTGCGCGCCCGCCCGGTGTCGCTGGCCATGCCAAAGCAGTTTGAACACAAGGCGGTGCGTGAAAAGGAAACGTTACCGTCGGTGGACGGCAAGAGCGTCGTGCATTACCGGCTGCTGACCAACGGCGAGCGTTGCTTCGATGTATACGCGGCCGACGGCCTGCTGCCCGAGGCGGTGACGGCGCTGCGTGAATACCACGTGACGTTGGCCGGTGAGCAGGCGGCGATGCAGACGAACATGCCGGACGGCATGCAGTCGGCCTGCGATCTCGCCGATCAGGTGTTTGTCCCGGCGCGCTACCTGGAACAGGGTTTTCCGGTACGGCAGGTGAACCGTGCCGGCGTCACCCGCCAGCTGGCAGGTTACCAGCGCGATGTGCCGGTGGAAAAGGGCATTTTCGACGTGCCGAAGGACTACAAGCAGATGTCGCCGGCGGAACTGCGGAAATAGCGTTTCGCATCGCCGGTGGACGCGGGAAAATAATCCGGATTTTGCAGGAGCGGCCATTTGGCCGTTTCTGCAGGGTTCAGCCCAGACTCTCCAGCACGCAGCCACTCGCATCGGTCGCTCCCGGCGTCCTGCCTCCCGCGACACCAGCGCTTCCCACGGCCGCTGTTCCCGACGCGGCTCTACCTCCTCCATCCCTGGAGTCGTGCGCGTCGCACACCAGCACGCTGCCCTGGTCGTACCAGTCGCCCAGCACCGTGCGCCGTGCGCTCTGGCCGTCAAGCGCAAACACATGCTGCGCCGGGCGATGGGTGTGGCCATGAATCAGATGGCGCACGCCGTGTTGTTGCATCGCCGCGTCCACGGCGCGCGGGTTCACGTCCATGATCTCCGGCTTCTTGGTCGCCGTGGCCGTCTTGCTGATCTCGCGGTAGTCGCGCACGATGGCAACGCGCTCGGCGATGGTCTTGCCGAGGAACATTCTCACCCAGTCCGGATTGCGTACCATCTCGCGGAACTTCAGATAGGCGACATCATCGGTGCATAGCGTGTCGCCATGCATGAGCAGCACATTCTCGCCATACAGTGAAATCAGTGTCGGGTCGGGAATCAGCCGGCAGCCGGTCTGCTGCGCGAAGCCGTCGCCCAGCAGGAAATCGCGGTTGCCGTGCATGACGTAGACCGGTACTCCCGCTGCGGTGAGACCGCGCAACCCGTCGATGAGCGGCCGGTACTCCGGCAGCGTGGCGACGTCATCGCCGATCCAGTATTCGAACAGGTCGCCGAGGATATACAGCGCCTCGGCCTGGCGCGCGCGTGCGCGCAGGAAATCGAGAAACAGCGCTGTGATCGCCGGACGCTCGGTGCTCAGGTGCAAGTCGGAGATAAAGAGAGTGCTCATGCGCGCGTCCGCCCGGGGGGAGAATGGGCGGACTACTCGACGACTTCCATTTTCTCGATGAGCACGTCGGTGAGCGGCACATTCTTGTGGCCGGCGCGGGTGCCGGTCGGCACACCCTTGATACGGTCCACGACCGTCAAACCGTCCACCACCTTGCCGAACACACAGTAGCCCCAGCCGGTCGGATTTTCGCCGGTGAAGTTGAGAAAGTCGTTATCCACCAGATTGATGAAAAACTGCGAGCTGGCGGAGTGCGGATCGCTGGCGCGCGCCATGGCGATCGTACCGCGTTCGTTGCGCACGCCATTCTTGGCCTCGTTCTCGATGGCCGGGCGCGTGGGCTTCTGGATCATGCCCGGCAGAAAACCGCCGCCCTGGACCATGAAGTCATCGATGACACGGTGAAACAGCGTGCCGTCGTAATAGCCGTCGCGCACGTAAGCGATGAAATTGTTGACGGTTTTCGGAGCCTTGAGTGGATCGATCTCGAGAATGATGGCACCGTAGCTGGTCTGAATGCGAACTTTCATAAATCCCGGTTTCCTTCGTGCTATGGCCTGAATTTTCCGTGCTGCGCGGCCCACTGTGGAGACATCCTCGCGGATGTGCTGTGGGTCGTATCGCCAATGTCTTGACCATCCCTGGCGCGCTATATTAGCCCAGACCGCCGGTTGCCGCATCCCCGCCAAACCGCACTTCCGGGGCCTGGTTTGGCCGGCCCTGCGCTTTCGGCTACCATGCGTTTTCGCATGAATCCCGCGTCATTCAAGAGCCGTTTCGCGCCAAGCCCGACCGGGCTGCTGCATCTCGGTAACGTGCGTACCGCGCTGTTCAATTATCTGGCCGCGCGGCATGCACGGGGTGTATTCCTGCTGCGCATTGAAGACACCGATGCCATGCGCGGCCACGACAAATATGCCGCGGCGCTGGAGCAGGATCTGCACTGGCTCGGGCTGGAATGGCAGGAAGGGCCGGGGCTGGGCGGGACGCAGGCGCCCTATTTCCAGTCGCAGCGCGGAGCCCTCTACGCGCGTTATTTTGAGCAACTCGAAACCGGTGGCAGCGCCTATCCATGCTTCTGCAGCGAACACGAACTGGAGATTGCGCGCAAGACGGCGATCGCTGCCGGCCGCCCGCCGCGTTATACAGGGCGCTGTTTCCGGCTGAAACCAGAAGAGATCAGCGCGCGTCGCGCCGAAGGCCGGCCGGCGACGCTGCGTTTCCACGTGGCCGATGGCAACACGGTCGAATTCGACGACAGGGTGCGCGGCCGGCAGGCGTTCTCGACCAGCGACATCGGCGATTTTGTCATCCGCCGCTCGGACGGCACACCGGCGTTTTTCTTCTGTAATGCCATCGATGACGCGCTCATGGGCGTCACCCTGGTGCTGCGCGGCGAAGACCATCTCACCAACACCCCGCGACAGATCCTGCTGCTGAAGACGCTCGGCCTGCCGGTGCCGGAGTACGCGCACATTGCCCTGGTGGTCGGCAGCGACGGCACGCCGCTCTCCAAGCGCAGCGGCAGCCGCTCGGTGCAGGAGCTGCGCGAGCAGGGATTCCTGCCGCTCGCGGTGAACAACTATCTTGCGCGCCTCGGGCATACCTATGAGAGCAATGCCTTTTTGGATCTGACCGGGCTGGCCGCGTCGTTCGACACGGCGCGCCTGCACAAGGCGCCGGCGCGTTTCGACGAGGCGCAGCTTCTGCACTGGCAGCGCGAAGCGGTGCACGCGGCGGACTTCGCCACCTTGTGGGCATGGATGGCGGAGGCCGCGGCCGGTCTGGTCCCGGACGCGGAGCGCATGGCATTCGTCGAAGCGGTGCGCGGCAATGTCGTGTTCCCGGCCGATGCCCGGCACTGGGCGCAGATTCTGTATGCCAGTGAGTTGACCCTGAACCACGCGGCGCACGAGGCCGTGCGCGTCGCGGGCGAGGAGTTCTTCGACATTGCGCG
>DATEYP010000094.1:0-6298 GCA_035256085.1 Acidiferrobacterales bacterium
GACGCCCTTGTCGTCGCCCGGAGAGAGGGCCTTGGTCATCACGTTGATGCAGTGCATGCAGCGCACGCAGTTGCGGTTGTCCACGGCCAGGCTGTCGTCGTCGTTCAGCGACAGCGCCTTGGTCGGGCAGCGGTTGATGACGTTGTCGATGACGTACTTGCGGCCCTTGCCCTGCACGAAGGTCTTCACTTCCTTTTGATCGACCTTCATGTCGTCGCGCCAGGTGCCGATCACGGCCATGTCGGCGCGCTGAATGGAGTTCATGCAGTCGTTCGGGCAACCCGAGACCTTGAACTTGAACTTGTACGGCAGGGCCGGGCGGTGCATGTCGTCGAGGAAGTCGTTGACCAGCAGGCGGTGAATCTTCTGCTCGTTGGCGCAGGACTGTTCGCAGCGTGCCGCACCGACGCACGACATGGCGGTGCGCACGCACGGGCCGGCGCCGCCGAGATCCCAGCCGTATTCGTTGATTTCGTCGAAGAAGTGCTGGGTCTTCTCGGAGGTGGTGCCGATGAACATGATATTGCCGGTCTGGCCGTGGAAGGCGATCAGGCCGGAGCCGTACTTGTCCCAGGAGTTCGACAGCTTGCGCAGCATGTTGGTGGTGTAGTGATTGCCGGCCGGCGGCTGGACGCGCAGGGTATGGAATTCCTTCGACTCGGGGAACATGCTCGCGACTTCCGAGAAGCGCGGGATAATGCCGCCGCCGTAGCCGAATACGGATACAGTGCCGCCTTTCCAGTAGCCGAGACGGGTCTTATAGGAGTGCTCCAGCTGGCCGAGCAGGTCGACCATCATGTTGTTCTCGAGCGCCAGGCGCTTGAGGCCGGTGACGAAGCTCGGCCACGGACCGCTCTCGAGTTGGTCGAGCATCGGGGTCTTGTGGAATGCCTTGGTGGATTTTTTCTTGTCCAGCGGCAAATAGGTGGAATGCTTTTCCGGGTTTTTCGGTGTTTGAGCCATTGAAACGACCTCCTGTGCGCAACCAAGGATGGATCAGAGTGCCTTCCGCCACGCTTGGCGCAGAAGTCACCGTTTGAATATCATTATCTTTAAATTACGGGTTACGAGAGCGGCAGAAATGGCTTTACGGCATGTCAGCGACATTCCGGAATATCAGCCCGGGAAACAGACCCTCAACCACCGCAGGTAACCGAATTCTGGTGCGGGGCAGATACTAGTCATCCCTTATACATCAATTAAATCTTTCATTAGGGAGGGGACGGGCGCACAGGATATCCCCCTAAGGAGATATGCCGCAATCCTGAATAAAGAATTAATGCAGGAATTCAAAGCTGGTATATAAATAATGTATACATAATAACAACGTGTTATATGCATCTTCTATTTTGAATTATATTGGTTGGCCCGAGCGTAATTTCTCTGTTTTCAGCATTTTTTCGATCAGAACAGTCGCAGCAATCGGCGCGCATGGCGCTTAAAATGCGCTGGACGAATGCCTTCGACACACAGCGCCTGGGCCGGACAGGATGCGCCTGCCGCCTGGTTGAAGTTTCGCATGTCGCTGGCCAGAGACCAAATGCCTTCATTTCCTGACAGTCCGTTCGCGCTTGAGAATGCCGAGTCTTACGCTGTCTGGCGGAAGGCCAAATTGAACGGCTATCCAGCGGGTGCCGAAGCGCTGCGCGTCGAAGTGAATGACCCGCGTGCACTGAGCGAATCAGAACGGCACCGGTTGTTACAGGTGTGTCGCAAGGCCAACATGGCCATCTATGCAAGCCGGCTCGGCGACCTTGCGGACAAGCAGATTCCACGCCGCCTCGGGGAACAGTTCGGACTATCCCGTCTGGACAGTAACCTGCTGGCCGATGAGGATGCCGTGACCTCGCTGCAGGTAGCGTCGGAAAAATCCGGGCGCGGCTACATTCCGTACTCGAACCGCAGGCTCCTGTGGCACACCGACGGTTACTACAATCCGCCGGAAAGGCGCGTGCGGGCATTTGTGCTGCACTGCGTCACGCCGGCCGCAAGCGGCGGAGAGAATGCCTTGCTCGATCCGGAGATCGCCTACCTGAGGCTGCGGGATGAGAATCCGGAATTTATTCGCGCGCTGACGGCGCCGGACGCCCTGACCATTCCGGCGAACACCGAGGAGGGTGGCGAGAGTCGCCCGGCGCAGACCGGTCCGGTATTCAGTGTTGATCCCGCGACTGGCAGCCTCCATATGCGTTATACGGCGCGCACCCGCAGCATCGAATGGAAACCGGATGCGAAGACGCACAAGGCGGTGAAGGCCCTGGAGCGATTGCTCGCCGGCGATTCGCCGCATGTTTTTGGTTATCGCCTCGCTGCCGGAGAAGGGCTGTTGTGCAATAACGTGCTGCATAACCGCACGGGTTTTACGGATGATGTGGACAAAGGCCTGACCCGACTGCTATACCGGGCGCGTTATTATGATCGCATTGTAGGCACAAACGTCAGCGATGAAGTTGGGTAATGAACAATACGACGACATTTCCCCTCACCCCATCCCTCTCCCCAAGGGGAGAGGGAGAGTTTGAGAGAAGCCCTAATTTTGATTGGATCGCATCCGTGGTACCGGTGCGCAGGACGCATGAGCGAGAATTTGTATGCTCCCCTCTCCCCAAGTGAACAGGGACGCGCGCAAGCGCGCTCGGCTCGCCCCCTTCTCCCTCCGGGAGAAGGGATGGGGATGAGGGGGCGGGAGAAGGTGAGTTGGTGAAAATTTTGAGGAAGCCCTCACCCCATCCCTCTATTGAATGAAGCCTCATTCACTATGCGGGAGAGGGGGAGTTTGGACGTAAGTAAGTATAGTTGTGCACGAGGAACGACCCACCCTCTCCCCATCCCTCTCCCTGAGGGAGAGGGGGAGTGGGTGAAAATCTATTTTAAGGCCTGACATGCTTTATCTGAGCGAAATACTGATCCAGCACCCACAACTTGAAAACTTCGAACAGCTGTTGGCGACCATCACCCGGCGCGCCCAGGAAACCGGCGAGCTGCATTTCAAGATCGACGTGAAGCCGCCCTATCCGGACACGCCGCAGAATTGGGAGGATCGTCTGGAAGGCGCGTTCGTCGGCATTCATTCCATCACCCGCTCACAGTACTGAACTGAGCATCAGCACGCACGCCGTGTCCGGTGCGGGAGTCGCAAGTATCATGAAATACCTGAAAGAAGAGCACATGCGCGATGCCGACAGCGGCGAGGATGTGGAAGAATCCGCCTACCTGCTGGAGGCGCGTCTCGCCGAGCTGCGCCAGCACCGTGCCGAAGTCCAGGATCGGAACTCGAGTCCGTATGCGGACCTGCTGCTGGAAGAAGGCCGGTTACTCATTCGCCTGGAAAAAATGGGCGAGGCCTGGGACGCGGCGCGTGGCGCATTTGATATCTATCTCGGTCGGGAGAATTGGCACGGAGCGGTCGAGGCCTGCGACGTGCTGTATGCCGCGGACCGGCCTGGTTCGCTGGCCGCGCTCGGTCAGGGCATCTGGCTGGCCGTGACCTTCCCGGTCGATCCGGAACTGACGGTCGCGATGCTGGAGCACGTGGTGGAGGAAACGCCGGACGATTCGGACGGCGCCGCGGTCGCGGCGGTGACCGCGCATTATGTCGTGGATCTGCGCGCCGAGGACAGACGGCGCGACGATCTGGTGTTCTATACCAACAACCTGCTCGGCACCGTGGCGCGCCGCCACAGCCAGGTGCAGAGCCAGGAGGCGTACGACTTCTGGGTGCGCAAACTTGAGCTGCACGATCCGCAGCTGTTTCTGCCGCGTCTGCGCAATGTCGTTGACGTGCTGGTGCAGGACGACTGGTGGTTCGACCGCGATGCGCTGCGCGAACGGCTGCCGGTGAACTGATCATGTTCTGGCAGGAAAACCGTGAAGAAGCGCGCGCCATTCCGGACGACGTCGTGGATATCGTCTACCAGATCGATTGCCGTGCCTTGCCCGTGGACCACGCCTGGGCGTTGTCGCAGGCAGTGCGTGCGGTTTTACCCTGGCTTGCAGACGAGCCTTCTGCCGGCGTGCATCCCATCCATGTCGCGGATTCCGGGAATGGCTGGATGCGTCCGGAGAACGCCACCGACCTGTTGTGCCTGTCGCGCCGCACCCGGCTGGTGCTGCGCGTGCCGCGCCAGCGCATCGACGCCGCCCAGACACTAGTCGGCCAGCAGCTTGATGTCGCCGGTCACGCGTTGCGCGTGGACAAGGCAAGCCTGCGGCCGCTCAGTCCCATCACCACTATCTTTTCGCGTTACGTGGTGAGCGCCGAAGGCCTGAACGAGACCGCTTTTCTGCAGGCCGCGCAGCGCGAGATGGAGGCGCTTGGTGTGCGCCCGAAGAAAATGATGTGCGGCATCGAAAGGTTCATCGCCACGCCTGACCAGCCGGTGCATACCCGCAGTCTGATGCTTACCGAACTGAGCCGGCAGGAGTCCGTTACCCTGCAACAACGCGGTCTCGGACCGCTGCGCCACCTGGGCTGCGGCCTGTTTATTCCGCATAAAGACATGAAGGACCTGGGGCAGGCCTTGGAATAGACGCCCGTGCTTTGTATCATGCGCGTTATCGCGCGAACCGAATGATTGAACCTAGAAAAAGTAATTAACCGCAGATGAACGCAGATAAACAGAATATTCAATGCGCTGCATGTATTCGCCGGCCCACCAAAAGGGTGAATGGCTTCGGTGCCTCAATGGCATGATTCATTTGCATTAATCTGCGTTCATCTGCGGCTAAACGCCACGTTTTTAGTTGAAGTATTTTTGGCAACTTTTCCTGATATTGAAGGGAGGAAACATGAGTATCGAGTTCAACGGCAAGACCATCGAAACCAATGCCACCGGCTTCCTGGCGAACCAGGAGGACTGGAACAAGGAGCTGGCCGAGCATATGGCGCAGCTGGAAGGCATCACGCTCACCCAGAAACACTGGGACCTGATTGAATTCCTGCGGGATGAATTCATCAACAACAGCGGCAACCAGCCCAACACCCGCAATATCGTCAAGGCGATGGCGGACAAGTGGGGCACGGACGTCACCCAGAAGGACGTCTACGACCTGTTCCCGAAGGATCCGAGCAAGCAGGGCGGCCGCATTGCCGGCCTGCCGGAATCGCGCCGCAAGGGCGGATATTGATACGGCAGATACAAGGGGAAAGGTACAAGATACAAGTAAACCCAGATTGGCCGTGGTTTTACCTCAAACTTGTATCTTGAACCTTGTATCTTGTATCTGATGTATAAAACCCTCATCGACTGCCACACACTGGCCCTGCACATCCACGACCCGCAGTGGGTGGTGGTGGACTGCCGTTTCGCCTTGTCCGATCCCGATGCCGGGCGGCGTGCCTATGAGGCCGGACACATCGATCGCGCGCGCTATGCGCATCTCAACGACGACCTGTCCTCGCCGATAACGCCGCACAGCGGCCGTCACCCGTTGCCCGATCCGCAGCGGCTGGCGGCGAAGCTGGGCGAGTGGGGCATCGACAGCAGCAAACAGGTGATTGCCTATGACGACAGCTTCGGCGCCATGGCCGCGCGCCTGTGGTGGCTGTTGCGCTGGCTCGGGCACGATAAGGTCGCATTGCTGGACGGCGGCCTGCCGCGCTGGCAGCGCGAGGGCCGGCCTGTGGTCAAGGATATTCCGGTCGTGACGCCGGCGATATTCACACCGCAAGTGCGTGACAACCTGTGGGTGGATGCCAACACCGTGGCCAGGGCCGTGAAACAGGCTGACTGGCTGGTGATGGATGCGCGCGCCGAGGAGCGCTTCAATGGCGAGGTCGAAATGCTCGACCCGGTCGCCGGCCATATTCCCGGCGCCATCAATCTTCCCTTCGAAGACAACCTGCACGTGAGCGGACGGTTTTCATCGGCGCTAGAGTTGCGTGAATTGTATGAAGGCCTCATCGAAAATACGCCGCCCGAGCGCGTCATACAGATGTGCGGCTCCGGCGTTACCGCCTGCCACAACATCCTGGCCATGGAACACGCCGGCCTGTCTGGCGCCAGGCTCTACGCCGGCAGCTGGAGCGAATGGATTCGCGATCCCGCGCGCCCGGTGGCGCACGACGACTGATTTACCCGGGGCGCTGCCGCTCGCGCCCTGCCCGGTGCGCGATTTGACCGGCAGCAACTCGAAACAAAGTGTATCCGGAAGTAGTATTACCGTATTACCCCATTACGACATGGCTCCTGTGCAACAGATTTCCCGCCTTACGAGCAAGTATCAGGCAACCATCCCGCAGGCAATCCGGCGCAAGCTCAATCTGAAACCCGGCGATGCGGTGGTGTTCGAGATTGAG
>DATEYP010000095.1:0-7565 GCA_035256085.1 Acidiferrobacterales bacterium
TACACCACGCAGATCGAACCGCACGACAGCATGGCCGAACTGTTCCACGCGTTGTCCCGCTTCAACACCATTCTGCTCGATTTCAATCGCGACCTGTGGGGCTATATCTCGCTCGGCTACTTTCGACAGAAGGTGAAAGACGGCGAGGTCGGCTCGTCAACCATGCCGCACAAGGTGAACCCGATCGACTTCGAGAACAGCGAAGGCAATCTCGGGCTCGCGAACGCGCTGTTTGAGCATCTCGCCGCCAAGCTGCCGGTGTCGCGCTTCCAGCGTGATCTCACCGACTCCACGGTGTTGCGCAACCTGGGCGTGGCGTTCGGCTACTCGTTGCTTGCCTACGACTCGTGCCTGCGCGGCATCGGCAAGCTCGAGGTGGACAGCGCGCGCCTGCATGCCGATCTCGACCACAACTGGGAGGTGCTGGCCGAACCGATCCAGACGGTGATGCGACGTTACGGAATCGACAACCCGTACGAAAAACTCAAGGAGCTGACGCGCGGCAAAAGCGGTATCACGCGCGAATCCCTGCAGGCCTTCATCCGCAATCTGGCCATTCCCGAGGACGCCAAGGCGCGGTTGCTGGCCCTCACCCCCGCCAGTTATACGGGCAATGCTGCGCTCCAGGCGTGCGCGTTTCCGGAACGCAAATAAGCCTCATCCGGGATGAATCCTGGCAGGCAGTGATCAACCGGCTTGCGCTTAGCCGTTACTGATAAATCTCGTTTCCCGGCAACCTGTTAGGCGTGCCGACGCCGCACAGCCGGCATGCGCCGCGGCTTTTTCTGCGCCTTAAGGTCGATACGCGCCTCAGTCAGGAACAGCACCGCACAGGCACCCAGATCCACCAGCAGGCTGATCACGGTGAGTGGGCCAAGCGGCATGGCCTTGGCAATGAAAATCAGGTAGGCGGAAGTGAATCCCACGACCGCCAGACCCGCGGCTGCGGCGCGCACGATTTCGCGCTCCGGATCGTAGGCGGCGATTGCGAACATGATCATCATGCCGATCATGGCGGCCCCGAACATTGCCGTGGTCACGGGATCGTACGGTCCGTTACTGATCAGGCCGTGACTGGCCGCTGGCGCCAGCATCAGCGACAGACCCCAACCCATATACAGTGCGGCGGCGATCAACAAGGTGAATCGAATCTGCGATTCCACGTAACACCTCCTTGAAGTGGGTGGAACGAAGCTATACTTTGTGCTCAATGATCACTCTAAGTCTAGTCATTTGCTCGGGATAGCGAACGCTCACCATAAAACTCATGAGTGACATCAGTCAATCCGATTCGCCGGTAAAGGAACACCGCCACCCCATGACACGCGACGACCTGCGCATCGCGATCGTGGATCTGTTCGCGCAGGCACGCCGCGAAATCGTGATTTGCAGCCCGGCGCTCGATCCGGCGCTCTATAACCGCGTCGCCCTCACCGATGCGCTCGGGCATTTCATCGCGCGCCAGGCGCGCTGTCGGGCGCGCATCGTGGTGGAGGACACGGAACACATGCTGCTGAGCAGTGTCCGGCTGGTCGAGTTGGCGCGGCGCTTCTCGGACAAGATTCTGATCCAGCGTCTGGGGGAACCGCACCACGGACTGACGGAGATGTTCATCGTGGCGGATAGCGAGAGCTGCCTTTTCCAGCAGGACCTTGCCACCATCGACGCCACCCTCGATTTACATGCCCCGCATCTCGCACTCCCGCTCGCACGACGTTTCGAGGAAATCTGGGCGGCAAGCGAGCCGGCGCCGGGCCTGCATAACTTCCGTCTGTGATTGCACGCATGCAGCGTTCCGCCACCACACTGTTGCTTCCGCTGCTTGCCGGCATGCTGCTGGCCAGCGGTTGCGCCAGCACGCCGGTCGCCGATGCACCGAGCAGCGCGCGCCACCAGCAAGCCTCGGAAGTCGCGGCATCCATGGTGGGCAAACCATATCGTTACGGCGGCAATACGCCGCAGGGCTTCGACTGCAGCGGGCTTGTCCACTTCAGTTTCAAACGCGCCGGCATAGACGTACCGCGCAGCACCAAAACGCAGCGCGGCCAAAGCCGCAAGGTATCGGCCTCAGGCCTGGCGCGTGGCGATCTGCTGTTCTTCAACCAGGAAGGAAAGTACTCCTCGCATGTCGGCATCTACCTCGGTGCGAATCGCTTCGTGCACGCCCCTTCGAGCGGCAAGCGCGTGCGCGTGGATGACCTCGACGACGCTTACTGGCGGAAACACCTGATCGATGCACGCCGCTTCTGACAGGAGCACAAAAAAATGAAGCCCCTGGTCCGACAGTTCCTGTGCGCGGTGCTGGCGGGTGTATTTTGTTGCATGCCACTATTGTCTCACGCAATCGAAGCGGAACTGCGCGTGATTACGCTGAAACATCGCTTGGCCGAGGAGATGCTACCGGTTGTACGTCCGCTGCTCGCGCCGGGCGAAAGCGTCAGCGGCGTGGATTCGCGCCTGGTCGTGCGCACGACAGCACGGACATTTGCGCAGATTGAGCGTCTGTTGTCCGAAATCGACAGGCCGCGCCGCAACCTGCGCATCAGCGTGCGCCATGCCGGAGAACGCGAACGCCTGCAAGACAACCAGGGAATCTCGGGAGACGCGCGCGTCGGTGGCGCGCGCATCATCGTGACCAACGGAAACCACGGCACGGGTGGCGTCACCCTCGGGCGCTCCGGTCAGGATGGAAACGTGCGGCTCCACACCGAGCGCCGCATCACCACGACACGCGGCACTTCTACCCAGACACTCACGGTGCAGGACGGCGGGCGCGCCTTTCTGCGCGTGGGCGAGTCCATCCCCCAGGTTCAGGAATTCCTGGTACTGATCGGCAATCGCCCGGGGGTGGTGACGGGGGTCCAGTATCACGATGTGACAACCGGCTTCGAGGTGGAACCACGCATAGTGAATGAGACTTCATTCACGGAGCGGATACTACTCGCAGTGACGCCGCGGCTTGCGTTTCGCGGCAATCAGGGCACACAGTCCGTCAGCTTCCAGGAACTGCTCACGGTGGTGACGGTGAAGCCTGGTGAGTGGGTGGATCTGGGCGGATTGGTGGAATCGACCAATGAGGTCAACCGCCAGATTCTCAGCACCCGCCGCAACTCTGGCAGCGAGGACTCACGCTTTCTGATCCGCGTGGACCCTCAGTAGGCCGCTCAAACAGCGTACAGCGTTTCGACCAGATTGCGCAGAGAGCCTGAATCAATATGCTGCAGACGTACGCCCACGCCCACCTCTGTGCTACGCACCACCTGCGCGGCTACCCGCTGCGGCAGATTGCCAACCGTCTGGACGGTAATCGCCAGGTCCAGCAATGCACGGTCAGGAAGAAAGTGGCCACCGGTGGCAATAAACGCCCCTTCCAGACTGAGGTCGCTGATCCGACATTCCGGTAACATGAGCGCGTTGTAGTAGAGCACCGCCCCGACTGAAACAGGGACACGGTGTGCGGCGCGGCGCTCCGGATTGATGCCTAAATTATTCATTCCCCCCCCCTGAATACGACCCCGCTGGGACAATCTAACCGTATTCGCAGCTGGCCTGCAAGGACTGAAGGGGCAGCCACGCCCATGCCGGGCCAATCTGGATTGCGGAATACAGGCGTCATCGTGGTGCGCGGGGCTTGTGACCGCGTGCAAACAGCACCGGCACATCCAGCCACAATCCATCCGCCATCACCAACTGTGCCACCTCCGCGAGATGTTCGGTGCGGAGCCGGTCGCGCTTCTCTGCCGGCACCCGGTCAACCTGCAGGCGCAGGATACTGTTCCAAACCAGCGTCCACCATTCCATTGCGTCGCTCAGGTGATATCCGAGTTGCTCTTCGTGCACGGTGACATCGACAAGGCCGGTGTCCTGCATCAGCGCAAACAGTGGTTCCCGCTGGCTCACCTGCTCCCAGGAGACTTTCGCATCCACACTTTCAGAAACCTGTGCAATACGCTGCCGCAACAGGCCCAGCTGCGGCTGAAACGCCTGAGGCGCGAAGACCGCCAGATTCACGCTGCCGCCTGGGCGCGTGACGCGCACCCATTCACGCATGGCCGCACGCGCATCCGCCTGCCAGAAGAGACCAAGGGAGCACGCGGTATGCTGGAAATAATCGCGCCGAAAGTCTAGCCGCATCGCATCCATTGCGTGCACGTCGATATTGGCGATACCAAATTTTCTGATCTTGTCTTCCAGCCGCACGAGCAGGCTCTCGGCCGTATCGATGGCCGTCACGCGACCGCTTTGACCAACCGCCTGCGACGCCGCCATCGCCAACGCCCCGGTGCCGGTAGCCGCATCCAGGATTTTGTCACCAGTGGCGGGGTGCAGGTGCATCACCAGCCTGTCGGCGCAGAAGACCGAGAACCGCAGCACTTCATGATCGGCCCCCTCGGCAATCGCATTCCGCAGCATTTCCCGGCGCACATCATTCTCGTCAGTAGGTGTGTGCATCGTTCGCGTGGTGGAGGCCTAAATTTGGCATGGATTATACCCGCCACTCCGAAGACCATCCGAAATTCTGGTAGCGGGTCATCCTCTGCCGTTTGTCGGCCTAACCAGGCCAGCTATCGTTACCGCTCGGCCGGCTAGGGCAGTTCTGCTATTATTTTCTTAGAAATCAGTCCGGTACCAAATAGGCAAATCCCAGGAATAGGCCGAGGTGACGTAGCGTGAGCCTTTCATCAAGCATATTCCGCAAGCCTTGCCCAGCCTGCGCCGCAAGCGTAGCGATCGACGCTGCGCGCTGTGACTGTGGCCATGACTTTGAATCTTCCGCCCATCTCCTGTCGACACTCGAAACGGCCCTCCGCGACGAAGCATTGTATGAGAGCTATCTTGCCGCGCGTGCGGAACAGGCACGACAGTCAGCGCGATCCGCGGATGAGGCGCTGGCCAGTGATGGAAAGAATCCGGAGCTGGTGTCCGCAGCAGCCCTTGCCAGGGAAGTCGCCATCTCCATTGAAGGCGATCTTGCCGAGCAGCGGAAGAAACTTGCCGGGATACGAAACGCAATGCACGACAAGGGGCAGGCCACCGCTCCAGACTTGCATGAACGTTCCAGTGTTGCAGAAAAACCAGCTCCGCCCCGGCCAGTCATTACACCGGCTGCCCCGATGATGCGCCCGGCGTCTGCCGCCGGCGCCACGCGAAAAGCGCCAACCTGGACTGCGACCGCGACTCACAAGGCTGCCGCCGTGCTCGCTACTCTCAAGAATGCCAAGGCCCGGGAAACCGATTCACGCGCACGGCAAATTGCTGTGCCCGCCAAGGAGAAAAAACACAGGGTGGCAAAGAATCCGCCGCCGCTTCAGTCAGATTCGACTGCCATCAGCACCCCACGTACAGCCGCCCCGCCGGCCTTCCGAAAGGAGCAGGCGGCCAGAGCGGAGATAATCAATCAAGCGCGCAGGACAGCTGACTCCAAGGATTGTCCAAACTGTACGTCCAGCGTACCGCTGGAAACCACGCGATGCCGCTGCGGATTTGCTTTCGAATCGAGCGGCAGGGAACTTCCCTCCCTCACGCTGTGCACGGGTGATTTTACCGCCCTGCGCGACAGCCTGAAGCTCAATCTTCGCTGAAATAGTACCAGCAATTCTGCAATCAATTCCTCAATATAGACGTGCTTCTTAAATCAGAGTGCCCGGTGTGGCTCTAGCCAGTGACGCTGCTTGTTCTCTGGACAATTTGGCCCTGACAGCCTCTATTTTGGAAGAATTCCGATCCTGGAAGTCAAAATTGCAGCGGTTCAGACACTCCGTAGCTGTCACTCCTGTGCAATACGAGGCATGCAGGATGCTGTATTGGTCTGCTATACTTTGCGCTCAAGTCTTTCACACAAATTATAAAGTGCCGTCGTTCAGGCAGGAACTAGAGGCATGGCTGGGAAACTGCACACCGACACGCTCAGTGGACTCACGCTCACGACGCGGGACTTTCCGGACTTTCACGCGCTCATCATGGCGTTGCGTTTTCCGATAGGCGTAGCCGAGGTCCTGGAACTGCGCGACCTCATCAACCACAGCGCGGCTGTGTTCGAGGAGGCGGCAGACACCCCGCAGAACCGGGAATTCCGCGAGTCTCTGGAAGGCGCTATCCAGTCATTCGGCATTGAGAACCGATATCACAACGAACGCCTGGTGCGTGTCCTCAACATGCTGCGCGGCATGCACTATCAGCACATCATCGCCTCGCGCGACGCCGAGCGACGCCTGCGCGAACAGCAGACCGAGAACAGGGGCACACGCCGGAACAGCCTGCGAAACGGCGTACTGGCGCTGCTCACGATGCTGGGAACCGGACTGGCCTGGTTTTCCCTGGAAGGGTCCGGCTGGCTGCTTAAACTCCTGCCCTTGACCGCCGCGATTCTCGCGCTCGGCTACTTCCATGCCCTGCCGCTGCTCGATCGGGAGATGGAACGACTGACGCGCGACCTCAATGACGTGCTGCGCAGGCGCGTGGACACGCTCAACTGGCGCACCCTGATCCACAAGCTGGCATTGCTGCTCGGCTACAAACAAATCCAGGGCATCGATGTATTCCGGCACGAGCAGACCGACCAGGACAACAGTGATTCATATCAATTGCACTGAGTACTCCGCTACTCGTCGGTCACACAGCCTTCCGAGGCATTCTTGACGTTCTTGATGTACTTGTAGAGCGTGCCGCGCGTCGCCTTGTACGGCGGCATTTTCCACACCGCCTTGCGCTTTACCATCTCGGCATCACTGACGGCCACGCTGAGTTCGTTGCGGTCGGCGTCGATGGTAATGACATCGCCATCCTGAATCAGCGCCAGCGGGCCGCCTTCCTGCGCCTCCGGCACCACGTGGCCGATGATGAAACCGTGCGAGCCGCCGGAGAAGCGGCCGTCGGTCATGAGCGCCACATCCTTGCCCAGACCCGCGCCCATAATCGCCGAGGTCGGGGTGAGCATCTCCGGCATTCCCGGGCCACCCTTCGGGCCTTCGTAGCGGATTACCACCACATCGCCCTTTTTGATTTCCTTGCGCTCCAGGGCGTGCAGCATGGATTCTTCCGAATCGTAGACGCGCGCCGGGCCGACGAAGCGCAGGCCCTCCTTGCCGGTGATTTTGGCGACCGCCCCGCCGGGCGCGAGATTGCCCTTGAGAATCTGGATATGGCCGCTCGCCTTGATCGGCGTCTCAATGGGCAGAAACACATCCTGTCCGGTCTTAAGACCCGGCAGTTCCTTCAGGTTCTCGACAATGGTCTTGCCGGTCACGGTGAGGCAGGAGCCGTCGATCAAACCCTTCTCCAGCAGATATTTCATCACCGCCGGGATACCGCCGACATTGTGCAGGTCCTCCATGACGTATTTGCCCGAGGGTTTGAGGTCGGCGAGGAACGGCACACGGTTACTCACCTTCTGGAAATCATCGATGGTAAGCGGCACGTCCACGGCGCGCGCCATGGCGATGAGATGCAGCACCGCGTTGGTCGAGCCGCCCAGCACCATCACGATCACCATGGCGTTCTCGAATGCCGCGCGCGTCATGATGTCGCGCGGCTTGATGTCCTGCTCGAGCAAATTTTTGATCGCC
>DATEYP010000096.1:0-8086 GCA_035256085.1 Acidiferrobacterales bacterium
CCTATATTAAAAAAATGTGCGGAATCGTTGCCGGTTATCCAGACGGGTCAGGCCGGCAGCGCGGGCCAAACGCAACGCTTCCTGATATTCTTCGTCGCTGATCCGGCGGCCGAGCGGCGAGCGCGACGGGATATCCCCACAGGGAAAGTACTGGTCCATGATGTTGACATAGGTGTTCGGAGAGATTTCCCCGGCCAGGAAGCCCACCACTTCGTCTGTGCCGGCCAGTCCATCGGGAAGTACGAGATGGCGAACGAGAAGTCCGCGCCGGGCGATGCCGCGTTCATCCAGGACGAGGTCTCCGACTTGGCGATGCATGGCCTTGATCGCTGACCGCGCCACTTCCGGATAGTCGGGGGCTTGGCAGTGCTCCCGTGCCGGGCCTGAGCGGGCGAACTTGAAGTCCGGCATGTAGATATCAAAGATCCCGTCGAGAAGCTCCAGGGCCGCCACGGAGTCATATCCGCTCGAGTTATAGACGAGGGGCACCCGGAGCCCCAGGTCGATCGCCCCCTGCAGGGCTTTCAGAATCTGGGGGACATAGTGCGTGGGAGTCACGAAGTTGATGTTATGGCAGCCGAGGTCCTGGAGTTCAATCATCATCCGGGCCAGCCGATCGAAGGAGACCTTCCGGCCCTCACCGAGATGGCTGATGGAGAAGTTCTGACAGAAACGGCAGCGCAGGTTGCAGTGGGTCAGGAAGATCGTGCCCGAGCCGTGGAGCCCGACGAGCGGCCGCTCTTCCCCGAAGTGCGGAGAGTAGGAGGAAACCTCAAGCTTGCTGCCGGCCCGGCAAACCCCCAGCTCTCCCTTAAGCCGGTTAACCCGGCAGGCGCGCGGGCACAGCGTGCAGCTTTCGAGAAGGGCAAAGGCTTTCTCAACCCTTTCCGGGAACAGGCCGCCGAGGTGGGCATGCAGGTAAGCGGCCTCAAAGTCTCTTTCTGTCATTTTTTCCGACTATAGATTATACCAAGCCCGCGGGGTCCAGGCGAACTGGACCTGGAATCCGGCCCTGAGTTCGCGGCAAATAGCCCGAATCTGGTAATATATAGCACTCATGCCATGAAGAATCAGGCCGGCGATACGTCTGTGATCACAATTCGGCGGCTCGAGCGCATTGCCTTTGTCCGGCATGGTTTCGGCGATCTGACCTGGCGGGAGAAAGACCTGCGGCAGCTTGCGGGCAGATTGGGCTTCAAACCCCTCTTCCTCAACCAGGTGCACTCCGATATCGTCCACTTCATCGACCAGGTACCGCGGCAGAAGCTTCGGGGTGATGCCGCGGTCACGCGCCTCGCCGGTCTTCTCCTCGTCATCAAGACAGCCGACTGCCTGCCGGTCATTCTTGTGGAAGAGAAAAGGCGCGTGATCGCCGCGGTCCACTGCGGCTGGAAGGGGACGTCCCAGCATGTCCTGGAGAAGGTCGTCCTGGGCATGAAGGAGCGCTATGGTGCCCGTGCCTCAGCCATCCTGGCGGCCTTCGGTCCCTGCATCGGGAACACCTGTTACGAGGTCGGGAGGGATGTCCGCCGGGCCTTCTTTGATTCCGGGTTTCCTGACTCCCTGTTCCGACCGGTCGCCGGCAGAAGCGACAAGCATCTCTTCGACCTGCGCTCTGCCAACCGTCTCCAGCTCCTGAAGATCGGTGTCAAAGCAAAGAACATTTTTTCCGTCGACATCTGCACCCATTGCGATCGGGAGTATCCCTCCTACCGCCGCGATAAGGATGAATGCGGCCGCATGCTGACCTTCATCGGTCTCTCCGCGTAGTTGCATTTTGAGGGCGTTTTCTTTATCCTTTACCTGCCATGGAAAAACCCGTTTCCGAAATCAACATCCCCGAGCTTCCTCTCTTTAAGAAAGGAAAGGTCCGGGACGTCTATGATCTGGGTGACCGACTCTTGATCGTGGCCAGTGACCGGATATCGGCCTTTGATTTCGTCCTTCCCTCGCTCATCCCCAACAAAGGAAAGATCCTCACCCAGCTCTCCCGTTTCTGGTTCGATTTTACGGCCTACATCTGCCCCAACCACGTCCTGCAGACGGAATTCAGGCGCTTCCCCCAGCCTCTCCAGAAATACAAGAGTATCCTGGACAAGCGGTCGATGCTGGTCAAGAAGACAAGAGTTGTGCCGATCGAATGCGTGGTCCGGGGATACCTCTCCGGCTCGGGCTGGAAAGAATACCAGGAAACGGGAAAGACGGGCGGGGTGAAGCTCCCGGCCGGGCTCAGAGAGTCTGACCGCCTTCCGAATCCGATTTTCGCACCTTCCACCAAGGCCGAAGAAGGCCACGACCTCAACATTTCCTTCAAGGAGATGAAAAAGATCGTGGGGGATGAAGAGCTGGCCCAAAAAATGAAGAAAACCAGCCTGAAGCTCTTTCAGAAGGCCTCTCTCCACGCCCTGTCCAAGGGGATTATCATCGCCGACACCAAGTTCGAGTTCGGCCTGGACGAACAGGGCACGCTCACGCTCATCGACGAAGTGCTCACCCCCGACTCCTCGCGCTTCTGGCCGGCCGACCAGTACCAGCCAGGCGCCAACCCGCCGAGTTTCGACAAGCAGTATGTGCGCGACTGGCTGGAGGCCAGCGGCTGGAACAAGAAGCCCCCGGCCCCGAAGCTGCCGCCGGAAGTAATCGCCAGAACCGCGGAGAAATACCGCGAGGCGCTCACGCGCCTTACCTCCTGACAAAGAACTTTCTCACTTCCCCTCTCCCGCGTTTGCGGGAGAGGGGCCAGGGGAGAGGGGCGCCGTAACCCACCGATCGACCCATGGATAGGACCGGGGCCACATGTCCGACCGCGGCACCAAACAGATTCGCCAGGCCCGATCCACGCGGCTGACATTTCCGGAAGACGAATCCCGCCAGGCATGGCTGCTGCTGCTGCTCGAAGCCTACGCCATCATCGACGCTGGCGTGACCGAGGTCATCCGCCGCGAGGAGAAACAAGGCCGCGCGCTCGCCTGCCACAAGGGTTGCGCCGCCTGCTGCCGCAGTCACACCACCATCCCCATCTATCCGCTCGAACTCATCGGCATCAACTGGTACGTGGTCGAAAAATCACCGGCCCGCTGCGCGAGCAACTTGAACGACAACTGCGCGACCACAAGAAGGGCGGGCCCTGCCCGCTGCTGGTGGACAATGCCTGCACCGTGCACCCGCTGCGCCCCATGGCCTGCCGCCAGTTCAATGTGTTCGACCAGGTGTGCACGGAAGGCGAGGATGCCTACTACACGCGCCGCCAGGACGTGCTGACCCCGATTCGCGACTACGTCGACGAAGCCTTCGATGTGCTGCTGCCGTTCTATGGCATCAAAAAGAGCAGTGAGCGCCAACGCATGATCCAGAGCGGCGAGGTGCACCGGCTGGTCAAGGTGTTGCAGGAGTATGACTGGCCGAAACTCGTCGAGTGCATGCAGGCGTTTGACGCCCGCCATGCAGCCGAATAGTAGTTTGTATGGATTGTGGCCATAGCTGCTGCCGTTTGGCCAGCAACACACGATGTTACATGAACGGTGTTCGCACTGAAACACCGAATTGTCTGCTAACCTAATTAAGTGCAACCCAGTAGTTGCCCTTAGTCGCCATTCTGGCTGCTCCGGCTGGTCTGCTTGTCTAGAAATAAGTCGTACGGCCCGGGATGGCATCCATGTCCAACATCAAGGAGAGATCAAGATGACGCTGCCAGCCAAAGAAATATCCTTCACGCTTCCGAACTACCGCCACAGCCTGACCCACCTCGATGCCGAGCGCAACGCCCTGTGGCATTACCTCAACCCTGCGCCGCGACCGGTGTTCACCCAGACACTGCTGTCTGAAATGCTGGACGTGCAAGAACACGTCAAGCATCACCTGCTTGAGCACGGGCCGGACAATGCGGAAATCCAGTATCTGGTACTGGCCTCGGCCAGCCCCGAGGTCTTTTCGCTAGGCGGCGACCTGAAACTCTTTGCCCAGTTGATCCGCAACCGCGACCGCGATTGTCTGATCTCCTATGGGCGAGCCTGCATCGAGGTTGTTCACAACTATGCGACGCATATCGGCTGCCCGGGGTTAACGACGATATCGTTGGTGCAAGGAAGCGCGCTCGGCGGTGGTTTCGAGGCGGCGCTCTCGACCAATGTTCTGGTGGCGGAACGGAGCGCGTCCCTCGGTCTGCCCGAGATACTGTTCAACTTGTTTCCGGGTATGGGCGCTTACAGTCTGCTTGCGCGTCGCCTCGACATGGCACGCGCGGAGCGTTTATTGTCCAGTGGCCGGCAATACAGCGCCGCCGAGCTCTACGACCTGGGCATCGTGGATGTGCTTGCCGAGGATGGAGAGGGAGTACACGCAGTAAACACCTTCATCCGCAAGCACGGCCGCTCGCGCAATGGCCTGCTGGCCATCCAGCAGGTTCGCGAACGCCTGTCCCCGCTGGCCTTCCAGGAGCTGGAAGATGTGGTCATGATCTGGGTGGATGCGGCGATGCGTCTGACGGAACGCGACTTGCGCACCATGGAGAGGCTCGTGGCGGCACAAAATCGCCTCGCGCAACGCAACGGTAGCGTTGGCACCATCGCGGCCGCGCAGAGTGAACGGGTTGCTTATGCAGGCGTAGCCTAGTGGCCTGAGTATCCGGGGTTGGCGGTGGGCGAGGTAAGTTCGCGCAGCGCTTGACGAGCTGCGACCAGTTGCGCGCCGAGCTCGCGCACCCGGTCTTCGCCGTGCTGCCGAAAGTCGAGAACCCCGGCGGCCTCGGCACGCTGGCACGCAGCCACGAGTCGCGTGGCACCGACATTCATGGCATTGCCTTTCAGGGCGTGTACCCATTCCATGAATGCCGGGTGGTTGCGTGCGGCGACCGTGCCGGCGATGTTTGCCAGCAGTGTCTCGCCCTCGGACTCGAAGGTTTCGATCACGACCATCAGGCTGGTCGGATCGCGGCTCAGGCGGTCGAGCTCGGCAAGCACCGAGACATCGAGCGTCGGTGGTTCAGTCTCGACCGGCGAGCCGTCGGCATGGAGTGCCTGAGCGGGCAGGCTATGCACCTGGCGATCGTGGATCAGACGTTCGAGCGTGGAGAGCAGTATCTCGGCCGACACGGGTTTGGTGAGAAACGCGTCCGCACCGGCATCCGCGCAATCGCTTTTGGCATCGAAGGTCACGTCCGCGGTGAGCATGACGATGGGTATCCGGACGCCGGGTTTCATCAGCCGATAGCGGCGCAACAGATCGTCGCCACTCAACCCCGGCATGTGCAAATCGAGCACCGCCGCCTGGTAACGGCCGGTGGTGATGCGCTGGAGCGCGGTTTCGCCATCGCTCACGAGATCGACTGCGTAGCCCGCCGATGCGAGGATTTGTTCCAGAATCAGGCGGTTGATGCGGTTGTCATCGGCAACCAGAATGCGTGTTGCCGTCTTCGCCTCGCGACCCCAGGCCCAGGGCTCGACGCGCATCACACTGGAGGTGCCGCCCGTGTCGGTATCGTAGTGCGGCGAGGCATGGATGGCATTGGCCAGCACCTCGGTTACCGGCAGGCGCGACATTACCCCGGCATAACCCCATTCGCACAGCTGCTCGACTTCGCGCGCCTTGTCGGTGACGAGAAATAACGGGGTCTGCGTGGTCAGGACCTTTGCGGCAAGTTCATCGGCGCGGTGGCGGAAAAGCTGCTCCTGCGTTTTCCGCACTTCCGCCATCCCTGGCGGTCGCCAATCACCGTGTGTGACGGCCAGTCTTTCATCCACCAGCACCAGGTGCCAGGGGTTACCCAGCCGGATGCCACGAACGAGGGCCGCGATGGCCTCCGCCATGGTTGCCGTGGCCAGCAACGTCCCTCGGATCGTTGCGATGCCTTGTTGCAGGTGTTGCACCGATTCGGCATCCGTCGTGAGCGCCAGCACCCGGGCGCCTGCGACCGCCGCTTCGGCCTGGTCGCGCCCTGATGGGCGCTGGAAAGGCAGATCGCACCAGAAGACCGCGCCGCGCCCCTTGATGCTGGAGACCGCGATTTTTCCGTTCATGAGCTCAACCAGCTGTTTTGCGATCGTCGTCCCCAAGCCGGTGCCGCCGTAGCGACGGTTCGTACCGGAGTCTTCCTGGGCGAAGCTCTCCCAGATATGACCCAGCGCTTCGGTGGCGATACCGATGCCGGTGTCGCGGATTTCGAAACGCAAGCGTACTGCGTCGTCCGTCACCTCGATCGGTTCCACCTGTATGGCCACGTATCCGGAATGGGTGAATTTGATGGCGTTCGACAGGAGGTTGAGCAGAATCTCGCGCAAATGATGGGAGTCGCCGATCAGCCGGAACGGCGCCTGTGGCGAGATACGCACCAGCAGACGCAGGTTTTTTTCGTGTGCCGCGGGACTGACCATGCGCACCGTTGCGTTGAGCATCCGGTGCAGATCGAATTCGGCCTGCTCCAGGACCAGCTTGCCGGCCTCGATTCGGGCGAAGTCCAGCACGCTGTCGATCTGGCGCAGCGAGACATCGACCGATTCCTTAATAACACCGAGCAGCTCGCGGTCCGCGGCGTTTAGCCGGCGGTTGTTGCGCAACAGATCGGTGGTGCCGAGGACACCGTTGAGCGGGGTGCGCAGTTCATGGCTCATGCGCGCCAGGAACTGGCTCTTGGCGGCGCTGGCTTCCTCCGCGCGCTCACGCGCCCGGTGCAACTGACGGATAAGATGCGCGGCATAGGCCGGAAGCACCACCAGCGCCACCATGATGCCCGCGGACAGGGTGGTGTGCTGACGCCAGAAATCGACACTCGCCATGACGGCCGCGAAGCCGACCACGCTCAGCAAGGCGCTGATCCCCATGGCGGCAAGTCCGAAACGGAATCCGTTGCCGAGCGTCACCCACAAATAGAGCAGGAACAGCGCCGCACCCGCCTCGCCGGTATTGGACATGAGGTAGGTAATCGTGGCGATATCCCCGATATTGGCGACAATGCGACGATAGGCGGGCGAACGCCGGTCACGCAACGCAGCCGCAGCAATGGCCAGCGAGAAGACCAGGAACACTACCAGGTATACGAGCCATCCCTGTGACGCCTGCTCCAGGTCGAGCGGATAATGGGACGCCACGAGGTAAAACAGCAGGATGGCGACAATAACGACGCGCACGACCGTCTGGCCCTGCTCTCGTCCGAGAATATCGGCGCGTCGCGGGACGAGCTGACTGCGGAGCTTGCGCAAGAAAGTTATTGGCATACCGGTCATGCAGTGCCTTTTGGATGGAATTCAGTCTGCTCCAGAACTAGCTTTCCGGCCTCGATCCGGGCAAAGTCCAGCACGCTGTCGATCTGGCGCAGCGAAACGTTGACCGATTCCTGAATAACGCTGAGCAGCTCGCGGTCCGCGGCCGTGAACCGATGATTGTTGCGCAGCAGATCGGTGGTGTCGAGGACACCGTGGAGCGGCGTGCGCAACTCATGACCCATGCGCGCCAGGAACTTGCTCTTGGCGGCACTCGCCTCCTCCGCGCACTTGCACGCCCGGTGCAACTGACGGATAGGTTGCGCGACACATGCCGGAAGCACCAGCAGCGCCACCATGACGCCCGCGGACAGCATCGCATGTTCACGCCAAAGCTCGACGTTCAATACAACGATGGCAAAGCCCACTACGCTCAGCACGGCGCTGATGCTCATGGCCACAAGCCCGAAACGGAATCCGTTGCCGAGCGTCACCCACAAATAGAGCAGGAACAGCGCCGCACCCGCCTCGCCGGTGTTCGTCATTATGTAGGTCACCGCAATGACGTCCGCGACGTTTGCCGCGACCCGGCGGTATACATGCGATTGCTGGCTGCGTAGGGCAGTTGCCGCAATTCCGCCCGAAAACAGGAGGAAAGCGATCAGGAAGACCAGCCAATCCGGCGCACCCTGGTCGAAACTCAGTGGGGACCGGTGTACAACGAGGTAGCCAAGCACCGTGGTCGTGATCGCGACACGCACAATCGCCTGACCCTGTTCGCGCCCCAGGATATCGGCGCGCCGCAGGGCGATCCGACTCCAGAGGCTGTGCAGATAGGCCATGGGCACAAAGGTCATTTGGTACCTTTTCGGGGAGCACCCGATCGGGATACT
>DATEYP010000097.1:0-5593 GCA_035256085.1 Acidiferrobacterales bacterium
TGGAAACGCAGGAGCTGTTTCCAGTGCAAGCCGGTATCCAGACGATATCGATCCGGATCGCGCGGCACTTCTGGACTCCGGCTTGCGCCGGAGTGACGAAGTTTTTTCGATTGCCGGGTAGGTCATGACCCTTACCATCCGCAGCCTCGACACTACCGACGCCGGTTTCCGCGCCGCGTTCGTGTCCTTGCTCGATCGCGCCCAGCAATTGGATGCGAAGGTCGAGGCCGTGGTGCGCGAGGTGATCGGCGCCGTGCGCGCACGCGGTGACGACGCGCTGCTTGACTACACGGCTCGCTTCGACCGCTGGACACCGGCGTCGGCCGCCGCACTCGAAATTCCACAGACACTGCTCGCGCAGGCAGTACAAAATATTCCGGCCGATCAACGCACCGCCCTGGAACAGGCCGCCGCGCGCGTGCGCCGCTACCACGAGCGCCAGAAAATCGATTCCTGGAGCTACACCGAGGCCGATGGCACGCTGCTCGGCCAGCAGGTCACGGCCCTCGACCGCGCCGGTTTGTATGTCCCCGGCGGCAAGGCCGCCTATCCGTCGTCGGTGTTGATGAATGCCATTCCCGCCAAGGTCGCGGGCGTGTCCGAGCTCATCATGGTGGTGCCGACCCCGGAAGGTCAGTTAAATGATCTGGTATTGGCCGCGGCACACATTGCCGGTGTCGATCGCGTCTTTCGTGTGGGCGGCGCGCAGGCGGTGGCGGCGCTTGCCTATGGCACGCACAGCGTTCCGCGGGTCGACAAGATTGTCGGCCCCGGCAACATCTACGTGGCGACCGCCAAGCGCATGGTGTTCGGCCGGGTGGATATCGACATGATCGCCGGCCCGTCTGAAATCGTGGTGGTGTGCGACGGCAAGACCGATGCCGCGTGGGTGGCGATGGATCTGTTTTCCCAGGCTGAGCACGACGAGGACGCACAATCCATCCTGATCTCGCCAGATGCCGCCTTCCTGGTCAAGGTCAAGGCCGAGATGGAGCGGCTGCTGCGGGACATTCCACGCGCCGCCATTATCCGCGCCTCGCTCGAAGGCCGCGGGGCGCTGATCGCGGTGCGCGACCTCGACGAGGCCGCCGCGCTGGTGAACGAGATTGCGCCCGAGCATCTCGAACTGTCCATCGAAGAGCCGCTCGTGCTGGCCAGGAAAATCCGCCACGCCGGCGCGATTTTCCTCGGCCGCTACACCGCCGAGGCCGTGGGCGACTACTGTGCCGGACCGAACCACGTGCTGCCGACCTCCGGCACCGCGCGCTTTTCCTCGCCGCTCGGCGTGTACGATTTCCAGAAGCGTACCAGCCTCATCCAGTGCTCGCCGCAGGGAGCGTCGGATCTGGGCAAAATCGCCGCGGTGCTGGCGCACGGCGAAGGCCTGACCGCGCACGCGCGCTCGGCCGAGTACCGGATCAAGAAGTAAAAAGCTTGAACCGCCAAGGCGCCAAAAGCGCCAAGCAAGCAAACATGAATCAAATCAATCCTGGCGTCCTTGGCGCATTCCAGCAAGCGTAGGGCGCATTAGGCGTGAGCCGTGATGCGCCGGATGAAACGAGCACGATGATTGGCGGTTTATCAAAGGAGCGATGGCGCCTGTCAACCTCCATGCGGCGCAATTCGCTGCGTTCATTGGCGCCCTACGAATCCGTCTTACGCGCGTTTGCGGCAGATTACTGGATCATGCCGGTAGTGGTGACGGAGTAGGGAGTGGTCCCCGCCGCCACGGCCGCGCCCGCCGCCACGGCCGTGCCCGCCGTCAAGGCCCCGGTGCTGGCGTCGATGGTGTAGACCGAGACGTTGTTCGAGTAGAAATTGGCCACGTAGGCGAACTTGCCCGAGGGGTCGACGGTGACGGAGACCGGACCCGCGCCCGCCGCCACGGCCATGCCCGCCGTCAAGGCCCCGGTGCTGGCGTCGATGGTGTAGACCGAGACGTTGGCCGAGTTGTAATTAGCCGTGTAGGCGAACTTGCCGGAGGGGTCGACGGTGACGGAGGCCGGACCCGTGCCCGCTGCCACGGCCGTGCCCGCCGTCAAGGCCCCGCTGCTGGCGTCGATGGTGTAGACAGAGACGTTGTTCGAGTTGTGATTGGCCACGTAGGCGAACTTGGGCTTGAAGACTACCGGCGTCGCGCCCCGGGCCATCGCGATGGCGGCACTGCCGGACCGGGCGCGCACTGTGCCGGCGGAAGTGAGCGCCCCAGTCGTGGCGTCGATGCTGTAGACCGAGACGTTGTTGGAGGTGTTATTCGCCACGTAGGCGAACTTGCCGCTGGGGTCGACGCTGACGGACATGGGATTGGTTCCCACCGCCACGGCCGCGCCGATAGGGGTCAAGGCGCCGGTGCTGGCGTTGATGCTGTAGGCCGAGACGTTGCTGGTGACGTTATTCGCCACGTAGGCGAACTTGCCAGTGGGGTCGATGCTGACGGAGTAGGGCTGGTCCCCCGCCACGGCCGTGCCGACGAGGGTAAGAGCCCCGGTGCTGGCGTTGATGGTGTAGGCCGAAACGCTGCCGGAGCCGTTATTCGTCACGTAGGCGAACTTGCCGGAGGGGTCGATGGCGACGGATTTGGGATTGTCCCCCCCCGCCGCCACGGCCGCGCCGATACTGGTGAGTGCGCCGGTGCTGGCGTTGATGGTGTAGGCCGAGATGTCGTCGGAGTCGCTATTCGTCACATAGACGAACCTGCCGGAGGGGTCGACGGTGACGAACACGGGATTGGTCCCCGCCGCCACGGCCGCGCCGACGCTGGTGAGAGTCCCAGTCGTAGCGTTGATGGTGTAGGCCGAGACGTTGTTGGAGCCGTAATTCGCCACGTAGACGAACTTGCCGCTGGGGTCGACGCTGACGGAGTAGGGAGTGGTCCCCGCCGCCACATAGCCATTCGCCCGCAATTGGCCGGTGGTGGCGTTCACCTGTGTAGATCGAAACGGTATTGTCGCCAGCATTCGCCACGTAGGCAAAGCGCGGCGCGTAATAATCAACTACAACATTAGTAATGATCCCGCTTGCTATCGTTCCGGTGCCATTGCGCAACACGTTGCATGTCTGGGCCGGACCCGTGGGTTGTGTCAGAACGGTTACGTTGTAGGCTGCGCCGTTGGCGATAGCCGTGGCGAAAGTAAAGCCACCGTTAGCGCTGATTGAGAGATTGTCGCCGCTGTTGTTTTGCAGGACGAGCCCGGTCCCGGACAGCCCTGAAACCGTACCGCCTACGGTGTAGGCGTTTACACAGTTCACTTGAACATTGGTAATATTCGCGCTTGCCACGGTGCCCGATTCGTTCGTGACCACACAGATCTGTGTTGGTGAGGAGGGCTGGGTGGCGACGCTTATACTGTAGGAAGAGCCACTGGCAACAGCGGTGGCAAATGTGAAACTGCCGTCGGCGCTGATTGAAAGGTTATCGCCGCCGTTATTCTGAAGTACGAATCCACTATCGCTGAGACCGGTAACGGTACCGCCGATGGTATAGGTTGGTGCAGGGGGGGGGGAAGCACTACCCCCACCACCTCCTCCACACGCCGCAAGCGCGAACAAACCAAGCAGGGGAGAATTCGGGCTAACCTGTGAACGGTGACCATGAACTCACTCCCTTGTTTGTATAGGCGTGGGACGGATTTAACTCGCAAGCACAATCTGTGCAAACAGCCGTGTTGCGGCTACTCTCGGCCATAGCCTACCGCCCTGCGGCAGTTTTCCGCCGGGCACAACACCACTACATCACACCGTGTTGCGGCTATTCCGGGCTCTTCGCCAGCGATTTGCTGATTCTGGTTCATCGGACGTGACTGAGACCCTGCAAAGGGCATGCCGTTTGCAAAGTATCTGTATTTCCTTAGCAAAGAAGGCAGAGTTAGGGTAGGTTCAGATTTTCGTTGCAGTCACTTAAGCCGGAAAGAATTTCCTTATGAAAGACAAGACTGCGATTGATCGCCTGATCCGCCCGGAGATCCGGGCGCTCAAGCCGGGTAGGGTGAGCAGACAGAGCTTTCGTATGCCCACGCTGTGTTGAATCCGCGTGGGCACAAAAACCCCGTCTGCCCACCCTGCGTAGCTAATCGGACCTACGCGGACTAATCGGACGCATGGATTATTACCGTGAAAGATAAAGCAAGCGTAGGGCGCATTAGGCGTGAGCCGTAATGCGCCGGATGAAAACGAGCACGATGATTGGCGAGTTATCGAAGGAGCGATGGCGCCTGCCACCCTCCATTCGGCGCAATTCGC
Source organism: Acidiferrobacterales bacterium (assembly GCA_035256085.1). Taxonomy (GTDB): domain Bacteria; phylum Pseudomonadota; class Gammaproteobacteria; order Acidiferrobacterales; family UBA6901; genus UBA6901. Next base: position 4,240 of record DATEYP010000097.1, read on the forward strand.
TGTGCTCATTGGCGCCCTACGAATCCGTCTTACGCGCGTTTGCGGCAGCCCGCGTAGGTCCGATTAGCGCAGCGTAATCGGACGCATGGATATTTACTGTGAAAGATAAAGACCTCATCACCCGCCTGATCCGCTCGGAGATCCGCGCGCTCAAGGCCTATCATGTGCCGGACGCGAGCGGTCTTATCAAGCTCGACGCCATGGAGAATCCCTACACCTGGCCCGAGGCGCTCAAGACAGAGTGGCTCGAAGTCCTGCGCGACGTGCCCATCAACCGCTATCCGGATCCATCGGCACAGGCACTGCGCGCGCAGCTCAAGCAGGTGCTCGCTGTGCCGGCCGGCATGGATGTGTTGCTCGGCAACGGTTCGGACGAGCTGATCCAGCTCATTCTCCTGGGCGTGGCGCGTCCGGGCGCCGTGGTGCTGGCGCCGACGCCGACCTTCGTGATGTATGAAATGATCGCGACCTTTGTCGGCATGCGGTTCGTCGGCGTGCCGCTGGCCACCGACTTTGGGCTCGACCTGGCCGCCATGCGCGCGGCGATCAAGCAGCATCAACCGGCGGTGGTGTTTCTCGCATACCCGAACAACCCGACCGGCAACCTGTTTGACGAGCAGGCCATCGAAACCCTGTTGCGCGAGTCGCCGGGACTGGTGGTGGTGGACGAGGCCTATCATGCCTTCGCCCAGCAGAGCTTCATGCATCGCCTTGGCCAGTTCGACAACCTGCTGGTCATGCGCACCCTGTCCAAGCAGGGCCTGGCCGGGCTGCGCCTCGGCATCCTGGCCGGCGACCCGGCGTGGCTCGCCGAGTTCGACAAGCTGCGTCTGCCGTACAACATCAACAGCCTCACCCAGGCGAGCGCCGGTTTTGCGCTGAAACACATGGGTGTCCTGGACGAGCAGGCCGCGCGCCTGCGCGCCGAGCGGTCGCGGCTTTCGCAGGACCTCGCCGCGCTGGCGGGTGTGCAGGTCTGGCCGAGCGCGGCCAATTTCATCCTGTTTCGTACCGGCAAGCCCGCCGACACGGTGTTTGCGGCATTGTGCCAGCAGGGCGTGCTCATCAAGAACCTTTCCGGCACCGGCGCCGCACAGGGAAGTGCAAGTGCCGCTGGAGGCAGGATGCCGGTAGCGGCCGGTGTCTTGGCCAATTGCCTGCGCGTTACGGTCGGCACGCCGGATGAAAACAGTGCATTTCTGGCAGCGCTACACCGGACACTCTCCACCTGAGCCCCACATGTATATCTGGAACATCCAGTGTCGTTCTGAATCGCTGTAGGTCGCCCTTCAGGGCGACGTGTCGGCCTGAAGGCCGACCTACCGGCCGGGTAAAAGGCCCACGCTACATCGAT
>DATEYP010000098.1:0-4460 GCA_035256085.1 Acidiferrobacterales bacterium
GTACACCGAGGAAACGCTGGCGCACTTCAGCACGCGCGTCGCACAGGCGCAGGACTACCTCGGCCGCGAGCTGCTGATCGAGAACCCGTCGAGCTATCTGCAGTACACCGAGTCTGCGATTCCCGAGTGGGAATTCCTCGCCGCGGTGGCAAGCGCCAGCGGCTGCGGCCTGCTGCTGGATGTGAACAATATCTTTGTCAGCAGCCAGAACCACGGCTTCGACGCGCACCGCTATCTGCAGGCGCTGCCAGCCGCTGCGGTCCGCGAGATCCATCTCGCCGGTTACACCGTCAATCGCTATCCCGAGGGAGAGATACTGATCGACAGCCACAACGCGCTGGTCTCGGAGCCGGTGTGGGAACTGTACGCACACGCGCTACGCCGGCTCGGGCCGCGCCCGACGCTGATCGAGTGGGACACGGACCTGCCGCCGCTCGACACTCTGCTCGGGCAGGCCGGACAGGCCGACGCCATACTGGCACGCGAGACCGCCGATGCTGCGTGAGCTGCAAGCCGAGTTTGCCGCCGCGCTGTTCGACGAACGGCCGGAGATGGCCGCGCGTGTGCGCGCCGGCCGGTTCCCGGCCGCGCAGCACCTGCAGGTGTACCGCAACAACGTCGTCGAGAGCCTGACCGGCGCGCTGCGCGCGGTGTACCCGGTGGTTGAAAAACTGGTTGGCGACGGCTTCTTCCGCTATGCCGTCCACGAGTACCTGCGCGCACACCGGCCGCGCAGCGGCAACCTGCATGATTTCGGTGATGCCTTCGCGGGTTTCCTCGCCGGCTTCGCACCGGCCGCGCAGTTGCCGTACCTGCCGGATGTGGCGCGTCTCGAATGGGCCTGGCACCAGGCCTTTCATGCCGCCGACGCGCCGGCCTTCGATCTGGCGCGCTTGGGCGCGGTGCCGGCCGGGCAACATTCGTCGCTGCGTTTCGTGTTGCACCCGAGCGCACGCCTGCTGGAGTCGGACTTCCCGATCGTGCGCATTTTCGAGATTAACCAGGATGGATATGACGGCGATGCGCGTGTCGATCTTGCCGAGGGCGGCGTGCATGCGCTTGTGATCCGGCGCGGGCTGACTGTGTATGTGGAAGCGCTCGCCAGCGGCGAAGCCGGACTGTTTACCGCGTTGGACAAACAGCAACCGCTCGGCGTTGCCATGCAGGCGGCGCTGACCGCGCAACCGGATTTCGATCTTGCCGGCACGCTTGCCGGCCACCTGCGGCGCGGCACCCTGGTGGATTTTCTTGCGGAATAAACCATAACCCTGGAAAAGCAGTCAGCCGCAGATGAACGCAGATACACATGGATATTCGATGCGCTGCCTGTATTCGCCGGCCCACCAGAAGGGTGAACGGCTTCGGTGCATCAATGGCCTGACTCATTTGCATAAATCTGCGTTCATCTGTGGCTAAACGCCGTTTTTATGATAACAACTGGAGAAACCATGTACTTGCTGACTAGATTCAATACTGTTTGTGCACCGGTGGTGCGCGTCCTGGAGTGGCTGCAGCCGGCGTTCATGCTCGCGGTGCGCCTTTATGTCGCCAGCGTGTTTTTCAAATCCGGCCTCACCAAGATTGCGAGCATGGACTCGACCATCATGTTGTTCACCTACGAATACCAGGTGCCGCTGCTGTCACCCACGCTCGCGGCCTATCTCGGCACCGCCGCCGAGCTGGTCCTGCCGGTGCTGTTGGCGCTCGGTCTTGGTGGACGATTGGCCGCCGCCGCGCTGTTCGTGTTCAACATTATTGCGGTGATTTCCTACCCGGATCTCAACGCGGTCGGCGTCATGCAACACCAGTATTGGGGCGTGCTGTTGCTGCTGCCGTTGCTCTACGGTCCGGGCAAGCTGTCGATCGACTGGATCATCCGCCGCCGGCTGGCCAAGTCCTAACCGGGTCACCAATACTGTGTTGCCATTTCGTAGGGTGCGCCCTGCGCACCAAACCCACGGATTAACGAAGCCATCGGTGCGCAGGGCGCACCCTACTCGGAGAAGCTTGCCGGAGTACTGATTTCCGCAGATGCCCCTAAGCAAATCAGGGCGTTGATAGCCGCGTTCCAGAAACTGGTGCAGACTGGATACCCTCAAGTGAGGAGAGGGCCATGTCCGGGTTCCTGAAGAAACAGCAAATGCCGGCGCCGCACGAGGCGCTGCCCGGGCGCGCCGAGCAGCTGCGCGTGCCGGAAAAACACTTCGTGAATGGCAACCCGCTCGCCGCGCCGTATCCTTCCGGCCTGGAAATGGCATTGTTCGGGCTTGGTTGCTTCTGGGGCGCGGAGAAAGGCTTCTGGCAGCTGCCGGGTGTGTATGTGACCGCAGTGGGTTATGCCGGTGGTTACACGCCCAACCCGACGTATGAGGAAGTGTGCAGCGGCCGCACCGGGCACAACGAAGTGGTGCGCGTGGTGTTCGACCCAAAACAGGTGAGCTACACGCAGCTGCTCAAGGTGTTCTGGGAGGCGCACGATCCGACCCAAGGCATGCGCCAGGGCAACGATGTCGGCACCCAGTACCGCTCCGGCATCTACACCTATAACGAAGCGCAGAAACAGGCGGCGCGCGCCTCGCTCGAACGTTATCAACAGGAACTGGCGCAGGCCGGTTTCCCGCCGGTCACCACCGAGATCCTCGACGCGCCGGAGTTCTACTTCGCCGAGGACTATCACCAGCAGTATCTCGCCAGGAACCCGCGCGGCTATTGCGGCCACGGCGGCACCGGCGTTGCCTGTCCGGTGTAGCGATGCACGAGGCGCTGACGCTCTGGACCATCGGGCACAGCAACCGCCCACTCGATGAACTCATCGGCATGCTCACGGAGTCCGGAATCGCCACGCTCGTGGATGTGCGCGCCCAGCCGCACTCCGCACGCCATCCGCAGTTCAACGAGGAAAACCTGCGCGAGTCCTGCGGCCAGGCGAACATCGTCTACCACTGGGCCGGACGGCACCTGGGCGGCAAGCGCGCGCTGCAATTCAATTCGCCGCACATCGCGCTGGATGAGGGCCGGCGCGGCTTCGCCGATCACATGGGCACGGAGATCTTCAAGAAGGCGGTCAGCCAGTTCGTGAGCCTCGCCACGCGCGCGCCGACCGCGATGCTGTGTGCCGAGCGTGATCCCGAGCACTGCCATCGCGCGCTCATCGCCGACTACCTCACCCTGCAAGGGATGCGCGTCGTACACCTTCTTGAGGCCGGCGAGAACCGCGAGCATCTGTTAAGCCCGCAGGCGCGCCGCGAGTCGGCGGCGCTGGTGTACGACCGCCAGGTGACCGCCGAGCTCGACTTGGGCAAGCCTCCGGGGTAATCCGGCCGCGTTCGCCCTGGCTTTGGTGATTTTCCGCCGCTGGATGTTTCACAATTGCACCCGTCACGCATCACGCCGCAGCCAGAGCTGTGCTGATATGGCCGGGTGTGTGGGTTTTACAATCCTACGGTTTAGTGCTTGCCGCCAGACGCTCCAGCCCTTCGCGTGCAATCTCGCGCACGTCGGCCACCTCATCCTGTAACAGACGCTCAAGGTGCGGCTGCACCGAGGAGCTGTGCGTGAGTGACAGCAGATGCGCGGCGTCGCCGCGAATATGGGCATCGCGGTGCGTGCTGAGCGCGATAAGTGCCCCCAACGCGCGTTGCAGCACAGGGTTGCCTTCCAGCCCTTCAAACACGGCGCTGATGCCGATACGCACGGTCAGCTCAGTATCGGAATCGCCGAGCAGGCGCAGCAACGCGTCCAGCGCCACCGGGTCGCGCGCAACCTGCGCGCTCACCTTCGGTAATGCGCCTTCCTTCAGGAGTTCGTGGAAATATTCAGCCAGTCCGTCGGGCGTGCCGGCACGCTCCACCCACTGCTTGAGCTCAGCCGGCGAACGCAGGCCCTCCAGCTCGAACGGCCCGAGCCGCACCCACGGCACGGTGCGCACCCCGTGTTGCTGGGCGACTTCCGGGTGCGCGCCGATGTTCACGACTTCGAGTCGCCCGATGTCGCCGCTCTTCACCAGATCGCTCAACGCCGCGAGCACCGTCGGGCAGTACGGGCAGGTCGAGGTGAGGAGCAGCAACGCGTCCGGGTGAGAAGTTTCGGTCATGTGTATGTAATCTGATTAATATTGATTCTGGAAGAAAGATGACTATTTACAGTAACGCCGCGCGTGAGCGGCGAGCGGAGGCGGCGCGAAGCGCCGACGTAGCGAGTCCGACTCCACGCGCTTGTTAGGCATTTCTTTATTTATTGAAGTAAATAACTTTTTCATTCTCTTTTCCGTCTCGACTGAGACACACTACCAGCACGTCATCTTTATCAATAGGAGTAATCGTATGTTTGAGATTGAGTATTGATTTTACCTCAATAAGTTTGCTCCATTGGTCTGGACGAGAATGCTGGATCTGCTTATAGCCGCTGGCGTCATCCGAGGGAACATACTTGTGAACTGCGCTGATTCTGAATTTTTTGCC
>DATEYP010000099.1:0-3061 GCA_035256085.1 Acidiferrobacterales bacterium
CCGATCTGTTCATGAACGAAACGGCGCGCGAATACGCGCACGTGTTTCTGCCCGCGGCTTCGAGTTTCGAGAAAGACGGGACGTTCATGAATGCCGAGCGGCGCGTGCAGCGTGTCCGCCGCGCGCTGGCGCCGCCGGGCGAGGCGCGTTCCGACTGGGAGATGGTTCGTGACCTGGCCGCCGCGCTCGGCCACGGCGCGCGCTTCGAATTCGACTCCGCCGAGGCGATCTGGAACGAGATCCGCGCGGTGTGGCCGCAGGCCGCCGGCATGAGCTACGCGCGGCTCGACCGCGGCGGGCTGCAATGGCCGTGTCCGGACGAGCAGCATCCGGGCACGACGATCCTGCATCGCGACATGTTTCCGATCGGACCGCGCGCGGCCCTGCGGCGCATCGACTACCACGCGACGCCCGAAGTGGTGTCGCCCGACTATCCGTTCCGGTTAATGACCGGGCGAACCCTGTATGCGTTCAACGCCGGCACCATGACACAGCGCACGCCGAACCGCATTCTTCGCCCGACCGACACGCTGGATATCTGCGCCGCCGATGCGCAACGTCTCGGCCTCGCCGACCGGGAACGCGTGCGCATGCGCAGCCGCTATGGCGAAACGCTGCTGCCGGTGCGCGTGAGCGCGAGCGTGAAAACCGGCGAGCTGTTCGCGACGTTTCACGATCCGGCGGTGTGCCTCAATAACCTCACCGGCCCGCAGCGCGATCGCTTCGTGAAGACGCCGGAATACAAGGTCACGGCGGTGCGCATCGAGCGGATCTGAGATCGACTTGGCTGGCGGTCGATGAGGTTGAAGAGAAACGGCTTTAGCCGCAGATAAACGCAGATTAATGCAAATGCATCATGTCATGGATGCATCGAAGCCGTTCACCACTTTTGGTGGGCAGGCGAATACAGGCAGCGCATTGAATATCCGCGTTTATCTGTGGCTAACTTCTTTTTCCAGGATCAGAGCTTCTCTAGTGATGATGCGCCGCTCCCGATTGCGCACGGCGCACCGGCGCAACCACGGTCACGCGCGCACCCGAGTCGAAGCGCAGTTCCAGCTTGATACTCATGCCGGCAGCCAGCGCGCGCCGCGGGTGGTGCAGCATGAGGTGATAGCCGCCGGGCGCGAGCTTGACCACGGCCTGCGGCGGGATCGGCAGCGCGTCGAGCGCGATCATGTGCGCGACGCCAGAGCGGATCTCGGTGGCGTGAATCTCGATCTTGTCGAAGTCCGGGCAGCGGACGGCGACGAGTTTGTCTGCTTTCGATCCCGGGTTCTCGAGGGTGAGGTAGGCGGCCAGCACTGCTGCGCCCGGCGGCGCCTCGCGCACCCAGGCGTCGCGCACCACGATGCTGCTGTCGGCGACCGCCAACAGGCACGTCATCAGCAGCATGACACCCACGGCAAAACGTTTGCACTGAACCATCAGCCCCCCTTCAGTCGTTGCAGACCCTGCGCCAGGCGCGCGGCATCGTGCGGACCGGCGAACAGCGCGCGCAGGCGCGCCTCGGGATCGATCAGAAAAATGGCCGCGCTGTGATGCACTTCGTAACTGCCGCCACGCGCCTCGCCGGCTTCGTAATAGGCGCCGAGCGCCCGGGTCAGGCGTATCAGTTCGCCCTGGCCGCCGGTCGCGCCGATGAATTCCGGGTGGAAATACGGCAGATAGTTCTTGAGCGTGGTGGCCTTGTCGCGATCCGGATCGACCGAGACAAAAATATATTGGATGCCCTGTTCCTTGCCGCCGGCGATTTTCTGCACATCGCGCAGGATCACGAGCGTGGTCGGGCAGATGTCCGGGCAGTGGGTGTAGCCAAAAAACACGTAGCTCCACTTGCCCTGCAAACGCGCCCGGTCGAATACCTGATTGTTCTGGTCGTGTAAGCGGAACTCGGGCAGCGGCGCGGCCGGTTCCAGAACCGTCATGCCCGCAACCGTGACAGCGCGCGCCGGATCGCGGAAGGTTCGTCCGGCCAGGTAACCGAGCACGAGAATCACGCCGAGGGCGGCGACAAGTGTTACGGAGATCAACGTCTTACGCGTCATACGGATTGTTCCGGTTGTTTGCTGGCGGGGTACCGGACAGTCTGCCCGTCCGATCCCGAACCGGGATCATACGTGCAACACTGTGTGGCGAACACTTGATCTGGATCAAATGTTTTTCGGTGACTCTGATTTCTAATCTGCGCGGGAGCGACAATACGCCGCAGTCGCGGCGCCGTCCGACAACAACGAGGGTTCAGACCATGGCAGACCATCAAGAAAACGAAACCGTACCGGTAATGCAGCGTGTGCTCGACAATCCGTTTCTGCTGCTGTTTCTCGGCGTCACCATGCCTACGGTGTTCTACATCCTCTGGGGTGTGATGGAAATTGTCACCATTCCCCTGGCCAAGTAACCGAACCCCGAGGAGACAGTCATGAGCGCAATACTACCGCCCGGCAGAGCGATCTGGTGGAAACAGCCTTTGGACCGCGTGGAAGGCACGTGGATCGTCATCGCCCTGCTGTGGTGCCTGATCATGTTTTTCATGATGCCGTACTGGCACGTGTACGGTAAGCAGAACATATCCAACGAGGCCTATCGCATCACCCCGGCGGCGTTCCAGGCGAAGGCGCAGGAGGTGGTGGACAAGTACACGGTGCGCACCGAGGGCGACGGCCAGTTCCCGGTGGTCAAGCCGCCGGCCGGCAGCGACATCTACCTGATCGGACGCCTGTGGCAGTGGTGGCCGATCTACGAGCTGGAGAAGAACCAGACCTATCGCCTGCACATCTCGTCGATGGACTGGCAGCACGGCTTCTCGCTGCAGCCGGACAACATCAACCTGCAGATCAACCCGGGCTACGACATGGTGGTGACGGTGAAGCCGGACAAGCTCGGCAAGTACGCCATCATCTGTAACGAATACTGCGGCATCGGTCACCATACCATGGTCGGCCGGATGTATATCGTCGACAATAAATAGGGGAGTAGAACATGGCGAATACCACTGAATACCGAATCTGCCCGGACAGCGGCCTGCAGTTCCACAAGCCGGCCGAGACCTTGATGAAGG
>DATEYP010000100.1:0-2736 GCA_035256085.1 Acidiferrobacterales bacterium
CCTGTTGGAGCCGACGCACAATGCGCGCTTCATGGCGTTGATGGATCAATCCATGCCCCGGTGGCAATACTTCCGGCAACGCCTGAATCGTCTGCCCGTGCAGCACGCCGACTGGGAATATTGACGTGACTTTGGGGTGAGCCCGCGTAGGGCGGAATAGCGTGAGCGTATTGCGCCGAATGAAAGGCAATAACTCGAAAGAGGAATTGGAAGCGACATCATTTTCGGCATCGACACCATGGTGCTGGCGCCAGTGAATGCCGGCTGAAGTCAGCAGAGGCAAGTCAGGGTATGACGCCAAGACCGTATATCAAGTCTTCCATCGACGAACTTGAAAAGCTGTTCGAGGCGTCGCAAGGTGACCCGCAAGCTCTTCGGGCACTGCTCGAAGAGCTTGTGAACCGCAGCACCAGCCGCGCCAGGAAACTTCGGGCTGCGGTAGAGAAGCAATTGGCTGGGCGCTCGGATGCTCCTGTGCCCGCCAGTTCTGCCAAGGTAGTAACATCGAAGGTCGCGCAACATCGACTTAACACCTTTGTGCATGCGCGAAACCTGACCGAGGTCATGGCGTTTTGTGGCGAGATTGGCGCCGATTCCGCGGGCACCATTGCCTGTGACGCCGCTGAACTACAGTTCGTTGATCCCGTGGGGTTGTGTTTGCTCGCCGCGACCTGCCATCGGTTGGCGACGCAGGGAAAGAGGTTGAGGCTCGAGAATGTGTCTCCCGCCATCGCGGGATATTTGGCACGCATGGATCTCTTCAAAGCCTGCGGCATCGAGTACAAGGAGAATTTTGCCCGGCACGATCGGCAGACGGACCTCGTGGAAATATGTGTTGCCGACAAGGCGGCGGAGGGCGACCTGTTAGCCAACAAGATCGTTACCGCGCTGGTTGGAGCGACGCCGGGTTACGATCCACACGCGGCACCTGATGAGATGACCGGCTACCAGCCGCAGGATTATCTCTATAAACCACTGCACTACCTTTTCAGTGAACTGCTGGAGAATGCGCTGACACACGCCAAGCGCGCCGGCTACAAAGACGCACGCGCATGGGTAGCGGCGCAATATTACCCACGCAAGGACAGAATTCAGTTGGCGGTGGTCGATAACGGATGTGGGTTACTGCGCTCGCTGGAGAGACACCCGAGTCTTCCGGAAAAGAGCCATAAGGCGGCGATCCGTCTGGCCTTTGAGCCGCGGGTGACCTGCAATCCTGACCTGGGGATTCGCCCGAATGAGACCGTTAACCAAGGCATCGGACTCACTGTCATTCGGGAGATCGTGGTACAGGGACGGGGCGTAATGCGACTGGTTAGTGGGGATACGCTATTGGAGACGGCAGGAGGCCGGGAGAAAACTTGCCCGGTTACCCCGTGGCAGGGGGTGGTGCTGGCCTTGGAGTTTAAGCGGGATTTGCTGCGGCAAGTGAATGTTGGCCAGATTATTCATGAGCTTAGGGGTAAGCCCGGCCCCGGAGGCTTGCGATTCGAGTAGTTCTCCTGCGGGCGGGAATGAAACTTTTGGTTTACTATTAGCATCATATACAGGCCTGTCATGCGTGAGGGGCAACCCGGAGGGCGTCATGCAAGCAGCTTTCTCTATTCTCGAACGTACCCAGTCACAATTTCTAGGCAGCCGGTTCCGGGCGCGCGAATTGCGCGAGGAAGTGGAGCGCCTGCTGGCTCGGGTCGATGAGGTAGTGCTCGACTTCACAGGCATGAAGTCGGCAACGCAGTCGTTTATCGACGAATTAGTAGGGGTGCTGGTATTGAGGCATGGCCCCGATATCGTGCAGCGCCTGGTATTCAAAGGCTGCACGGATGACATCAAGGAGATTCTCGGATTTGTCGTTTCCAGTCGATCTGAAGATTTCCTGAAAAAGAACCAACACTAAATCTCGCATAGGCTTGTTACAGCAAAACCCGCCGTGTGGCGGGTTTTGCGTTTCACAGAGCGCATGTTGCGCGCGAATCCTTAGCGCCCTGAACTACTGACAAGGTAATTGTGGTCATGCCGTACTGGCGCCTCGCCGGTTTCTACTTCTTCTATTTCTCGGTGCTCGGCGCGCTGGTGCCGTACTGGGGCCTGTATCTCAAATCGATTGGCTTTACGCCGGTGGATATCGGTACGCTCATGGCGGTGCTCATGCTCTCGCGCATTGTCGCGCCGAATGTCTGGGCCTATATCGCCGACCACCGCGATGACCGCATGCGCGTGGTGCGTATCGCCTCGTTCCTGACGGTGGTGTTGTTTGCCGGCGTGTTTCTCGGCACCAGTTTCTGGTGGCTGGCGATGGTGATGCTGGTGTTCAGTTTTTTCTGGCATGCCTCGCTGCCGTTGATCGAGGTGCAGGTGATGCACCACACCCGCAACAAGCCCGGCGCCTACGGGAGCGTGCGCCTGTGGGGCTCGCTCGGCTTCATCGCGAGTGTCGCCGCGCTCGGGCCGGTGCTGGATGCCGCCGGGCCGTGGTGGATACTGCCGGCGCTGATTGCGCTCATGGCCGGCATCTGGGTCTATAGCCTGACGCTGCCGGAATCGGAGATGGCCGGGCACATGGAGCATGCCGGGCCGTTCATGAAGGTAGTGCTGCGCCCGGAGGTGTTTGCATTTCTTGTCGCCTGCCTGCTGATGCAGGTGAGCCACGGGCCGTACTACACCTTCTATTCCATCTACCTCGAAGACCACGGTTACACCAAGACCGTGATCGGCCTGCTCTGGGCCTATGCGGTG
>DATEYP010000101.1:0-9216 GCA_035256085.1 Acidiferrobacterales bacterium
GCGGTGGTCGAGGAACAGGCCGGTGTCGAGGTAATCGGTGAAGTTGACCAGCAGCTTGAGGCCGTCTTCCTGCACCTCATGGAACTCGCCGCGCTCCGCCAGACGTTCGTACTGCGCGCTGCCCTTTTGGCGCTGTCGGACTTTAAGGAAGATCTGCTCCACGGGAATGCCGAGCACTCCCGGTATCGCACTCAACGCCTCCTGCAGCCGCTCGCTCGCCTTGTCCGGGTCGATGCTCTTGGGCGCCGCATACTCCTGCACATGCGCCCAGCGCGCCGCGCCCTGGTACAGATCGACGGCGAGCGCGTACTCGGGCATGTCGGCATCGTACAATCGATAGCAGCAAAGTTTTTCGCGTTCCGCCCACTTGCCGAGCTGCTTCAGGTTCTTGCGCAGGCGGTTGGCGAACATTCCGGCGCCGGGCGTGAGCGCCGCCGTGGCCGGCGCCGGCGGGCGCTCGGCCGGCCGCTCCCCGCTTCCTGCGTCCCGCGGCACTAGCACGTCCTTGTGCGTCGGCGGGCGATCGGTGACAAACTGTTTCGGCTGCACCTCGAAGTGCAACAGCTTGCATTCGATGGCACCGTTGTAGAGCAGGTGCATCTTGTGTGCGCGCAGACCCATCACCTTGCCGAGCTCCGGGTTGCCGGTAAACACCGCCGCGCGCCAGCCTTCGTAACAACGCTTGAGCACGTCGCCGAGCACGCGATACAGTCCCGGCAGCTCCGATTCCTCACCCAGGCGTTCGCCATAGGGCGGGTTTACCACCACCAGCCCGGCAGCCGCTCCCGCACGTCCATGTGCGTCGGTCGCTTCCGGCGTCCTGCCTCCCGCGACACTCGCACGTCCATGTGCGTCGCGGCACTTGGGCTCCTGCCCGGCGTGCTCGACATGCTCGCTGCGGCAATCCGCCAGATAACGCCGCTCGATGTGCACCAGCCCGGTGAACCCGGCGCGTTCGACATTCACCAGCGCCACGCGCACCGCGGCCGGATCACTGTCGTAGCCACGGATCGGTGGCAGATTCTTGATGCCTGCCGCGCGCCGCGCACGCGCCTCGGCCAGCAGCGCCTCCCAGGTTGCGGCGTCGTGTCCGCGCCAGCGCAGGAATCCATAATAGGTCCGATCGAGGCCCGGCGCGCTGTCGCTGGCGATGAGCGCGGCTTCGATCGGCAGCGTTCCGGAACCGCACATCAGGTCGACGAGCGCGCCGCCCGCGCGGGCGATTGCCGGCCAGCCGGCGCGCAGCAGAATCGCAGCGGCGAGATTCTCCTTGAGCGGCGCCGTCACCGTGTCCACGCGATAACCGCGGCGGTGCAGGCTCTCGCCGGACAGATCGATGCTCAGCGAGGCGACGTCCGCGTGCACGTAGACGTTGATACGCACGTCCGGCTCGTTGGTCGCGACCGACGGCCGCACGCCGGTACGCTCGCGGAACTGATCCACGATCGCGTCCTTGACCTTGAGCGCGCCGTAATGGGTGTGCGTGATCGCCGAACGGTAGGTGTTGAAATCCACCGCCAGGGTCCCGTTCTGGTCGAGATGCTCCGCCCAATCGATGCCGCGCACACCGTCATACAGCGCCTCCGGCGTCGGCGCCGGAAACTGCGCGAGCGGCAGCAGCACGCGATTGGCAACCCGCGACCACAGACAAACCCGGTAGGCGAGCGCCAGGTCGCCACTGAACGTCACGCCGGCGCGCGTTTCTTTTACATCTCCGGCACCGAGCGCGCGCAGCTCATCGGCCAGCAAGGGCTCGATACCGCGCGGGGCGGAGGCAAACAGGCGCAGGGCTGACGACATGCGGATGGACGGAACAGAACGCTGGCGTTGAGGAATCCGGCAAACGGCCGGGGCATGAGGTGACGGCTATTGTTTCCGCTGGCCGCCGGCTTGTCCAGCACGCTGCCCGGCAGGATGTTGCTATTGCTTGTCTCGGGGGCGGGCTGTGTTGATGTTCGGAAAAGGGAACGCATCGGCATACCTTTCGATCCACTCAAGCGCCGCCTCCTGGCTGCTCAGGGCGTGCCCCTCGCTCTCGCGCGCGCGCCGATACTGCTCGATGTGACAAATCTGTTCCACCATGCGTGCACGAAACAGGTCGTCCCGATCGAGAAATTCGACACCCACTTGCCAGGCATCGCCGTCTGCCTGGCACCAGGTTACCTGGCAGCGCGCCTCGAATGGCGGCGAGGTGAGCGCGATCCGCACGATTATCGTACTGCCTACCGGCGCCGCTTCCGGGTACAGAAAGCACAAACCGCCACGGCTGACATTCCGCAGCAGTTCATGCTTGCACGTCTGACCCTCAAGCCTCATCTCGATGGGTATATCGGTGGGATGGCGGATAAAGCTACGCATGGCTCGCCGCAGTTGAGCTCCTGTATCAAAGTGTAGTGAGTCGAATTCCGAAACAGTATTTCATACCCACTAAACGCATACGTGAATAGATGTTTTATACCCGACTTTATTGCTAAACTAATGATCGATTCGCCTGTGATACCGGGCACAACAGAATTCATCAATTGCCGAGAACGAGGAAATTCCGATGGGCCTGCAAATCGAGAAACTGGAAGTGGATGGGGACGGCTTTCTCCTCGATCGTGACCTGTGGAGCGAGGAGCTCGTGCCGCAGCTGGCCGCGAATGACGGCATCGAGATCAACGACCAGATCATGCATTACATCAACGAGGCGCGCCGCATGTATGAGGAAGACGGCGTGGTTCCGCCGCTGCGCAAATTCGCCAAGGCCATGGACACCACTACCAATGACCTGTATGCGGTCTTCAAGAAGGGTCCGATGAAGCTCATTTGCAAGTGGGGCGGCCTGCCGAAGCCAACCGGCTGTGTGTGACGCCATAAAGGACCAACCCGCTCGGGGGGAGCTCCCTGGGCGGGCCCCTGCACTGCGACCACGCCCTACCTGCTGGCGCGGCGTGCTTCAGGATACACATTCTTACATATCCTATAGGCTGCTTGCCGCACCCGGCACCGAACAGGCGTGTTCGGACGCCACGAATTCGGTGTAGCGCACGGCTTATCCCGCTGCACGCCGCCGGTTGACTGCGGCGTGCTAAGCTCGGGCGCCACGGAAACCCGTGGAGGCTGTATGACACCGCTTTTCCATCCCCAGCCGGTCAACGACCCGTTCGGCGATCCGGCGGTGTATGTGGACTTTTTGTATGAGCGGCGCGCATTGTTGTTCGATCTCGGCGACCTCACGCCGTTGTCGGCGCGCAAGATCCTGCGGCTCTCGCACGTGTTCGTTACCCACACCCACATGGACCACTTTGCCGGCTTCGACCGGCTGCTGCGGCTGTGCCTCGGGCGCGCGCGCGAACTCACGCTGTACGGGCCGCCCGGCTTCGTCGACCAGGTCGAACACAAGCTCGCCGCCTACACCTGGAACCTGGTGCACAACTACCCGGCCGATTTCACGCTCACCGCCGCCGAACTGCGCACCGACCAAACCCTGCACCGCGCGCGATTTCGCTGCCGCGCGCGCTTCCGGCGCGAGACGTTCGAGTCCATCGCGCTGCAAAACGGGATTCTGCTCGACGAAGAAGGCTTTCGCGTGCGCGCCGTACTGCTCGACCACGACATTCCATGCCTCGGTTTCGCGCTCGAGGAAAAACGGCATATGAATGTCTGGAAGAACCGCCTCCTTGAACTCGGCCTGCCTACCGGGCCGTGGCTCAAAGATCTCAAGCGGCTGGTACGTCAGGACGCGCCGGAGGACACACCGGTGCGTATTCACTGGCGCGACCATGCTGGCGAACACGAGCGCACGCTACCCCTCGGTCAACTGCGCGACGCGGTTCTGCACATCGTGCCGGGCCAGAAGATTGCCTACGTGGTGGATGTGGTTTATCACGCAGAGAACGCGCGCCATATCGTGGATCTGGTGGGCAATGCCGATATCCTGTTCATGGAAACCGTGTTTCTCTCCGAGGACGCAGAGCGAGCGGCCGCGCGTTTTCATTTGACCGCCCGCCAGGCGGGAACGCTGGCGCGTGCCGCCGGGGTCAGGCGCCTGGTACCGCTGCACTTTTCGCCACGCTACAGCGACGACCCGGAGACGCTGCGGCGCGAGGCCGAGGCCGCGTTCGCAGGCGACGATGCCTAGGGGGTGTGCCGGGCGTGCAGGGCTTACCGCAGAAGCGCAAGGAATTCTTCACCACTCATCCGGATCAGGCCGCGTTCGACTGCCCGGCGATCAGCTCTGACAATTTGGTCGCTGGTGGATACAACGTCTCGCGCAGTGCCTGCAAGGTTTCGCGCCCGGACTCCATAAAAAGGAATCCGACGCGGGTATTGCCGCTGTACATCACTTGTGCAGGCAGACGGTGATAACTCACGCGCCCGTCCCGCTCCAGCGAAAAGGAAAGTGTGACCAGGGCATTGACTGGGATGGGGTAATGCGGGCACGTGATGGCGAGGCCGCCGAGACTGATGTCACAGATGTTAGTCTGCAACTTTTTCCACGTTGGCAGCGCGAGTGTGACGGAAGCCTGTATGGATTTGCGAATGCTCCAGCGGTGTTCCATCTGGCCACCTTTCTTGACTGTTCACTCAGGGCGCAACCATATGCTTACTGTAACCAATCTGGCTTTGATATTCGTCAACAATTCACGCCCGCTGCTGTCGGCAATCCCCCATACCTTGGATTTTCCTACAAACGGCGTTTAGCCGCGGATAAACGCAAATGAACCATGCCAATGCTGTATCGAGGCCATTCGCCCTCTTGGCGGGCTGGCGACTTCAGGCGGTGCATTGAATATCCGTGTTTATCTGCGTTCATCTGCGGCCAACTGTTTTTTCCAGGATTTAAGTATTTACTCACCTCTTGCGCCAGATCAAAGCAGGATGCGTGGGTATTTGTAATCTACGTTAACTGCCACACTTTCCAACCGGAGGTTCCCATGAAATCCAGCCCGCACGCCCCACAGGTCGGCGCACCGGACCCGGAGTTGCGGAGTTCACTGATTCTCGATGCCTGGGATAGAGGGGAACTGTCGCTGGATGCCGAGCTGGAAAGCGACGCCTGCTATTTCAACAACCAGCGTTTTGACATCGGCAACTATGTGCACAGTGGCGACGAATTGCTGCACTGCACGGATCGCGGGATCTGGATCAAAGTGACGGAGGAACGACCGGCCTGATCAGTGCAGTTCATGCTTGCCGCGCAGCTGTATAAACTGCACAGCCGGGGGTGGCACATGCGGCCTGTCGAACACCAGTTCGATGTGCGTCTGCCCGTCTTTCCTGTCCGCACGTACCTGCCTGAGTTCCGGTAACCGCACAGCCAGTTAGGCGCAGGTCGCCGCCGCGCCATCGTTTTACGCATCCAAAGCCTCGATCAGGCTGTTGGCCACGAGCCGTGGCGTGTCAGAAAATCCGGCTGTGACTCCTGATGGCCATCCAGACTGATACCGCTGTCCATATTCAGGTCCATGCGGTCGAGAAACAATTGCTGGCGCGGGTCCAGCGGTTTGCGACAGTCGTACTCGATCACCGCCTCCCGTTTATCGCCACGGCGAGTATCCGGATCGGTCACCGGCTCATTGCCTGCCATTCTGTGCAGCCTTGTCAAACGAAGCGATAAACTCTTCAACTTCCGCGCGTGTCAGCGGCCCGATGTTCTGGCCGACGATGTCGCCCTTCGGGTTGTAGATGTAGTAGGTCGGCGTGCCGACGAACTGGCCGGCACCGAATTTCACCATTACTTCCTGAGACGGTTCGGTGATGAGATTCATAAACGGCAGCTGGTGACGCTTGACGAACGCGCGCGCCTCCTTCAGATGTTCGGCGCCATCGAGCGTGATGCCCAGCACCATGGCATCCTTGTCCTTGCGCGCGGCATGCAGCGCGGCCATTTCACCGATTTCTTGGTCGCAGAGACGGCAATCATGTGACCAGGCGACCACGATCGTCCATTTGGCATGACCAATGAACTCATTGACGTTTCGTTCGCGTCCGTCCAGGTCATGCAAGGGAATGCTGGGTGCGCCCGCCCAGACGATCACCGTCGTAAACAGGCCGAGCATTGCCGCCAGAATCCGTCGTCTTGTCATGAGCTGCCCTGTAGCAGAAGTGGTGAATCGGAAATGGCGCCGAGGGCGCCCGATGTTGCCGTCCAAGCGCCTATTCTATAAAGACGGTGCCTGCGCCGGAAACATTCCTTCATACTTACTGATTCGAGCGCTAAATACTGCATGCTTCATCTTCCCCACTCCCTCCGGGAGAGGATCAGGGTGAGGGGAAAATAACTTAAAACTCCCCCCTTCCTCGACCGCCTGTTCCCGACACGGTCTACCGCCTCCATCCCAGGAGGCGTGTCCTTCCCCCAGAGGGGCGAAGGGCTCAGCAGATGTCGCGGTGCGCACTATTCATCGTTCTCCTCTGCAAGGGAACCGGCGGCGTGGCGTGCTACAATCCGCCACTGATCCAGCGTGGCAGTGCGTCCGGTTTTCCATGCGTATCCGCGAAATCCCCTACAATTACACCTCTTTCTCGGACCGCGAGATTGTCATCCGGTTCCTCGGGGAAGAAATGTGGGACGTGCTCAACCGTCTGCGTGGCACGCGCCGCACCGGGCGCAGCGCGCGCATGCTGTTCGAAGTGCTGGGGGACATGTGGGTCATCGTCCGCAATCCCTACATCCAGGACGATCTGCTGGAGAACCGCAACCGGCGCAAACTGCTGATCGGCGCCCTGCACCACCGCCTAGCGCAAATCGAGGCACGCGCCGATAACAACCCGCTCACCCTGCAACTGGTGACACGTGCACGCGTGGCGGTGGCCGAGTTCGAGGACTGGTTTCCGCGCCAGGAGCAGTTGCGGCGCGCGGCGTGGCGCCGGCTGGCGCGCGTCACACACCGCGACAATATCGATTTCAGCGGTCTGGCGCGCGTCTCCCATGTCACCGACGCTACCGACTGGCGCGTGGAATTTCCGCTGGTGGTTCTTACCCCGGATAGCGAAGCCGAGGTGCGCGACGTGGTCGCGGCCTGCATCGAACTTGGTCTCACCATCGTTCCACGCGGCGGCGGCACCGGTTACACCGGCGGCGCCGTACCGCTCTATCAGGACAGCGCAGTCATCAATACCGAAAAGCTCGACGCGCTCGGTGCCGTTGAGCTGCGCCAACTCGAAGGTGTCGCCGAAGCCGTTCCCACGGTGCGCGCCGGGGCCGGCGTCATCACCCTGGAAGTCACAAAACGCGCCGAGTTGCAGGGCCTGAGCTTCGCCGTCGATCCCACCTCGCAGGATGCCTGCACCATCGGCGGCAACATCGCCATGAATGCCGGCGGCAAAAAGGCAGTGCTGTGGGGCACGACACTCGACAACCTGGTGTCGTGGCGCATGGTCACACCGGACGCGCGCTGGCTCGAAGTCGAACGCCTGAATCACAATCTCGGGAAAATCCACGAGCAGTCTGAGGTCACGTTCCGCATCACGCGTTACGCCGCCGACGGCCGCACGCGCAGCGGCGATCCGGAACTGCTGCGCATACCCGGCCAGGCGTTTCGCAAACTCGGCCTCGGCAAGGACGTGACCGACAAGTTCCTCGCCGGTCTGCCGGGCGTTCAGAAGGAAGGTTGTGACGGGCTCATCACCTCGGCGGTGTTCGTGCTGCACCGCATGCCGGAACATACGCGCACCGTGTGCCTGGAATTCTTTGGTCACGACCTCGGCAAGGCGGTGCCGGCCATTGTCGAGACCAAGAATTACCTGGACGGCCGGCGCGGTGTTCTGCTCGCCGGCCTCGAACATCTGGATGATCGCTACGTGCGCGCCGTGAACTACAGCACCAAGGCGGCGCGGCGTGATCGTCCAAAGATGGTGTTGCTCGTGGATATTGCCGGCGACGACGAGAACGCCGTGGCCGAAGCCGCGTCACACGTCGTGCGGCTGGCGAATGCACGCGATGCTGAAGGTTTCATTGCTGTCAGTCCCGAGGCACGCAAGCGCTTCTGGGCGGACCGGGCGCGTACCGCGGCGATTGCGGCACACACCAATGCCTTCAAGATCAACGAGGACGTGGTGATCCCGCTCGAACGCCTGGCCGAATATGCCGCAGGCATCGAACGCATCAATATCGAACACAGCATCCAGAACAAGCTGCGCATTGTCGACGCGGTACGCGACTATGTCGCCACCCTCGCCAGCTGCCCGGCCTACCGCCCCGACACCGAAATCACCGAGGAGGCAGACGCCATACTTGCCGGCAAGGAACGTACTGCACTCGATCTTCTTGATCGTGCCCAGGCGCGCTGGCAAAAGCTGCTGACTGCGCTCGACGAACCGGCCGAGCGCTACCGCGATCTTCTGGGCCACGATGCTGCTTTGTGCATACAGCCCGGCGACAGCGTGCTCAATCTGCTGCTGCGGCAGGATCTGCGTATTTCCTATCGCGCCGAAGTCGAGCGCCCGCTAAAAAGCATATTTATCGGCCGCGAGCTGGAGCCGGTGCATATAGAGCTCGACCGCATTCATCGTGACAACCGCTCCAGCCGTCTGTTCGTGGCCACGCACATGCATGCCGGCGACGGCAATGTGCACACCAACATCCCGGTCAATTCGAACGACTACGCCATGCTGCAAGCAGCCGACAGCATTGTGGACCGGGTCATGGCACTCGCCGCCCGGCTGGACGGTGTAATCTCCGGTGAACACGGCATCGGCATCACCAAGCTCCAGTATCTCGCGCCGGACACGGTCACGGCCTTTGTCGCTTACAAGAACAGGATCGATCCGCACGGGCACTTCAACCGCGGTAAGCTCCTGCCGGGCGCAGACCTGACGCGCGCCTGGACGCCGTCGCTGCGGCTGGTGCAGCAGGAGGCGATCATTCTCGAAGCCAGCGCGCTCGGCGAGCTCAACGACGCCATCCGCCATTGCCTGCGCTGCGGCAAGTGCAAGCCGGTGTGCAGCACGCACGTGCCGCGCGCCAACCTGTTGTACTCGCCGCGCAACAAGATTCTCGCCACCGGCCTGATCATCGAGGCGTTCCTGTATGAGGAACAGACCCGCCGTGGCATCTCACTGCGCCACTTCGCGGAACTGAATGATGTGGCCGACCACTGCACCGTCTGCCACAAGTGCCTCAGCCCGTGCCCAGTGGACATCGACTTCGGCGATGTTACGGTGCGCATGCGCCAGATCCTGATTGCACGCGCTCAGAAACGCTTCAGCCCCGCCACCTGGCTGTCCATG
>DATEYP010000102.1:0-9773 GCA_035256085.1 Acidiferrobacterales bacterium
ATCGTGCGCCCGTGATGGCGCCAAATCAGCACGGTGGAAGTCCGTGTCGGAGTGTGCCACAGCTCCGTAGCCGAAGGTAACTGCGTCGTTACGCGTCATGGCGTGGCGGGGTGGGGAGCAACCGGAGGTGAACTGTCGGTCCGTAGGATGACGAACTCGATTCGGCGTTGTGTTGCGGCGAGCCTGCGATTCCATGGCGAAGCCCGGAAGCAGCCCGGTACGCTGAGGTGGTGGACAAAGCGATAGCGGGGCGCACTGCGTGGTTGGAGACGGAACGATGGGAAGGTTGGGCGCAGTAAGCGGGGAGACCTGTTCACGAAGTGAACGTGGGCAGGAGTCAGAGCCTTCACAGTACCGCGGTCGCGGTAGGGGCCACAGGCGGGGTTAGCAAAGCCACGCTGAGGGAAGGGAGGCAGGAAGGTGGAAGCGTGAGTGACACGAGCAAGCAGAGCGAGAGCGAAGCGCCGGGAGTGCCGAAGGTGGCTACACAAGGTGCACAAGCGCAGGGCCGTGACTGGTCGTGGGTGGAAGCTTGCGTGTGGAACGAGCGCATGTTGGCGGCGCTGGATAACGGCGTCAAAGGAGGCAAGTGGTACAGCTTGATCGACAAGGTGTATCGACCGGCAACGCTTCAGGCGGCGTGGCACAAGGTGGCCGCGAACGCGGGAGCCGCCGGGGTAGACCGGCAGAGCGTCGAGCAGTTTGCGGCACGGGCGGAAGTCTATCTTGGAGAACTGGAAGCGGCGCTGAAGGCGGGAAGCTACGAGCCTCTGGCCGTGTTGCGCGTGGAGATTCCCAAAGGGCCGGGCAAGGTGCGTCCCTTGGGCATACCGGCGGTCAAGGACCGCATCGTGCAAACGGCGGTGAAGCGGGTGCTGGAACCGATCTTCGAGCGTGAGTTTCTGGAGACGAGCTATGGGTTTCGTCCGGGTCGTGGCTGCAAGGATGCTTTGCGCGAAGTGGACCGGCTGCTCAAGGCAGGCTACACCCAGGTGGTGGACGCCGATCTGGCGAGCTACTTCGACACCATCCCGCACGCGCCGTTGATGGCGCGGGTGGGCGAGCGGGTGGGCGATGGCCGGGTGCTTCAGTTGATCGAGGCATTTCTGCATCAAGACATCGTCAAGGGCGTGCAACGCTGGACGCCGACCGGGGGCACGCCGCAAGGCGCGGTGATCAGCCCTTTGTTGGCGAACCTCTACCTGCATCCCTTGGACTGTGCGATGCGGGAGCGCGGATATCAGATGGTGCGCTACGCTGACGACTTCGTCGTGCTGTGTCAAACGGCCGAAGAAGCGCGGGCGGGACTTGCCGAAGTGCGGGCCTGGGTGCAGGCGAATGGCCTGACCCTGAATCCGGACAAGACCCACGTGGGGGACTGTCGGGAAGAAGGTCAGGGCTTCGACTTTCTGGGCTATCGCTTCGAGGCGGGGCAACGCCGGGTGCGGCGCAAGAGTCTGACAGCGATACGCGATCGGATCCGGGCCAAGACCGGGCGCACCCGCGGGGACAGCCTCGCCTGCATCATTGCGGAATTGAACCCGATGCTCCAAGGCTGGTACGGCTACTTTCAGCACGCGCATCCGTGGACCTTCAGCGGCATGGACGGCTTCGTTCGGCGACGGTTGCGCTCGCTGCGGCGCAAGCAGCAGAAGCGTCCCGGGACCGGACGCACGCTGGCCGACCATCACCGCTGGCCCAATGCGTTCTTTGCTGAGCTGGGACTTTTCACGATGACCGAGGCCCATGCTCTGGCAAGCCGACCCCGATGAGGAAACCACCAACTGGAGAGCCGTGTGCGGGAGAACCGCACGCACGGTTCGGAGGGCGGGGAGGGCGCGAGCCCTTTCCGACCCCTATCAGGCTTTGATAAAGCATCGGCCGTCAGGCCGATTCTGGATACCGGCTTTCGCCGGCATGACGGCAATTGGACTTAACAGTTTGTTGAAATAATCACTAAAAGCCGTTCGTGTTGAGCCCTTCGGCTCTGCTCAGGATAAACTGCGCAAAGCGAAGTCGAAACATGAACGGCCTTCAATCAATCACCTGGCCCGCTTCGACTTCGCGCCTGCGGCGCTACGCCTGTCCTGAGCCAGTCGAAGGGCTCAGCGCGAACGGGGAATTTCAACAAACTGATAATCAGAGCTTCCCTAACACGATACATCACAACCACGGGGGACACGGGGAAACCGAAATAAGCAGTACACCGGTTCTTCTTCAGGAACCTCCGTGCTCCCGTTGTATCGACGGCTGGCCGTGTTTCCCCGTGTCCCCCGTGGTTAAAGACACGAAGTTCATTCGTGTTAGGCGTTCAACGGAATGCAAATCGCTCAGGGCTTTTTCTCGAAGTGCGCCAGGAACGCCTCAAGCTCGTCGATGGTGTTTTCCAGGGTCTTGCGGGTGCTGTCCTGCACTTCCTTGGTTCCGCGCAGTTTCTTTCCGGCATTGCGGATGCGCGCGTCCTCGACCAGCGTCTTGTGGTTGGTTTCCAGCATCGACCGCGATTGTACCGGCAACGCGCTGGTGATGTTGTCCTGCCAGCGCAGGCAGATGGCGCTCAGGTTGTCGGCGCGCTGTTTCATGCGGTGTTCGGCGGCCAGCAGCATTTCTTCGATGGCTTCATCGAGCGTCGAATATTTCAGGAAACTGTACAGTTCGTCGGCGGATAACGCCTCCCACAGCCCGTCGGTGCAAAGCAGCAGGGTATCGTTTCGTTGCAGCACGGTTTCCTCGCCGAGGCTCACGCCCGGGGCGTGCGGTCCGCCCACGGCCTTGAGCAGGCGCGCCTTGTCCGGGTGGCGTTTCATGTCTTCCTCGCTCAGCAGACCGTCGATGTGCATTTGCTCGGTAACGGTGTGGTCGAGCGTGCGGGTCAATGCCCGGCCGTTGCGAAAGTGGTAAAGGCGGCTGTCGCCGACATGCGCCCAGTAGGCGTAGCCGTTCTGCACCAGGCACAGCACGCAGGTGGTGCGCGGCGAGATCGGCGGCGCCTGCGCATGGCCGCGCGCGAAAATCGCCTTGTGCGCCTGCATGATGGTAAGCGCGAGAAACGTCGAGGGTTTGGTGATGACCGGCTGGCGCACCGCCTCGAACGCGCGCAGCGCGGTCTGGGTCAGGATCTCGGCGGCAAGCGCGCCGCCCTCGTGGCCGCCGAGGCCGTCGGCCAGCACCATGAGCACGGCATTGTCGCGCTCCGCGCACACGATGCGATCCTGGTTGGTGGCGCGGCCGCCGGCCAGGCTGTGGTATGCAAGCTGGTATTTCATGTCAGCTGTTCCACGGCAGGCGCACGCCCATGCGCGCCAGCAGGCCGTTCGCGGCCGGCGGATAATCGTTGGCGCTCAGCGGGTTCATGAAGTCGAGCAGCGACTGCACGCTCTGCGGCCGGTCGAGCTGGTGGAATTGCATGCACCAGTCAATGGCCTCGAGCAGCTGCGGCGAGTAATGACGTGCATACTGGCGCACCGCCGGTTTGTAGGTGTCGTTGATGCGGCGCTCGGTGGCGGGCGGAGGCGGGCGGCCGCTGATGCACGACCACATGGACGCGCCGATCGCGTAGGCGTCGGTCCAGGCGCCGATGTGCCCGCCGAGGTGCTGCTCGATGGGCGCAAACCCGAGGGTAAGCGTGTACGGCCCGATCGGGCGATTGCCGATCACGGCGATGCGCGCCGCGCCGAAATCGAGCAGCAACGGATTGCCGCCCGGACGCAGGAATATATTGGCCGGCTTGATATCGAGGTGCAGCAGGTTGTGCTGGTGCACGTCACGCAGGCCGAGCAGCAGCGGCGGAAAAATGGCGCGCAGTGCGTTCTCGCTCAGGCGCCCGGCCTTGCGCTTGATATACCAGCGCAGATCGCGGCCGTGTTCGTAGCGCATCACCATATACACGGTGTTGTTGGCGCGGAAGAAATTAATCACGCGCACGATGTTCGGGTGGTTGATGCCGGCTAGCGCCGCGGCTTCGTCGAAAAAGCGTTTGATGCCCTGGCGGAAGGCGGTGGACAATTCCTCGGTGAGCGGTTCGACGCGCGAATCGTCAACGCGGTGCGCCTGGTTGCTCGGCAGATATTCCTTGATGGCCACCGGCTCGCCGGTTTTCTCGTCGGTCGCCAGATAAACATAGGAAAAACCGCCGCCGCCGATCGGTTTCTCGATGCGGTAATGGGTGAGCAAGTAGCCCTTGGGCAGGGTATTTTTCTGACGCTTGAACTTCATGCAGTACCTTATGCGCCGTTTCCACGTGCGCGGGAAACCGGTGCCCGATCTCCGCTTCGCCGCCGGTTCATCCGTAATAATAGGACAATATCGCCCGGCCGTGCGCGCACCGGTGTTTTTCATTCCGGCCGGTTCAGTTTACCATCAATAGAATCAGGCAAATCGGGGGAATCTATGACAGCGAGCATGACCGCGTTCGCGCGGCGCGAGACAGCCACCCCCTGGGGCGGACTGAGCTGGGAGCTGCGCGCCGTCAATCACCGCTATCTGGAACTCGGCCTCAAGCTGCCGGACGAGCTACGCGCCATCGAGCCGGCGGTACGCGAGCTGCTCGGCAAGCGCCTCGGGCGCGGCAAGGTCGATTGCCACCTGCGGCTCGCCACGCGCGAGGGTGCGGACGTGGTGTTGGATGAAGCCATGGTCGCGCGCCTGGTGGCGCTCGCACAGAAAACCCAGGAACTTGCATCCACCGCCGGCGGGTCGGTGACACCATGGCGCATGGTGGATCTGCTGCGCTGGCCGGGGGTCTTCAAGTCCACGGCCGTGGACGCCGAGGCGCTGCACAAGGCGGCGCTGGCGTTGCTGGCCGAAGCCCTGGGCGAACTGGATGCCACACGGACGCGCGAGGGCGCACAGCTCGCCGCCATTCTGCGCCAGCGGCTCGATGGCATGGAGGAGATCGCGGTACGGGTGCGCACCCTGTTGCCCGAGGTCCGGCAGAATTTCCGCGAGCGCCTGCTCACGCGCCTGCAAGACGTGCGTGCCGAACTCGATCCGGCCCGTGTCGAACAGGAGCTGCTGCTGTTCGCGCAGAAGACCGACGTGGACGAGGAACTCGATCGGTTGGTCATGCACCTCAACGAAGTGCGGCGCGTGCTCGACGACAAGGGCCAGGTCGGCCGGCGCCTCGATTTCCTCATGCAGGAACTCAATCGCGAGGCCAATACCCTCGGCTCCAAGGCCGCGGACGTGCGCGTCACCAACGCCGCCGTCGACCTCAAGGTGCTGATCGAGCAGATGCGTGAGCAGGTGCAGAATATTGAGTAAGATTTTCAGCCGCAGATGAACACAGATGGACGCAGATTCCGGGTAACCGGTCTTTTCGGGCGATAGGGGAATATCTGTGTTTATCTGCGTTCATCTGTGGCTAAAGTATTTGGGCTTTTTAAATGAATAAGGGCAAACTTTTCATCTTCTCCGCCGCTTCCGGCACCGGCAAGACCTCGCTCGCCAGGGCGCTGGTCGACAGCACGCCGGATGTCGCGTTCTCGGTGTCGCACACCACGCGCGCGCCGCGTCCGGGCGAGCAGCACGGTGTGCACTATTACTACGTCACGCGCGAGGAATTCGATCGCATGGTCGCCAACGGCGAGTTCGTGGAGCATGCCACGGTATTCGGCAATTCCTACGGCACTTCCAAGCAGGCGATTCAAGACCAGATCCAGCCCGGCAGGAACGTGATCCTGGATATCGACTGGCAGGGTGCACGCGCGATCAAGAAATGGCGGCCCG
Source organism: Acidiferrobacterales bacterium (assembly GCA_035256085.1). Taxonomy (GTDB): domain Bacteria; phylum Pseudomonadota; class Gammaproteobacteria; order Acidiferrobacterales; family UBA6901; genus UBA6901. The sequence goes on from DATEYP010000102.1 coordinate 5,728, forward strand.
AGGCGGTGAGTATTTTCATCCTGCCGCCGTCGCGCGCGGCGCTACGCGAGCGCCTGACCAACCGCCAGCAGGATTCGCAGGAGATCATTGACCGCCGCATGCGCGAGGCGGTCGCGGAAATGAGCCACTACAGCGAGTTCGACCATCTGGTGGTGAACGACGATTTCGATGCCGCGCTCGCCGACCTCAAGGCCATTTTGCGCGGCGAGCCGCACCGGGCGCGGCCAGTGACCATCGACATGGCCACACTGCTTGCCGACGTGTGATGCGGGTTTATATGACCTTAGCCACAGATGGACACAGATAAGCGCAGATAAATTCAAAGTTACGTCGACCTGCTTGGGCACGAACTGACGGGCACCCTTGATATTTGTGTCTATCTGCGTTCATCTGCGGCTGAGATATTATTATTTATATCAATCAGTTATCTCGTATCGCCGGCCGGGAGGTGCGTGGTAAACCCAGCAGTGGCAAGCGCGACCACCGCGAGTCTGTTACAATTTCCCGACAATTCACTGATTTTTCGCTGTTTTTATCCCAGAGGACACCATGGCCCGCGTTACTGTTGAAGACTGCCTTGAGAACGTCGATAACCGCTTTCAGCTCGTGCTGGTCGCCACCAAGCGCGCCCGGCAGCTGACGCTTGGCGCCGAACCGACCGTACCGCGCGCCAACGACAAGACCACGGTGATTGCCCTGCGCGAGATCGCCGAGGGGTTCGTGACCAGCGCCATTCTGGACGAGACCTCGCCTGCGATCGGGGAAGAACTGGATGACGACACCATCAACCCACTCGGAACCGCCGGCGACGTTGCCGCCACCCCGGAAAGCGGCCCCAGCGCCTGAGCCCACGGCGTCTCCGGACACCCGATTCCACATCGGCGATCTGTGCACGCTGCTCGAGTCGTATCTGGGTGCGCCGGAGGTTGCCGAGGTCTACCGCGCCTACCTGTTCAGCGCCGAGGCGCACGAGGGTCAGCACCGGCGCAGCGGTGAGCCGTACATTTTTCACCCCATCGAGGTCGCGCGCATTCTGGCGCACATGCACCTCGACAGCAAAAGCATCAGCGCCGCCATTCTGCACGACGTCATCGAGGACACGCGCCACGGCAAAGACAGCATCGCCGAGCTGTTCGGCAAGGACGTGGCCGAGCTGGTGGACGGCGTCAGCAAGATCGACAGGATCGAGTTCCGCACCGAGGAAGAAGAGCAGGCGGAGAACTTCCGCAAGATGCTGCTCGCGATGTCGCAGGACATCCGCGTCATTCTCATCAAGCTTGCCGATCGTTTGCACAACATGCGCACGCTCGCCTCGCTCAAGCCGGAGCGGCGGCGCGCGATCGCGCGCGAGACGCTCGACATCTATGCGCCAATCGCCAACCGTCTCGGCATGCGCCAATGGGCGCACGAACTGGAGGAGCAGGCGTTTGGCCATCTTTATCCGCTGCGCTCGCGGGTGCTGGCCGAGGCCATGCGCAAGCGCCAGGGCAACCGCAAGGCGATCGTGGAAAAGGTGCGTGCCGCCATTCAGGCACAGCTCGCCAAGGATGAACTCTCGGCCGAGGTGAGCGGGCGGGAGAAAAGCCTGTACGCCATCTACAGAAAGATGCACGACAAGTCGCTGCCGTTCGAGCAGGTGTACGATGTCTATGCGTTTCGAATTGTCACCGACCGGGTCGATACCTGCTATCGCATCCTCGGCGTGGTGCACAATCTGTACAAGCCGATCCCCGGACGCTTCAAGGACTACATCGCCATCCCCAAGGCGAACGGCTACCAGTCGTTGCACACCGTGGTGTTCGGACCGTTCGGCCTGTCGGTCGAGGTGCAGATTCGAACCCGTGAGATGCACCGCGTGGCCGAGGCCGGCGTCGCGGCGCACTGGCTGTACAAGAGCAACGAACCGGGTGGTGCCGACGCCGGCCAGCAGCACGCACTCAACTGGCTGCACGACCTGCTCGAAATCCAGAGCGAGGCCGGCAACGCCAACGAGTTTCTCGATCACCTCAAGGTCGACCTGTTTCCGGACGAGGTCTATGTGTTCACGCCGAACGGCGACATCCGCAAGCTGCCACGCGGCGCGACCGTCATCGACTTCGCCTACGATGTGCATACCGATATCGGCAACCACTGTGTCGGCGCCAAGGTGAGCCACGTGCTCGTGCCGCTGCGCACGGTGCTGCGCAATGGCGATCATGTTGAGGTGCTGACGTCCAAGTGGGGCCGGCCGAGCCCGTCGTGGCTGGACTACGTGGTGACGAGCAAGGCACGCGCCCACATCCGCCAGTTCCTCAAGAACCTGCAACGTGGCGAATCGGTGAGTCTCGGTGAAAGACTGCTGGAGAAAGCGCTGACCGACATCGGCATCGACCCCGCCGTTGTGAGCGACGTTCAGAAGAAGGAACTGTTGAAGAACCTCAAGCTTAAACGCTGGGCCGACCTGCTGGCCGATATCGGTCTTGGCAATCGCCTGGCAACGGTGGTGGCCTTGCAGTTGCAACCGGTGGCCCTCGCCGGCAGCACGTCGGTAAAAGTATCGACATCCGATCTTGCAATCCGCGGCACCGAAGGCGTGGTCGTGACCTATGCGCGCTGCTGCCGGCCGATCCCGGGCGATCCGATTCTCGGCTTTCTGTCGGCCGGGCGCGGCATCACGATACACACCCCCGATTGCCCGAACGTCGCCAAATTCCGCAAACACCCGGAACAGTGGATCGACGTACACTGGGAGGAACAAATCAAGGGTGTGTTTCCGGTGAATGTGCGCGTCGAGGTCAAGAATCAGCGCGGTGTGCTTGCCCAGGTGGCGGCGGTGATCGCCGAACTCGACGCCAACATCGATACAGTCAATATCGAGGAACGCGACGGCCTCAACTCGGCCATTGACTTCATCGTCGAGGTGCGCGATCGCGTGCACCTCGCCAGCATCCTGCGCCGGCTGCGCGCGCTCGAGCCGGTGATTCGCATCAACCGGATGAAGGGCTAACTACAGGTACAAGATACAAGATACAAGTTACAAGGGGAAAACCTTCCGACTATCTCCATCTGGGCGCTTTTACTTGTATCTTGTACCTTGTCCCTTGCATCTGATTCTCCCGAGGCCACGGCATGAAAAAAGAAATCGTAATAACAAACGAAGCCCCCAAAGCTATTGGCACCTATTCGCAGGCGGTGAAGGTTGGCAACACCGTCTATTTGTCCGGCCAGATTCCGCTCGACCCGGCGAGCGGCGAGATGGTCGCCGGCGACATTCGTGCCCAGATCACGCGCGTGTTCGACAATCTCGCGGCCGTCGCCAGGGCCGCAAATGGCGGCCTGCAGGATGTCGTGAAGCTCAATGTGTTTCTCACCGACCTCAGGAACTTCCCGCAGGTCAATGAGATCATGGCGCAGTATTTCAAGGAACCTTATCCGGCGCGCGCCGCGGTTGGCGTCGCTGCCCTGCCGCGCGCTGCACAAGTGGAGATGGACGCCGTCATGGTACTCGGCGAAACGCGTGCGAAGAAAACGGTAAAAAAGAAAGTAAAGAAAAAGGCAAAGCGTAGCCGCAGATGAACGCAGATAGACACAGATCAAGAGGCCAAAACCGAATGAGTACTTATCTGCGTTGATCTGCGTTCATCTGTGGCCGCATTGAATAATATGGACGTTGCCACGCTGCCAATTTCGACACTCAGGGGCGTCGGGCCGAAGCTCAAGGACAAGCTCGAACAGCGACTCGGCTGGCGCACGGTGCAGGATGCGCTGTTCCATCTGCCGTTTCGCTACCAGGATCGCACACGCCTCACACCGCTCGGCAGCCTGCGGCCGGGACAGGAGGTGCTGGTCAGCGGCAAGGTCGAGCTGGCCGATGTCGTGTTCCGCGGGCGGCGCAGCCTGTTGTGCCGGGTGAGCGATGGCACCGGCCATCTTACCCTGCGTTTCTTCCATTTCTCCGGCGCGCAGCAACAGAACCTCGAACGCGGGCGCTCGCTGCGCATTTTCGGTGAAGTGCGCCTCGGCGCGGCCGGTCTGGAGATGATCCATCCCGAATACGAAGTGCTGGG
>DATEYP010000103.1:0-16806 GCA_035256085.1 Acidiferrobacterales bacterium
TAACGCTTGCCCAGGGTTTGCGCCTTCGATATCAAGCGCGACCACTGCGGATAGAAATGCTCGTTCTTCACGGCGAACACGATCAGGTTGCTGCTGTCGCGGGGCTTGCTCCACCACACGCGACCGTCGAAGATGCCGCGCAGGCGATTGAGATAGATACCGCGATTCGACGCGCCGCCCCAGAGGTTGGCGACCAACACGCCCTGTGCGCTTAACGCCTGCCAGCAATTGGAATAGAAGGACTCCGTGCACAGGCAGGTCGGCAGGCCTTCGGCATCGTAACCATCCAGCAGGATGATGTCGGTGTGAACGTCGCTGCGCGCCAAATACTCGCTGGCATCCGCCTGCACGATCTGGAAGCGTTTATCGTCCGGCGGCACCAGAAATTCATCACGCAATGCGATCACGTCCGCGCTGATTTCCAGCGTCGTGATGCATGCCAGCGGAAACTGGCGATAGCAATACTTGGAAAGCGAGCCCCCGCCGAGACCGACCAGCAGAATGTGCTTGGGGTTGGCATTGAACAGCAGGAAGCCCATCATGGATCGGGTATAGCTCAGGTCCAGCTCGTATGGCGAGGATACCCGCATCGCGCTCTGCACGGCCCCGCCATTGAACTGCAGGGTACGCACACCGCCTTCGTTACAGACGCTGGGTTTGCCCCAGCCATCCACCAGTAGCTGCACGAAATCTCGAATCGCGGGTAGGATGCGCTTGGCCATCACGGCTCCTGGGTTGGTGATTCAACGGGCAAACAGCAGTGATCACCAGAGGGTAGGGCGCACCCAGCCATCATGAATAAAACTAAGGAGTCAGGGTGCATGATCGCCTGGGCAGGAGACTCGCACATCCTGATGTCACTGCACGTGCTGCCATATCGGCATGCTCTAATGGGCCACGTTCCGCTGGCCCTTGTTGTCTGGTATGGAAATTGCCTAATAATTTGACTAAAAACCAGTATTTAACCTATGGTTATCCTGAAGCCTTTCGCCGACAAGGCAGAAAGTTTATGCCGAATGGGTCCACCTACGAAATAGCCATTCATGGAGTGCGGTTTCCGCATATTACCCACGCGGTATAACAAGCCTCAAGGAGGTGGCGATGGCCTCAACGGCGAATATGAAGTACACCCTCAAGGCACGAGTGCGCGAATTCGGCGTGCCGCCCATCCACGATGTTCTGGTGCTCGGCAAGCAATCGCATATCGGCTGTGCCGCCATCCGCAAGGCCATCGAGTATCTGGTGGCGAGCCCGTTCGACCATCTCGAGTTCGAGGACGATGTCATCAGTGACATCATCGTACGCAGCGCCATCCTGCGGCGCATACCGAAAGACAAGCTGATTGCATTCATAAGTATCCCAGATCAAGACGCTCATGGCCGTAGACGAAATCCTGCATCTCGACCTGGAGGTCGAGGTGGCGATTGAAGGCGAAAGCCTGTAGTCATGTTGACGGCCCGTGACGCCTTATGCCCGTGGCTGGCGCGTGTCACGGCTGATCAGCACCCGTCCGCCAGTGCAACAGAGACGGCGGTCTACGCGGTGTTCGCCCCCGATGACGAGCCGACTCAGACCGGCGGCGGTTTTCTCGGACTGGTGACGCGCCACCAGGTCGCCCCGTATCCCGAGCGCATTTTCGCCGACCTGTTGCCGCGCTCCGTACCCACCCCGGCCACGGCGGATACGCCGGTGGACGATCTGATTGTGCGTCTCGACCGGGAGAATATCGAGGCAATCACGGTCGAAGAGCACGGCGCCTTCCTGGGCGCGGTGACGCGGTCCAGCCTGCTGTCGGCGTTGCTGCACGGCGAGCTGGCTCAGTTCCAGCCAGATGCCGGCGCTGCGGTACAGACCGCGGGCCTGCACGAGGCGGCACTACGGTTGCTCGAATTGCTCACCTCCGAGGAGGTGGAAACGGAGCTGTTGCAACAATCAATCGAAATCCTGACTGCCCTGCTCAAGACCCGCTATGGCGCGATCGGCATTGTCGATGAGCAGGGTGGCCTCACGCACTTCGTGCATACCGGCATTCCGCCGGAGCTGGCGGCGCGTATCGGCCAATTGCCGCAGGGGCGCGGCCTGCTCGGCGTGATGATCCACGAAAACCACGCGCTGCGCCTGGACGACATGTCCCGGGATCAGCGCTCGGCCGGATTTCCGAAGCATCACCCGCCGATGAAAAGCCTGCTGGCGGTACCGATCTCGCACGAGGGCAAGGTGTACGGGCGCCTGTATTTCAGCGACAAACTCGATGCCGCGCCGTTCAGCCCCGAGGACGAGCGTCTGGCGGCGCGCTCAGCCGGTGCAGTGGCGCTGACCCTGGCCCACCATCGCCTGCAGCGCGAGCGCCACCAAGTCGAGGAGATGCTGCACGACATCGCCCAGGCGCTGTCGGCCGCCACCGGGGAACGATTCTTTCGTGAGTTGGTGCTTAACCTGACCAAGGCGCTGGGGACCGACTATTCATTTGTCGGTAAGATCAGCGCGGGAAACCCCGAACTCGTCCAGACCGTGGCGGCCTGCGGGCACGGCCGGATTCTGCCGAATTTCGACTATCTCCTGTGCGGGACGCCGTGCAACAACGTGGTCGGCAATCAGGCCTGCCACTATTTGGCTGGCGTGCAAAAACTTTTTCCCGACGACCGGAACCTGGTCGAGATGGGCATCGAGGCCTACTTCGGTCATCCACTCTTCGATGCCGCCGGGCAAGCGCTAGGGCTGTTGGTGGTCATGCATACCCGGCCGATCGTCAAATCAGAATCGCTGGATTCCATATTGCGCATTTGCTCGGTGCGCGCCGCGGCTGAACTGGAACGGATCCGATCGGAGGCCGAACGACGCAAACTTGCGAGCGCCGTCGAACAGACCGCCGACAGCGTCGTCATCACCGACCCCGACGGCGTGATTGAATACGTCAACCCGGCGTTCGAGCAAGCCACCGGTTACCAGCGGGCCGAGGTGCTGGGCGGTAAATCTAGCATGCTCAAATCCGGGCAGCATGACCAAGGCTTCTACCAGCGTCTGTGGGCAACGATCAAACGCGGCGAGCCGTTCCGCGAAGTATTCATCAATCGCCGCAAGAACGGTACGTTCTATTACGAGGAAAAAACCATCACACCGCTTACGGACGAAAACGGACGCATCACCCAGTTTGTTTCCACCGGCAAGGACATCAGCGCGCGTATGTACGCGGAACAGGAAGCCCGGCAGATGCAGTATTTCCTCAACGCCGTTGTTGAGAACCTGCCGAACATATTGTTCGTCAAGGACGCCAAGGATCTGCGCTTCGTGCGCTTCAACAAGGCCGCCGAGGAACTGCTCGGCCATCCGCGCGCCGAGATGCTCGGAAAAAGCGACTACGACTTCTTTCCCAAGGCCGAGGCCGATTTTATTACCGCCATGGACCGCGAGGTGCTGAACACCGGCGAGCTCATGGACATCCCGTTCGAATCCGTCCAGACCCGCCACCAGGGGGAACGCTGGATGCACACCCGCAAGATTCCGATTTTCGATGAATCCGGCCAGCCGCAATACCTGCTCGGCATCTCCGAGGACATTACCGAGCGCAGGCAGACCGAGGACCGGGCGGCCCGGCTAGGGCGCATCCTGGAGCGGTCATCGAACGAGATCTACGTGTTCGACGCCGCGACGCTGAAATTTACCCAGGTCAATCAGGGTGCCCTGAAGAATCTCGGCTACACGCTCGATGAGCTGCGCGGTCTCACGGCTGTTGATCTCAAGCCGGCGTTCACGCCGGCGCAATTCCGGGAACTGATCGAGCCGTTGCGCCGCGGCGATGTAGAAACACTGTCGTTCGAGACTGATCACAGGCGCAAGGACGGCAGCCTGTATCCGGTCGAGGTGCACCTGCAATTCTCCAGCGTTGAGACCCCGCCGGTGTTCGTCGCCGTCATCAGCGACATCACCGAACGCCAGCAGGCGCAGGAGCGGCTCAATTATCTCGCGTTTTACGATACCCTCACCGGTCTGCCGAACCGGCTGCTGTTGCTCGACCGGATCCGGCAGACCACGCTTGAATCCAGGCGTCATGAACGTCTGGTGGCGATCCTGTATCTCGATCTCGACCGCTTCAAGCTGGTGAACGATACCCTTGGCCATGATGCCGGCGACCAGCTGCTGAAGGATGTCGCCGGGCGTTTGACCGGCTGCGTGCGTCCTGGCGATACCGTCGCGCGTCTCGGCGGCGATGAATTCACCGTGGTGCTGGCGAATGTGGCGCACGTGGACGATGTCGGGCGCGTCGCCCAGAAAGTCATTGATGCGTTTGCGCAGCCGTTTCAGCTCGCCGGACAGGAGTTGTTCATGTCGCCCTCGATCGGTATCACGCTTTACCCGTTCGACGATACCGACCCCGGGGCGCTGCTCAAGAACGCCGATGCCGCCATGTATCACGCCAAGGACTCCGGCCGGAACACATTCCGGTTCTTCACGGCCGATCTCAACACGCGCGCGGCGCGCCGGCTCGACCTCGAAACGGCATTGCGCTATGCGCTCGAGCGCGAGGAATTCGTGCTGCATTACCAGCCGCAGGTGGACCTGACCAGCGGACGGATCATTGGCCTGGAGGCGTTGGTCCGTTGGCAGCGCCCTGGCACGGGCCTGGTGTCACCGCTTGACTTCATCCCGCTGGCGGAAGAGACCGGGCTGATCGTTCCGATCGGCGAATGGGTGCTGCGCACCGCGTGCGCGCAGAACAAGGCTTGGCAGGAGGCGGGGCTGCCGGCGCTGAACATGTCCGTCAATGTGGCGGCGCGCCAGTTCCAGCAGCAGGATCTGGCCGAGATCGTGGCTCGCGTGCTCCAGGACACCGGCCTTGACGCGCGCTGGCTGACGCTCGAAATTACCGAAAGCACCGTGATGCGCGATGCCGGTGCGGCGATTACAGCCCTGCAGGAAATCGGCTCCCTGGGTGTTGGGCTGTCGGTGGATGACTTCGGTACCGGCTATTCCTCGCTCAGCTATCTCAAGCGCTTTCCGCTGAACTGCCTGAAGATCGACAAATCCTTCATCGACGACATCACCACCGACCCGGACGACGCCGCCATCACCACCGCCATCATCAGCATGGCCGGCAGCCTGGAGATCATGGTGGTTGCCGAGGGCGTTGAAACCCTGGCGCAACTCAACTTCCTGCGCGCACGCGGCTGCGATGCCATGCAGGGATATTATTTCAGCAAACCGCTGCCGGCCGCGGCCTTTGCCACCTTGCTGGCCGGGGGCAAGTGTCTTGAGACAGATTCGGTGACAGCCCCACCACGCGACGTGAAGAAATCAAGCGCGCGACCAAAACGCCCGGCACTGCAACGGAAGGCACCGGCGAAAAAGTAGGCGCGTTGCGCCTAACCCACTCAGGATGCGCTATCAAAAAATGAGCAAGGCAGGCAAAACATGACTTGCGTCGATCACTTGCCGCGATACGGTGAATCATGATTTCGAAGAGCAGCATTGAGGCACTGATAGACCTGACCGGTCGCCACAACAAACAGGAATTGGCGACGTGCCTGGTGGAAAACGTGCTCAAGATTTCAGCGTCGAGCACGATTGCTGTTTACGAAGTCTTCAGTTCCCACGGCGACCCGGACGCCATCAACAATCCGTCGGACTTCGTCGTGCGCAATACGTGTAATTCTGCATGGCAGGGAGAGCCTCTGGCCCAGCATGAGGGTTTCACCGAATGTATCGCAACCAAGAAGATCGTCCGGCTGACGCGGGAGAATTCTGTAACCACCCGGATGATTTTCCCGGTCCGTGGTGCAAGCGATGTCATCGGCCTGCTGGTGATAGATTGCCAAAGCGCCGATGCGGAAGCCTTGTATATGATCGAGGCCTTGTCGCAGGTCTGGAAGAGCCAGCAATTTCTTCTCGACAGAAATGAACATGATGGGCTGACCGGACTTCTAAACCGCCAGGCGCTGGAGAGCAGAATGCCGCGTCTCTTCGGAGAGAACACGGGTAATCTTCAGATCACGCCCGGCGTGCCGGCTTGCAAGTGCCTGGCCATGCTCGACCTGGACAAATTCAAGGAAGTCAATGATAAATACGGCCACCTGTTTGGCGACGAGGTATTGGTGCATTTCGTGCGCCTGATGAACATATCCTTTCGCCCTTATGATTCCTTGTTCCGTTACGGTGGAGAGGAATTTGTCGTCGTCCTGCAAAACGTCGAGCTGCCAATGGCCCTCTCGATTCTTGAGCGTTTCCGAAACGCCGTGGAGATTTACGACTTTCCCCAGGTCGGAAAGAAAACGGTCAGCATCGGTGTTATCCAGATGGCCGCCGGCAAGTTGCCGTCGACACTTCTCGATCGAGCCGACAAGGCGCTCTACTATGCCAAACAGCACGGTCGCAACCGTGTCTGCGCCTATGAGCACCTGGTAACCTCGGGACAGCTTCAGGAGCGTGATGTATCAAGTGGGGACGTAGAGTTGTTTTAATGCCCACGGCGTGCGTTCCATCCACAGCGCAATACACGTAATACGGCGAGCCGATCGCGCTTGGCGCGCGTCGTTTTCACCTGGGAGAGGGGAGTCTTGGATGGCTGCCAGACGCGGCTGACTCGCGTATCATGGGCGACGTTGAATTTACAATCTTAAACAGGGGATTTGCATGACACAGATGACCGATTCCGGACTGAAATTCGAGGACACCACCGTGGGCGACGGCACGGTCGCCAGCAAGGGCCAGACTGTTTCCGTGCACTACACCGGCTGGTTGGAGAACGGCACCAAGTTCGATTCCAGCAAGGACCGCGACGAACCGTTCGAATTCAAGCTCGGCGCCGGGCAGGTGATTCGCGGTTGGGACGAGGGCGTGGCCGGTATGAAGATCGGCGGGGTACGGCGCCTGACGATTCCGCCGCAGCTCGGTTATGGCGATCGCGGCGCCGGTGGTGTGATCCCGCCCAAGGCGACGCTTATTTTTGAAGTAGAATTGCTTGCCACCCGCTAACTGTACGTAATCCAAGTCAAAGGAAGGCACACGCTATCAGCGAAATGCCCCGCCTCATTGGCGACTGCCCGATATCAATGCATGTATCAACCATAACTGGCTTTGGGCCTGCATAGCCATATTTTTGGCTTGTCGCAATCAGCCACAAGAGTATTATTCTGACCAGACGGGTAACGCGGTGGAGACAGGCAATGGGGGTCGACAAGGCTGGCAAAGACAGCAAAGATGTTGCTGCGGGTTTTGCGGCAGGATTTGTAGCGGCAAGCGAGGAAGATTTCAGGCATCTTGACCTGACAAGCAATCTGTCGGGAAACACAACGATTGCCATCGAAGCCGTCGAAAGAAACGAGGGGTTTCCCGTTGTAACCGAAGAGGAACTCGGCCATCTTGCGCCAGGGTGCTTCGTGCAGGTCGGGCTGGGCGAAGCCGCCTACTGGGTTGAAATCGGCCTGATCGAGGGGGCCACGATCAGCGGTATGGTGCATCCCGAGTTATCCGGTTCTCTTTGTCTCATTGACCACGACTCCTGCGAGGTTGGCCGTTTCAGCCGCGACCAGATTACGGCTCTCGGATGCGACCGCTATTGCTGGTGCTAGGCATCAACTTTTTTGTCCAGTTCCTTCGGGGCACCATAGTCGTTCACTGCCTTTCCCCGCCAGCCTTGCATCTGCACTCGGACGCATGCGGCCTTGGCGACAGCGCGGCACTCTGGACGTGGCATCAGCGCGCTCCCGCATTCCAGTTTCGGGTTCAATTGCATTAAGATGGTGGCATGAACACCCGCACGCTCGAAGACTTTGTCGGCAACACACCGCTCGTGCGCCTGCAGCGGCTCCCGGGCAAGACCAGCAACACCATTCTCGCCAAACTCGAAGGCAACAACCCGGCCGGCTCGGTCAAGGACCGGCCGGCGTTGTGCATGATCAAACATGCCGAGGCGCGCGGCGAGATCCAGCCGGGCGACACGCTGATCGAGGCCACCAGCGGCAACACCGGCATCGCGCTCGCCATGGCCGCGGCCATGAAGGGTTACCGCATGATTCTGGTGATGCCCGAGAACCAGAGCCTGGAGCGACGTGCCACCATGAAGGCGTTCGGCGCCGAACTGGTTCTGGTTAGTCAGGAGGCCAGCATGGAGGGTGCACGCGATCTGGCCGAGCAGATGGGCCGCAACGGCAAGGGCAGGGTGCTTAATCAATTCGCCAATCCGGACAACCCGCTCGCCCACTATGAAGGTACCGGCCCGGAGATCTGGCGCGACACTGAAGGCAAAGTCACGCATTTTGTCAGCTCCATGGGCACGACCGGCACCATCATGGGTGTATCGCGCTTCCTGAAAGAGAAGAACCCGAAGATTCAGATCGTCGGCGTGCAACCGAGCGAAGGCTCGCAGATTCCCGGTATCCGCGCCTGGCCGAAGGAATACCTGCCGAAGATCTATGACGCAACGCGTGTCGACCGGGTGATGGAGGTAACGCAGACCGAGTCCGAAGAAATGACTCGCCGACTGGCGCGTGAAGAGGGCATCTTCTGCGGTATTTCGTCGGGCGGGGCGAGCGTGGCGGCAATGCAGCTTTCCGCCGAACTACAGAACGCCGTGATCGTCACCATCATCTGCGACCGCGGCGACCGATACCTCTCGACCGGCGTCTTCCCGGATTGATTGTAAATATTATTTCAGCCACAGATGGACACAGATGGACGCGGATAAGAAACAGGGCCAATTTTAAACGAGTATCTGTGTTTATCTGCGTTCATCTGTGGCCAATGCCTGTTACAAAATAGGATAGAACATGAACGTTCTGATATTTGATATTGAAACCATTCCGGATGTCACCTCTGGCCGACGGCTATACGACCTTGAAGGTCTGAACGATGCCGACGTGGCGAAGGTCATGTTCCACAAGCGCCGCGAGGAAACCGGCGACTCCGAGTTTCTGCGCCACCATCTGCACCAGGTGGTCGCTATTTCGGTGGTGCTGCGCCACGCCGACCAGTTGCGCATCTGGTCGATTGGCGATGCCAACGCGGATGAGGCGGAAATCATCCGGCGCTTCTTCGAGGGTATCGAGAAATATGCGCCGATGCTGGTGACCTGGAACGGCGGCGGTTTCGACCTGCCGGTGCTGCACTACCGTTCCTTGCTGCACGGGGTGAGCGCGCCGCGCTACTGGGACACCGGCGAGCTCGATCGTGAATTCAAATGGAATAACTATCTCAATCGTTTCCATGCACGGCATACCGACCTGATGGATGTGCTTTCGGGTTACCAGGGACGCGCGACCGCGCGGCTGGATGACATCGCGCAGATGCTGGGCCTTCCCGGGAAACTCGGCATGGACGGTTCGCAGGTCTGGAACGCGTACCAGGCCGGCAAGTTGGCGGAGATTCGCGATTACTGCGAAACCGATGTGCTCAACACCTATCTGGTGTATTTGCGCTTTGAGCTGATTCGCGGCAACCTCGATCAGAAGGGTTATGAGATGGAGGTCCGGCGGACGCGTGATTACCTCAAGGCCGAGAGCAAGCCGCATTTCCAGGCCTTCCTTGAAGCCTGGAAGTAGTATTTTTTAACCACGAGAAATTATTGGTTGCATGTCTTCTTCATACCTGTCGGGTATAAACAATCCCGACACCACCACCGCATACATCGAATCGATCACCCACGAGGGCCACGGCGTCGCGCACGTCGACGGCAAGGCGGTGTTCATCGAGGGCGCGCTGCCGGGCGAGACGGTGCTGTACCGTACGCTGAATCGCGGCAAGAGCTACGATCTCGGCAGAATGATCGAAATCATCGAGCCGTCGCTGGACCGGGTGACGCCGCGCTGCCGGTATTTCGGCGTGTGCGGCGGTTGCAGTCTGCAACACCTGCGCGCCGCGGCGCAGTTACCGGCCAAGCAGCAGATCCTGCGTGACAATCTGACGCGCATCGGCAAGGTGGAGCCGGAGTCCTGGCTGCCGGCGCTGGACGGACCGCACTGGGGCTACCGGCGCAGGGCGCGTCTCGGCGCACGCCTGGTGCAAAAGAAGGGCGGGGTGATTGTCGGCTTCCGCGAGAAACGCACTGCCTATCTCACAGCGCTGGCTTCCTGTGACGTGTTGCATCCGCGCGTGAGCGCGCTGCTGCCGGCGCTGCGTAATCTGATTGCCGCGCTGTCGACGCCCAACCGCGTGCCGCAGATCGAGGTGGCCGTGGGCGACAACGCCACGGCCTTCGTCTTTCGCCATCTTGTGCCACTCACCACGGACGACGACGTGCGGCTCGCCGACTTTGGACGTCAGCACGATATTCAGATTTTTCGCCAGCCCGGAAGGCCGGATCAGCTGGTGCCGGTCTGGCCGGAAAGTCCGGCGCTACTTGTTTATCGTCTGCCGGAAGCAAACGTGGAGCTGGAATTCGCGCCAGCCGATTTCATCCAGGTGAACGCCGAGCTCAATCAACGCATGGTAGCGCGCGCACTGGAACTGCTCGACCCGCAGCCCGGCGAGTCCGTGCTCGATCTCTTTTGCGGTCTGGGCAACTTCACCCTGCCGCTGGCGCGCCGTGCCGGCCGGGTGCTGGGAATCGAGGCCGATGCGGCTCTGATTGAAAAGGCGCAGCGCAATGCCCGGCACAATCAGATCCAGAATGCCCAGTTCCGTCTGGCCGATCTGTATAGTACAGAAACGCCCAATCCCTGGGGCGCAGAACGTTTCGACAAGTGGCTGCTCGACCCGCCACGCACCGGCGCCGTGGAAGTGGTGAAGCGCCTGCCGGCGGAGGGCGGGCCGCGCCGCATCCTGTATGTTTCCTGCAATCCCGGCACCCTGGCGCGCGACAGCGAGGTGCTGGTGCATACCAAGGGCTACCGGCTGGCCGCGGCCGGGGTCATGGACATGTTTCCGCAGACCAGTCACATCGAAGCCATGGCCCTGTTCGAGCGGTCGAATTGACCCCATAATTACGGCCGATGCTGATCGAAGTTCATGTTCCCAGCCAGACGCTGCGCCTGAAAGACGACGGCGGGCGCGTGCTCATGGAGACGCGCATTTCCACCGGCCGCAAGGGCGTGGGCGAGCAGAACGGCAGCGAACAGACGCCGCGCGGCTGGCACAAGATCCGCGCCAAGATCGGCGCCGGCCAGCCGGAGAACACGGTGTTCGTGGCGCGCCGCCCGACCGGTGAGATCTACTCACCAGACATGCGTGCCACCTATCCCCATCGCGACTGGATACTCACCCGCATTCTGTGGCTCTCTGGCCTGGAACCGGGTCGCAACCGGCTCGGCAAGGTCGACACCATGCGTCGCTTCATTTATATCCACGGCTGTCCGGACGACGACAAGATGGGCATGCTGGGTTCGCACGGCTGCGTGAAAATGCGTAACCGCGATCTGATCGAACTGTTCGACCGTGTGCCCATCGGTACGCGCGTACACATCATTGCGGAGGATGCATGACGCTCGGCCCGGTGATGCTGGATGTGGCGGGATTCGCGCTCACCCCCGAGGAGCGTGAGCGTCTCCGGCATCCGCTCACCGGCGGGGTGATTCTGTTCGCGCGCAACTACCAGTCCCCCGCACAGATCGAGGCGCTGGTGTGCGACATACACCAACTGCGCCAGCCGCCGCTGCTCGTGGCCGTGGACCATGAGGGCGGACGGGTACAGCGCTTCCGCGAAGGCTTCACCGGCCTGCCGGCGGTCGCGCGCTTCGGCGAGGTGTACGACGAGAATCCGAAACGCGGCCGGCGCCTGGCCGAGACCGCCGGCTGGCTGATGGCCGCGGAACTGCGCGCCGTGGGCGTGGATTTCAGCTTTGCGCCGGTGCTGGACGTAAATCGCGGCATCAGCCAGGTGATCGGCGACCGCTCGTTCCATACCAGCCCCGAGGCAGTGGCTGATTTGGCCCATGCCTATATGACCGGCATGCATCGGGCCGGCATGGCGGCGACCGGAAAACATTTTCCGGGGCACGGCGGTGTAGAGGCCGATTCGCACGTGGCGGTGCCGGTGGACGTGCGCCGCTACCAGGACATCTACATGGAGGATGTGGTGCCGTTCGAGCGCATGATTCATTACGGCCTGGAGGGCATCATGCCGGCGCACGTGATTTATTCAAAGGTCGATCCGCAGCCGGCCGGCTTTTCGCGTTTCTGGCTGCAGCAGTTGTTGCGCGGCGAGCTCGGTTTTGAAGGGGTGATTTTCAGCGACGACCTGTCCATGGAGGGCGCCAAGGTTGCCGGCGGGGTAGTGGAGCGGGCGCGCGCGGCACTCGCCGCCGGCTGCGACATGGTGCTGGTGTGTAACGATCCGCTGGCGGCCGGCGAATTGCTGGACGGTCTGGGCCAGCATAATAATCCAGCCGCGCTTTTGCGTCTGGCGCGCATGCACGGCCGTCACCCGGTAAACCGCAGCGACCTGCTGGCCGATTCCGGCTACCGCGAGGCGGTTCGGGCGGTGGGCAACCTGGCCTGATGGTTGTACAATTCGCGCCCCGGCGCGCACGGTTGGGCTAGACTTCGAAGAATGATGGCAGGACGAACGAAAGTAGGGCTTCATTAACTTGTGTTCTTCAGGGGGAATCCAGCGTTGGCTGATCTGATCCAACCGCTCAAGAAGCTCAAACTCGAGAGTTTTAACAATCTCACCAAGACACTGAGCTTCAACATCTACGATATCTGCTACGCGCAGAGCGAGAAGGCGCAGAAGGAATATATCGCCTACATCGACGAGGCCTACAATGCCGAACGCCTCACCCAGATACTGACCGAGGTGGCGACAATCATCGGCGCCAACGTGTTGAATATCGCCCATCAGGATTACGACCCGCAGGGTGCCAGTGTCACCATGTTGATCTCCGAACTGCCGATCAGCGAGGAGCCGCAAAATCCCGAGGCCCCCGGTCCACTGACTGTGGGCACGTCCGCCAGCCCGCAGACCGAACTCGGTCTGGATTCGCAGCAGCCGGTCAAGGACTCGGTCGTGGCGCACCTCGACAAGAGCCACATCACCGTGCACACCTATCCGGAATCACATCCGGACAATGGCATCAGCACGTTCCGCGCCGACATCGATGTCTCGACCTGTGGCAAGATCTCGCCGCTGCGCGCCTTGAACTACCTGCTGCACAGTTTCGAATCGGATATTGTCATCATCGACTACCGCGTGCGTGGCTTCACCCGTGACGTGAAGGGCGTGAAGCACTACATCGACCACAAAATCAACTCCATCCAGAATTTCGTGGATAAGAACACGCTCTCGCGTTACCAGGCGATGGATGTGAATATCTACCAGGAAAATGTGTTCCACACCAAGCTCATGCTCAAGGAGTTCAATCTGAACAGTTACCTGTTCGGCATCACCGAGAGCGATCTGCAGCCGCAGGAGAAAAAAACCGTGATACAGCGTATGCAGCACGAAATTACCGAGATCTATAACGGCACCAACATACCAAAATAGCGAGGCAGGGCACTTGAAAAAGGCGGGCCATTGGCCCGCCTTTTTCATTTTAGACACCTGGCTGGAAAGAAATTATTAATCTTCTATAACAACCAGTTAACAAACTGTTCTCATTCCGTTTCTTGGCTACTTTTTCTGTTAAAGTTGGCTGCTTGGGAACCGACACCTGTCCGGGAGCCGTGAAATCCGCATGCCGGAATTCAATATCCATTGCGTCGACTGCACGCGCCTGGCCAGTCATCTTGCGCATGTACGCGAGCGCTTTAATGGCTACCACGGACGACCGGTAGCGCCATTCGGCGATCCGCTGGCGCGCCTGCTGATCGTGGGCCTGGCCCCGGGCATGCACGGCGCCAACCGCAGTGGCCGGCCATTCACCGGCGACTATGCCGGCATCCTACTGTACCAGACACTGCACAAGCATGGTCTCGCCAGCCAGGCCGTGGCCGTGAGCCGTGACGACGGCCTGGAGCTGCGCGACTGCCGCATCACCAACGCCGTCAAGTGCCTGCCACCCGAGAACAAGCCGACCACGGACGAGATCCGTGCCTGCAATCGCTATCTCCAGACCGAGTTGGCAGGCCTGCCGGAGCATGCGCTGATCCTGGCGCTGGGCGGCGTTGCCCACAAGTCCGTGTTGCAGGCATTCAAGCTCAAGCAGGCGGAGTTCGGCTTCGCGCACGCGGCCGAGCACCGGCTGCCGAACGGAGACATTCTGCTCGACTCCTACCATTGCAGCCGCTACAACACCCAGACCCGGCGGCTCACCCCGGCCATGTTCGATGCCGTCGTGGCGCGGGCGCGCGAGCTGCTGACCCGTCCGCCATGACGGATTTCGACCCCAAAGCCTTTGTCGAAAACCTGACCGGCGCCCCCGGTGTTTACCGCATGCTGAATGCCGCCGGTGAGGTGCTGTACGTGGGCAAAGCGCGCAACCTGCGCAAGCGTGTCGGCAGCTATTTCGCACGTGGCGCGCACAGCGGGAAAACACACGCCTTGCTGCAGCGGGTAGCGGGTATCGAGGTGACGGTCACGCACACCGAGAATGAGGCCTTGCTGCTCGAAGACAACCTCATCAAAAGCCTCAAACCGCGCTACAACATACTGCTGCGGGACGACAAGAGTTACCCCTATATCCATATATCCGATCACGAATATCCACGTCTCGCATTTCATCGCGGCGCACACAAGGACAAGGGCAGGTATTTCGGGCCCTATCCATCGGCCTCGAGTGTGCGTGAAAGCCTGGGGTTGCTGCAGAAGGTGTTCCCGATACGCCAGTGCGAAGACAGTGTATTCCGCAGCCGCTCGCGTCCCTGCCTGCAATATCAGATCAAACGCTGCACCGCGCCCTGTGTCGGTTACATCAGTGCCGAGGCCTATGCCGAGGATGTACGCCATGCCGCCCTGTTTCTGGAAGGCCAAAGCCAGACGGTGGTCGAGGCCATGGCCAAGCGCATGGATGCCGCTGCCGCGGCGCTCGATTTTGAAACTGCCGCGGCTTACCGTGACCGGATCGTGGCATTGCGACAGGTGCAGGAACGGCAATCGGTAAGTGGTGCAGAAGGCGATGCCGACATCATTGCCATCGTGCTGGAAAAAGGAGTCGCCTGCGTTGGTGTTACCTTCGTTCGCAACGGACGCAATCTCGGCAATAAGCTGTTCTTTCCGCGCCTGGGTGAAATTTCAGATGTTGGCGAAATCCTGCTGTCCTTTCACAGTCAGTATTATCTTGGCAAGCCTATACCGCAACAGATTTACCTTAACCACGCTGTGCCCGAGAAGGATTGGCTCGAAGCGGTTTTTATGCAGCAAGCCGGGCATGCGGTTCGAATAACCAGCCAGCCGCGCGGATTGCGGCGCCGCTGGGTAAAACTCGCCGAACTCAATGTCCGCGACGCCCTGCGCCGGCAACTCAACGATCGCGCCAGCCTGCGCAATCGCTTCGAGACATTGCAGGAGGCGCTCAGCCTTGAGGCTGTACCGGAGCGCATTGAGTGTTTCGACATCAGTCACACCCAGGGCGAGGCAACCGTTGCTTCGTGCGTGGTCTTCACCCCCGAGGGACCACTGAAGTCCGATTACCGCCGATTCAATATCGATGGCATCGAGCCGGGTGACGACTACGCGGCCATGTCTCAGGCGCTGACACGCCGCTACCGGCGGTTGCAGGACGAGCAGGGCGACGGGGCGGGGCGCTTTCCGGACCTGCTGCTTATCGACGGCGGAAAAGGACAGCTGGCTGTCGCCGAGTCAGTCCTGGATGAGCTGGGGGTGGAGAACGTGCGCCTGGTGGGCGTCGCCAAGGGAGAGGAACGCAAACCCGGCAAGGAACGGCTTTTCTTGTCCGGGCAGGAGGCCCCTACTATACTGCCGGCGGACTCGCTGGCGCTGCATCTCATCCAGCAAATCCGCGATGAAGCACATCGTTTTGCCATCACTGGACACCGCCAGCGGCGCGCCAAGGCGCGCACTGCCTCGGTGCTGGAAGAAATACCTGGGATTGGCGACCGGCGCCGTCAGGCGCTCCTTCGACATCTCGGGGGCTTACAGGAGGTGTTGCGCGCCGGGATAGACGATTTGGCGCGCGTGCCCGGCATCAGCCCGGCTTTGGCGCGCAAGATCTATTCGACCTTTCACGAGGAGGGGACCTGAACGTGCTGTGGAACGCCCCCAATCTGCTCACTTTACTGCGTATATTCCTGATCCCGGTCTTTATAGCCGCCTACTATCTGCCGTTCCGCTGGGCGCCGCTGCTGGCCACCACGCTGTTCGTGCTGGCTGCGCTTACCGACTGGCTGGATGGCTACCTGGCACGCCGCCTTAACCAGGCATCGCCGTTCGGGGCCTTTCTGGACCCGGTGGCCGACAAATTGATGGTGGCGAGCGCCCTGGTGCTGCTTACCGCGGATCCGCGGGTGCACAGCATGGTGCTGGACAACCGTCTGTTTACCATCGTGGTCCTGATTATCGTTGGACGAGAAATTACAGTCTCCGCGCTGCGCGAGTGGATGGCGGAATTGGGCGAGCGGGCGAGGGTGGCGGTTTCGTTTCTTGGTAAATTCAAAACCATTGGGCAAATGGTTGCGATCCCATTCCTGCTTTATCGCGAGCCATTGTTCGGCCTGCCGGTGTTTCGGGTCGGTGAGCTGCTTCTGTATCTGGCTGCCGGCCTCACACTTTGGTCCATGGTGATCTACCTGCGCGCCGCCTGGCCAAGCCTGACACGGGCACGGCGGGACTGAAGTGGCGGCAGTCAATTCCAATCCAGGTTTGAGTCTAAACGAAAGCCCAAGGCGGTAGAACCTGGGTTTACGCAGCATGGTTGGATCGACGGTTGATGGATTGAAAGAGCTTCTTTCGTGCCTGGTTAAGTTGTTCAGCTGCCTCGTTGT
>DATEYP010000104.1:0-3285 GCA_035256085.1 Acidiferrobacterales bacterium
CCGCGTGCCTCGATGTTGATTTTCTGCTGTTCCTGCGTGGAAAACACGCGCATCGACTGCGCCCGACCGCCGACCGGCAACGCACCGCGATCGCGCAGCGACGCCAGGCCTTCGAGCCAGTCGAATGCCTTGTTCACCTCACTGCGGGGAAATCCGGCCTGCGCCAGTTCGACGGCGAGCGCTTCCTGATCGGGGTTGAATTCGGGACCGTCGTCCATGTAGTTCTCGAACAGATACATCAACACATCCAGCACGTTTTCTTTCATCATTCTCTCGTTCACTCCTTCGCGCGTGTCGTGTTGTCCTGTCCATCAGCCGCGCTGCGCCGGGCCGTCAGGACGTTCGCTGGTACCTCCCGCCAGGACGGGCTTCGATCAGCCCGTGCAATTCCATGAGCAACAGCATGGAGGAAACCCTACCCGGCGTCAATCCGCTGCGCGCGACCAGCGTATCCATTTCGACTGGATCAAAGCCGATAAGTTCGAGTAATTCCTGTTGTGCCATGTTCAATAACGTGCGCGTGGGCGTTGCGGTTGCGGCCGGCGACGCGGCGACAAAACTGGCGAGCGCGCCAAGCTCCTCGAGGACGTCCGGTGCAGTCTCGACCAGCTTCGCGCCCTGGCGGATGAGTGCGTGACAGCCGCGCGCGAGCGGCGAGTGGATGGAACCCGGGATCGCAAACACCTCGCGCCCCTGCTCGGCGGCGAGACGCGCGGTGATGAGCGAACCGCTGCGCAGCGCCGCCTCCACCACCAGCACGCCGAGCGACAGGCCGCTGATCAGGCGATTGCGGCGCGGGAAATGTTCACGCCGCGGCGGCGTACCGAGCGCGAACTCCGACACCAGCGCACCCTGGGCGGCGATGCGGTGCGCCAGCTCACGGTGCGCCGACGGATAGACCCGGTCGAGACCGGTGGCCGCGACCGCAATGGTTTGGCCGCCGGCATCGAGCGCCGCACCATGCGCGCAGGCATCGATGCCGAGCGCCAGCCCACTCGTCACGACCAGCCCGGCGGCGGTAAGTTGACTGCTGAAGGCGCGTGCATTGTCGCAGCCCGCGTGCGAGGGATTGCGCGAGCCGACGATCGCCAGTTGTGGGGCGCGCAGCAGGGTCACGTCACCGCGCACAAACAGCAATGCTGGCGGTCCGGAAATCTCGCGCAGCAGCGGCGGATAGGCCGGATCGGTAATCGCGACCAGGTGGTTGGCGGGGTCATCGAGCCAGACGCGCTCGATTTCGAACTGCCCGGCGTCCGGCCCGGCGAGAACGGCATCGACCGGAGTCTGGTCACCGTCGAAGCAGGGCAGCAGTTCGGAACGCGCCGCGGCATAAATTGCCTCGACACTGCCAAGCTGCTCAAGCAGTTGCCGCAAACCGGCGCCCCCGCCGGTCAGGCGGTGCAGGTGCAACCACGGAACAGCATCCTCAAACCGCATATCCATCCTTCGGTACAAACCCGGCATCCGTGCCGCGCAACGGGTCAGGGCGTGCGCAAGGCGTCGTGCAGGTGAATCGGCCGGTTGGCGTCCATGATCAGGGCATAGCTGACCTTGTCGAACACCCGGAAGATCATGAGCAGACCCGACTCCTCGTCCGGCATCTTGTACATGCGTTTCGTGACCGGATCCTTGCTCTTGCCCACATGCCGCATGATGCGCAGCACATGTCCTTCCTCCATGCCCTCGCGTTTGCCGAGGCTGATCGCGACAATGGTGGTCGGTCCGAACTCGCGCAGGCCGTTGATGGCCGCGAGGATGCGGCCATCAACGGCCTTGTCCGGCGCGCGCGGAAAATAATAAGGGAGCGCGGCCTTCTCCGGAGCTGCGAGCAGCCGATCGGTAGGCAAAATCTCCTGCTTGACGCGCGTGACGACAAGTTTGGCCGGATCACCGGCCACGAGCATTCTGGCATCGCCCAGGTACTGAGCTTCATACCCCAGGGTCTCGCCGGTGTCCGGGTGCCTGAGCGCCGCACCCTTGCGGTATACCTGGTAATACTCGGTGCCGCTGTTCTTCTTCAGGCCGCGCGCATAGAACTCGCTGCCATCGCCGAGCGCCCGCCGATCATCGAGACCGATGGTGACATAACCGGACCGTTCCAGTTCGGAACGCCCCACCACCAGCGGCTCGGTCAGGAACGGCACGATCGCGTCCGGGCTGATGGTCGGAATGGCCGACTCGATCGAACCGACATGTGTCTTGGGCCGAAGTTTGACCACTTTCATGCCGCTCGGGGTCTCGCCGGCCGGCTCTTCGATGGCCGTCGTGGGCGTGATGACCGGTTCAACCACGGCCGGCGGCACTTCCGCAGCCGGTACTTCGCGCACGACGCTCAGCTGCGGTTTGCCGTCCACATAGGTCAGTAAAATGATGTCGCCAGGGTATATGAGATGCGGGTTCTTGATCTGTTCGTTGATCGTCCATACGCTCGCCCAGCGCCACGGATCCTTGAGAAATCGCTTGGAAATGTCCCACAGGGTGTCGCCCTTCTGCACCACATAGCGATCCGGATGATCGGCGTTGAGTGCCACGACGTCCGCGTTGGCGGGGGCGGCAAGGACAAGCAGGGCCAGAACGGCCCCGAGGGATAGCAGGTTTTTCACGGGCATGGGCATGATTTCCCTGTGGTGTTGGTCGGAGTCTAGTCCACCCCGACTGGCTACGCAAAGCGCCACGGTGCTGAAATTATCTTGTTATTCAGGATGATTTGAATCAATAATAATCCACTTTCAGAGGAATGGAAACGCTTGGGGGCCGCCCCCATCTAACGAAGCCAATGAGGCCCTACTTCGTTCGTCCTGCCTTAAACTAATGTATCCGTATGGCCATTCGCACCATCCTGCACTATCCCGACCCGCGTTTGCGCCAGGTCGCCCGGCCCGTGACCACGGTGGATGACGAGGTCCGTCGCCTGGTGGATGACATGGCCGAGACCATGTACGCCGCCCCCGGCGTCGGGCTGGCCGCCGTGCAAGTGGATGTGGCGCAGCGCGTGGTGGTGATCGACCTGTCCGAGACCCGCAATGCCCTGCAGGTGTTCATCAACCCGGAAATCCTCCAGCACGACGGCAAACAGGTTTTCGAAGAAGGTTGCCTGTCGGTGCCCGGAATTTATGACGAGGTCGAGCGAGCCCAACACATCCGTATGCGTGCCCTCAACCGCGACGGACAGCCGTTCGAGCTTGAGGCCAAAGGCCTGTTTGCCACCTGCATCCAGCATGAAATCGATCACCTGGATGGCAAGGTGTTCGTGGATTACCTGTCGCGCCTCAAACAGACCCGCAT
>DATEYP010000105.1:0-5738 GCA_035256085.1 Acidiferrobacterales bacterium
GGTTGATGGCCGCGACCTGTTCGTCAGCGCCAGCACCGGCGTCACGTTGTTTCCGTTCGACGATCGCGATGTGCAGGCGCTGTTGCGCAACGCCGATATCGCCATGTACCGCGCCAAGGAAAAGGGCCGCAACAACTGGCAATTCTATGCCGCGGAGATGACGGCGAAGGCCAGCGAAAACCTGATGATCGAAACCGAGCTGCGCGGCGCGATCGAACGCCACGAGCTTGAGCTTCACTACCAGCCGCAGCTGAACCTCGTCACCGGGAAGATCGCCGCCGTCGAGGCGCTGCTGCGCTGGCGCAACCCCCGGCTCGGTAACATCGCCCCGGACCGGTTCATCCCGATCGCGGAGGAGTCCGGCCTGATCGTGCCAATCGGCGAATGGGTGCTGCGCACCGCCTGCGAGCAGGTGCAGCGCTGGCGCGTCGCGGGTCTTGCCTCGCTGCGGGTCGCGGTGAATCTCTCCGTGCGCCAGTGCCGCGAGGGCGATTTCTACGAGAAGGTCCGGCGGATCCTGGCCGATTCCGGGCTGCCGCCGGAGGCGCTCGAACTCGAGGTGACCGAGAGCCTGCTGCTGCAGAAGGTCGGCGGCAATGCCACCGCCCTTGAACAGCTCGATGCGCTCGGCGTGCGGTTTGCGATTGACGATTTCGGCACCGGATATTCGAGTTTGAGTTATCTGAAACGCCTGCCGATAGACGTGCTCAAGATCGACCGGTCGTTCGTGCGTGACATCGCCGCCGACCCGGATGACGCCGCGATCGTGCGTGCGATCATCACGCTGGCGCGCAGCCTGGGGATCGAGGTCGTGGCCGAAGGCGTCGAGACGGCCGCGCAACTGCACTTCCTGCGCGCGAACCACTGCGACGCCATGCAGGGCTACTACTTCAGCAAGCCCCAGCCCGCGGACGCCATCGCCGAACTTATAAAAGAACAGAGGACGTTACCCTTTAAACCTGGCGCCGAACCGTTTGACAGGAGCAGCGCATGACGTCGAAATTTAGTATCGCCGCCGCCTCGCTGCTGGGCATTCTTCTTGTCGGGTACATCGATTTCGCCGTCGGAATCGAGATTCGCGTGTTCCCGTTGTATTTTTTGCCGCTGCTGCTCGCGACCTGGTTTTTTGGAAGAGCCGGCGCGCTGACGTCATCCGTTGCTGCCGCCGTGGTCTGGGTGATTGCCCAATTATTTGCCGGACGACACTATTCGCAGCCTTACGTCTGGGTTATCAACTTTTTTACCCAGGGCGTGGCGTTCGTGGTTGTTTCCATGCTGATCGCCCAGCTGCAGCGCAGTTTTCAGAAAGAACGCGCCCACAGCCGCACCGACCACCTGACCGGCCTGGCCAACAGCCGCTCGTTTTATGAGCAAGCCGAAGCGATCGCGAACTTGTGCCGCAGAAATCTCCGTCCCATGTCGCTGGCCTTCCTTGACCTGGATAATTTCAAGCACGTCAACGATACCCTGGGACATGAGCAGGGCGATGCCGTTCTGCGCAAGGTTGCCGAGATACTGATTTCCAGTTTGCGCGCCAGCGATATCGCGGGGCGAATCGGCGGGGATGAATTTGTCGTCTTGCTGCCCGACACCGCCGCCGCGGACGCGCACGTCATACTTGAGAAAGTGCGGTCGCGTCTTGCGCAGACGCCGCAATTACAGGCTTGTTCCGTCACGGCAAGTATCGGGGCTGTTTTCAGCAATCAGGCGCCCACCGACATTCACGCGATGCTGAAGATCGCCGACGAACTGATGTACAGCGCGAAAAGAGCGGGCAAAAACCATGTCCGGGGCCGGTCCGTCGGCGCATAAGGAAAACGAAAATACGACGCCACCCTTTTTTCGTGGTTACTCGGGTTTTTCAGGCAGGTAAGGTGTTGACGCTCAAGGTGCCCCCGGCGGTGTCCACCACTGAAGCTTTCCATTCGCTGGGTATCGTGCGGACAGTTCTCACGATGGCGCGCGAGCTCGGATTGGATGGGTCCGGCAACCGGAAAATAGTGCTGCATCAAAATTGATGCGATATAGACCTCTGCCATGTCGCTGTGGTGTTGTTCCGTTTATTCGGTATATGTGCATAATTACCGAAACTATGGAACAATGCCGACATGGCCGCAATTGAGCAGCGCATACGGACTCTACTTCGCCGTGCCGGCACGGCGCGGTCGCGGGAGCTGGTCGCGGCTGGCATACCGCGTAGCCAGCTCTCGCGCATGGTGGCTGCAGGCCAGCTGAAACGGGTGGGACGCGGCCTGTACGCCATGCCCAGCTACCAAAGTGGCGAGCATGGCGCGCTGGCGGCGGTGGCAAAGCGCGCGCCGGGCGTACTGTTCTGTCTGCTCACGGCGCTGCGTTTTCACGAACTGACTACCCAGTCGCCGTTCGAGGTCTGGATCGCCATCGGCAACAAGGAACACCCGCCGCGGCTGGATTACCCGCCGCTGCGCACAGTGCGCTTCTCTGATTCCGCACTGACGGCCGGCGTGGAGATTCATCAGGTTGATGGGGTGAAGGTGCGTGTAACCAGCGTGGCCAAGACGGTGGTCGACTGCTTCAAGTTCCGCAACAAGATCGGGCTGGATGTGGCGCTGGAGGCGCTGCGTGAAGCGCGCCGTGCGAAGAAGGCGAGCGCCGATGAGCTGTGGCGCTACGCGAAGATCAACCGTGTGGCCAACGTGATGCGCCCTTATCTGGAGGCGGTGGCGTGACCGCGGGCCGTGCCGCGTCGATTCATGCCCGGCTATTGAACCTGGCCAAGGCGCGCGGCGAGGACTTTAACCTGATCCTGTCGCGCTATGCGATTGAGCGGTTTCTCTATCGCTTGTCGCTGGTGCCGGCGCGTGATGCCTACTGGCTGAAAGGAGCATTGCTGTTCGATCTGTGGTTTGACGTGCCGCATCGGCCCACTCGTGACGCCGACTTTCTCGGCTTCGGGCCGGTGGACTCCGAGGCGCTGGCGGTCACGATACGTGAAATCTGCGGCGTCGCAGTTGACGATGGCATGGAGTACGACCCGGCGTCGATCACCATCGAGGAAATACGCGAGGATGCCCGCTATGGTGGCCTGCGCGTGCGGTTGGTGGGCAGACTTGGGAATGGTCGTTGCACAGTGCAGCTCGACGTGGGTTATGGCGACGCGGTAACACCGGGACCGGAGGAGGCGATCTATCCGACATTGCTGGAGGATCAGCCGCCGCCGCGCTTGCGTGTCTATCCGCGTGCAGCAGTCGTGGCCGAAAAGCTGGAGGCAATGGTGAGCCTTGGCATGGCCAACAGCCGGATGAAGGACTACTTCGATCTGCGTGCCTTGGCACGCGAAGGAGTGCTGGATGCGCGGCTATTGGGGGAGGCGATCGCGGCGACGTTTGAGCGTCGCCGAACGGTGCTACCCGAGGGTGAACTCCTTGGGCTGAGTGACGAGTTTGCGCAGGATGTAGCGATGCGAGCCCAGTGGAAAGCCTTTCTCAGCAAGAACCGGCTTGATGCACCGGCGCTGGATGAAGTCATCGTAGAGGTTCGTCGCTTTGTTGCGGAACCTTTGCGCCTTGCACGGCAGAAGATGGGGGCAGCATGATGTGCCTGAACCAATCGCGTATCAATGAAACTTGTTCCTTCCGATGTTGGCATTGACTATTCCTGCGTCGAAACTGCAAGAGCAGGATGCGTAGCGGTCGCCCGTTGGTTTAAAAAGGCAAGTCGCACAAATAATCTTGGTCAATACTTCTATCTACCTCTCGCTCTGGCGTAGAGGCGCGTGGCAGAGCTCGTGGGATGAATTCTCGGAATCAGTTATTGCGGCGGCAACATTGTACTTGAACATGCCGTGTGGGTTGTCGATGACGGCGGGCCGGGATCGAAGCCGCAATGCCGCCGCAATAACAAACAATCATTATGATTTTCGCTATTGACCCGGCACGCTCGTGCTATCGCAGTAACTTCGGTGGCCGCGTGGGGTTACCTTCGTTCAAATACTATCGTGCCGGGTCAATAGCTGGATTGCTGGCAACCACGCACTACTTACAATAATTCTGGGCCAACAGAAACGATATTGTGTTTCACAGCTAAGCAGGGCAGGTGTCATTTCGTCGCTCAGAACACATCGCGATCGAAGCAGAGTCATGTAGGGCCCCGGATGGGCTCAGAATGGGTCCGAACATGAACAGGCCCGAACATGAACAGGCCCGAACATGAACAGGCCCGACCTGCGTGATTGTGTCGTTCTGTAAGGGTTTGAGACGGAAGAAGAAAGATGGTGGGCGATGCAGGGATCGAACCTGCGACACCTGCCGTGTGAAGGCAGTGCTCTACCGCTGAGCTAATCGCCCGAAAAGCGGCGCACAGTTTACGCCGCCGCTGTCCGTCCGGTCAATTTTCATGTTCAAAGGAACGGAATTCCGCTGGCGAAGAATGACCAGCGCAGGTGAGTCGACCCAGACAGACGGCTGATGTGGAGACAGTAGCGGGGCCTGGTCCCGCGCGCCATCCATGCTAGGCTTACCAATTAATTGATGCTGATGGTTGACCGTTATTTTCAAGGTCGAAGGGGCAGGGGCAATCGATGTCGGAGATCAGACCGGGTGATGCTCCAGCGCGGAACCGGATAATGACGGCGGAATCGTTTTCCCGCCGGTTTCGCAATTACATCCTGCTGACCTGGAATGTCCCGCCGGTGTTCGGGCTCGCGTTTCTGCTGTTCATCCACATGTTCACGCCCGGCCAGATCCTCGCGATCATGGTCACCCCCCTCGAGCCGGCCTTCATTTTCGGCAGCATGCTGTTTGCGCACTGGTACTTCCGCCGTTTTGCGCTGCCGATCCGCGCCTATCTGGCGGACCCGACCCCGGCCGGTGCGCAGCCGGCGCTGGCGCGCATGCGCCGTTTCCCGCTCGACTTCTGGGCGATCTTTCTCACCTACCTGCTGCTGGCGCCGGCCTCGGTGGTGGTGAGCGCCATGCTCTATGCCGGCTTCGAGCCGAGCGCGCTGGACTGGTTCCGCATCCACCTGGTGGCGCTGATCGTGTCGATCGTCGTCGGCCTGCCGATCTTCTTCCTGATTCTCGATCTGTTCGGCCGCGCGCTCGCAGGCGCGCCGCTCGCGCAACCGCATCTCACCATCAAGACCAAGGTGTTCCTGATCGGCGCGCTCGTGCCGCTGCTGATCGATACCATGCTGGTGCAGTATTACTGGGCACGCACCGGCTATTTTACCGCCGAGACCTTCGCCATGTGGGTGCTGCTCGAATTGCTGGCGATCGGCGGCAGCCTGATTTTCGTGCGCAGTTTCGGGCAATCGTTGCAGCCGCTGCAGAATTTTATCCAGAAGGATGCACAGGTCGATGATGCCGAGATTGCCGACATCAGCGCCCAATCCACCGATGAACTCGGCGTGCTGGCCGATGATTTCCGCGCACTGCTGGCGGAGCGCCGCCAGGCGGAGGAGGCACTGCACCGCGAGAAGGAGCTGGCGCAGATCACGCTCGCGTCCATCGGCGATGGCGTGATCACCACCGACAATTCAGGCCGGGTGGTGTTTCTGAATGCGGTGGCGGAATACATGACCGGCTGGGTGCTGGGCCAGGCCAAGGGCCGGCCACTGGCCGAGATCTTCAACATCGTGAATGAGCTGACGCGCAAGCCGGCACTCGATCCGGTGGCGCGCTGCCTGCGCGAGGGACACATCGTCGGGCTGGCGAATCACACGGTGCTGGTGCGCCTGGACGGACGCGAGTTCGCCATCG
>DATEYP010000106.1:0-9195 GCA_035256085.1 Acidiferrobacterales bacterium
CGCGCAAGCTGCTGGACCTGCTCGACGATCTGGCGCAGAACGAGCCGGAAAAATACGCGGCCTTCTGGAAAGAATTCGGCCGGGTATTGAAAGAAGGCGTGATCGAAGACCATGCCAACAAGGAGCGCCTGGCGAAGTTGCTGCGGTTGGCGTCCACGCACTCCGGTGAGGACAGCCAGACTGTCGCGCTCGCCGACTACGTGACGCGCATGAAGCCCGGGCAGAAGAACATTTACTACATCACGGCGGAATCCTTCGGCGCCGCCAAGTCCAGCCCGCATCTGGAGATCTTCCGCAAGAAGGGCATCGAGGTGCTGCTGCTGTCGGATCGCATCGATGAATGGCTGGTGACCCATCTCACCGAATTCGACGGCAAGCCGCTGCAGTCCGTGACCAAGGGCGACCTCGACCTGGGCGCGCTCGCCGACGAGGAAAAAAAACAGCAGGAACAGGTGGCGGCCGAGTACCAGGACCTGGTCGCGCGCCTCAAGACCGCGCTCGCTGAACAGGCCCAGGATGTGCGCGTCACCCACCGGCTGACGGACTCGCCGGCCTGCCTGGTGGCCGGGGAACACGATCTGGGCGCGCATTTCGAGCGGTTGCTGAAGGCCGCCGGGCAAAAGGTGCCGGGCAGCAAGCCGGTGCTGGAGATCAATCCCGAGCATGCCCTGGTGCAGCGGCTCAAGGACGAGAGTGATGCGCAACGCTTTGGCGATTGGGCGCGCATTCTGTTCGATCAGGCACTGTTGAGCGAGGGCGGTCAGCTCGACGATGCGGCCGGTTTCGTGGCGCGCATCAATAGCCTGTGGCTGGGACTCATGAGATAGTGTGTAGGTTGGGGTGAGCGCAGTGCCCAGGTTGATCGTCATTGTTGGGGTTCACTTCGTTCACCCCAACCTACGCATACTCGTGGAGTCGGCGAATTTCCCTCAGGTTTGTGCCCCGCCCCGCATGCCGGAATGTTAAGATTCCGGCATGGATGTCTCCCGCCTGCTCGATGACCTGAACCCCGCCCAGCGTGAGGCGGTGGCCGCCCCGCCCGGGCCGCTGCTGATCCTGGCCGGCGCCGGCTCCGGCAAGACGCGCGTGCTCACCCATCGGGTCGCCTGGCTGGTGGAGGTGCTGAACACCTCGCCGCATGCCATCCTGGCCGTGACTTTCACCAACAAGGCGGCGGCCGAGATGCGCGGGCGTATCGAGGCCATGCTCGGCTTCGGTATCGGCGGCATGTGGATCGGCACCTTCCACGGGCTGTCGCACCGCCTGCTGCGCGCCCACTGGAAAGAGGCCGGGTTGCCGCAGAACTTCCAGATTTTGGACAGCGAGGACCAGTACCGCGTCATCAAGCGCCTGCTCAAGGCGCTGGAACTGGACGAGGCCTACTGGCCGCCGCGCCAGGCGCAGTGGTTTATCAACGGCCACAAGGATGCCGGTCGCCGCCCGGCGCAGCTCGGCGAGGGCCAGGACCCGCAGACCCGCCAGTGGATCAGGATCTATCGCGAGTACGAGGAGACCTGCAAACGCTCCGGCCTGGTGGACTTTGCCGAGCTGCTGCTGCGCGCCTTCGAGCTGCTGCGCGACAACGCCGCCATGCGCGAACACTACCAGAACCGTTTCCGCCAGGTGCTGGTCGACGAGTTCCAGGACACCAACTCCATTCAGTATAACTGGCTCAAGCTGTTCGCGGGCGGACACAAAAACCTGTTCGTGGTCGGCGACGACGACCAGTCCATCTACGGCTGGCGCGGCGCGCTGGTGGACAACATTCTCAAGTTCGAGAAGGACAACGCTGGCACCAAGGTCATCCGCCTCGAGCAGAACTACCGTTCGACCGGCAATATCCTGAAGGCCGCGAACGCGGTGATTAATCACAACGAGGGCCGGCTCGGCAAGGAGCTGTGGACCGACGGCGAAGACGGCAAGCGCATCGAGCTGTACACCGCGTTCAACGAGATCGACGAGGCGCGCTTCGTGCTCGACCGCATCCAGGCCTGGGAGGCGGCCGGCCACAAGCGCGCCGAGGTTGCCATTCTGTATCGCTCCAACGCCCAGTCGCGCGTGTTCGAAGAACTGCTGGTGCAGGCCGGCACGCCGTACCGCGTGTACGGCGGCCTGCGCTTCTTCGAGCGCGCCGAAATCAAGGACGCGCTGGCTTACCTAAGACTGGTGGCCAGCCGCCACGACGACCCGTCGTTCGAGCGCGTGTGCAACGTGCCGACGCGTGGGCTCGGCGACCGCACGCTCGATACGCTGCGTCTGCACGCGCGCGCCAAGGGACTGTCGCTGTGGGAGGCGGCGCACTCACTGCTCGGCGATCAGACGCTCGCCGCGCGTGCCGCCAATGCCCTGAAAGGATTCCTCGATCTCATTGAACGCCTCGCCGCCGAGACCGCCGGCCTCACCCTTGGCGACCAGGCCGAGCAGGTTTTGCAAGGCAGCGGCCTGCTCGACTTCCACCGCAACGACAAGAGCGAAAAGAGCGAAGCCCGGATCGAGAACCTGGAAGAGCTGGTAAATGCGGTACGCAACTACGAGCATGATCCGGCCGAGGGCCTCGACCCGCTGTCGTCGTTCCTGGCACATGCCGCGCTCGAGGCCGGCGAGGCTGAGGCCGAGGCGTGGGAAGACTGTGTGCAGCTGATGTCCCTGCATTCCGCCAAGGGATTGGAGTTTCCTTTGGTGTTCCTGACCGGCCTGGAAGAGGGCCTGTTCCCGCACCAGCGTTCGGTCGAGGAACCCGGCCGGCTCGAAGAGGAGCGCCGGCTATGCTACGTGGGCATGACCCGCGCCAGGAAAGAGTTAGTGCTTACTTATGCAGAAGTCCGCCGCCTGTATGGCTCTGAACACTACACCAGCCCGTCGCGCTTCCTGGGGGAAATCCCCCCGGAGCTGATCGAGGAAGTACGTGCCCAGGCAACGGTCACGCGCCCGGCCGGATCGACGGGCTCACGGCAGGCGTGGGGCGGGACGGGTGCGTCGGCGGGCATTTCGCCGCATACTGGCGCGCCCGGCAAAGGTGCAGTCATGCGTCTGGGAACGCGCGTACTGCATGCCAAGTTCGGCGAGGGCGTAGTGCTGGGTATCGAGGGCCAGGGCGAGCACGCGCGTGTGCAGGTGAACTTCAACGGCATCGGGTCCAAGTGGCTGGTGCTGGCCTATGCCAACCTGCAATCGTTGTAATGCCGGCACCAGGGCGAAAAAACCGGGAAATCCGGCTTTTGTTCGTCTTTCCATAATCTATAGTTAGGTCAAACGGCAGGTTGCTGTAACGAATGCACGGCTGGTTCGTGCACGGCGTGTATTCGAATTTTTACAGGTTCATTTTGCGCAGGCCTGCTTTCATTAAACGGGAGATGATGTGAAATCAGCACAGGGCAGTGGGGCCGGGTCGGCCAGGAAAGGGCTGATGAGCTGGCTCAAGGACACACAGGGCGATCTATTAACGGGGCGAAGCTTTGCCTGGCTGCTGCTGCTGACGCTCGCTGGCGCGTTTATCGTCAGTGCCGCCGGCGCCGGTGTCTGGCTGACCGCGGCGCTCGTGGCAGTACTGACAGCAGTGCTCGTCCATGTGCTGCTGCTTACGCCGCTGGCGCGCGACTACGAGGCGCACCTCAAGGCCAAGCCGCGCGCCGCGACACCTGGCACCATGGACGCACTCACCCGCGTGCCCAACCAGCGCGGTATCACCGCCAGCCTGCTGAATGCCATGTCCTACGCCAACCGCTACAGCCACCCGCTGTCGGTGGCGCTGGTGGATCTTGACCTTCTGACCAGCATCAACCGCCAGATGGGACGCAAGGCCGGCGACAAGGCGCTGCAGACGGTCGCCGCGGTGTTCACCGACACCCTGCGTATGCCCGACCACGCCGGGCGTTACGGAGACGAAGAGTTTCTGGTCGTGCTGCCCAACACCACGCTCAAGAACGCCACCGGAATCGCCGAGCGCATCCGCGACGGCGTCGAAAATGCCGACTGCAGTTTCAACGGCAAGAAAATTCCGGTTACCGTGAGTATCGGCGCCAGCCAGTTTCACAAAGGTGAAGACCTGGAGCGCTTCCTTGCGCGCGTCAACAAGGCGCTCGCCGCGGCCAAAGTCAGTGGCCGTAACCGCGTGGTGGCTGAACGTCGTGCTGCGGCCAAGGGCAGCAACCGCGGCAAGGCCGAACGGCGCACTGCGGCAGCGCGTTAAGCTCCCCGGATATCCGGAGCGGTCTCCAGCTACTCAGGCAGCGGCCAGGTATAAAGCTGCCGCTACTCGCCGAGCAGCTCGCCGATGGGTTTCAACTCATCCACCCGGTCGCATACCGCCTTGATGACCATCATGATCGGCACGCCGAGCAATAAGCCCCATACGCCCCATAACCAGCCCCAAAACAGCACGCTGACGAAAACCACGACCGCGCTCATCCTGCTGGCGCGACCCGTCAGCCATGGGGTCAGCAAGTAGCCTTCCAGGCTGGTAATGGCCAGCGAGATACCGCCGACCAAGAGCGCCATGTTGATAGTTCCGAATTGAAACAGGGCAACGAGCGAGGTGCCGCCGCCGACTACGACCGGACCGAGATAGGGAATGGTGTTGAACACACCCGCGGCAATTCCCCAGATCGCCGCATGCTCCAGACCTATCCACAGAAACGCGAGCCAGGACACGATGCCCACCAGGATGCTGGTGAACACCAGTACCAGCAGATAGCGTTGGATTTGGCCGTTGATGTCGTCCAGTACCTGCAGGGTAATTTTTTTCTCGCTGAGGGTAGGGCCGGTGATTTTGATCAGCTTGCGCCGGAACGTGTCGCCCGAAACCAGCAGAAAATACGCCAGGAATAATACAATGCCGGTCTGCGCAGCGGCCCCAAACACACCCAGTGTGCCGATCAAAAGGTAGTCTTTGACATTGATTTTTGGTTTTTCGATCTGCACGCGCGTTACGCCGCTCGGGGCAACGGGCGCCGGGGCGCCTGTTTCGCTCGCCGCGCGCTCGATCTGCGTGGCGGCCTTTTGCACCTTTTCCATCGTGCCTTCGGATGTTCCCCGCTCGGCGCGCAATGTCTTGCGAAACTTTTGCGCGGCCTCGGGCAAGGTTTCGATCAACTCGGCCGCATCGTCGCTGAGCGAATAAACCAGATAGCCGGCCCCGCCCACGATACCGAGCAACAACACGCCGGCGCCGATGGCGCGCGGGACGTGCCATTTTTGTATCAGAGCCACAAGGGGAGAAAGTGCGTAGCTGATCATCACGCCCAGCATCAACGGGATAAAAACCGCTTTGGCCCAATTCAACGTAAAAATGACCGCGAGCACTGTGAGCATGACAAGCGAAAAGCTGCGTACGTTTATCGGCGTGCGCTTCAAGGGATCGGGTCCCGGATTTGCCGGTTTGCCGGTCCGCGACGGTTTTCGTTCTGAGCGAAAGGTTCTTTTCATTTTCAAATCATTAGCGAGTGAACAGGTGAGCACCACCCGCTGCGCGGCGTCCATGCACTACCTTCGGACTCCCGCTTCACGCTGTCGCGCCGAGGTTAAGAAAATCAATTCCGACCTGCAAACGGCTTTGTTGCGCCAGTCAGCAGACGCTTGAGTGACTATTTTTCCAGGCGCCGTTATTGGCGCAATGGACCTTGTGCAGGCTGCCTTCCCTAGCCCTTCTTGCTACCGGTAAGCAGAAGTATGCCGCCAATCAGGATCGCACCTATGCCTGCCCAGACCGGAATGTTGACCGTCTCCTTGTCCTTCACCGACAACTCGATCGGCCCGAGCTTGGCCTCATGTGTATCCTTGGTATAGGTGAAACTGCCATACACCAGCCCCAGTGCGCCGGCCACGATCAACACGATTGCCAGAGTCTTGAGTGCGTTCATTGTATTTCCTCCCGTAGAAAAACCACTGAATCCCGCCACGGGTGGCGTGGCAGGGGATGACTTGCAAAACCGGACCCGCGAGCAGCCGGGCTGCCATGCCCACTGCTTCGCTGCATCACATCAATCGAGGGTCGTTACACGCGTCGACCGCCTATGACGCGTATCAAGATCACGACGATCGCGATCACCAGGAGAACATGAATCAATCCACCCATGGTGTATGAGGAGACCAGGCCAAGTGCCCAGAGGACGATCAGGATAATTGCAATAGTTTCGAGCATATTATTACTCCTGAAATGGTTGACGCCAGACTGTAAACGGCCCGCCACGATATGACGGGTCCAATGAAGTAGCGGTCCGAATGGCTATTCATCGTCAGGCCTTGAACGGTTCGCGTGCGCGGCTAGATGAAAAAAGAACGCGCCGAAGAATCGTTGTTCAGTGTGCCCCGCAATGCTTTTGAGCGGAGTACGCCGTAGGCCGACTGTCTCTCGCCGGCGGATTGTGTACGCTTCCCGCTGATCACGCCGAGGTGATCGCCGATGAGGGTGCACCAGTGCACACGCACCTTGCCCTTGAACTGCTTCAGGTTGCCTTGAACGAGATCCCGATTCATATCAACCCCCCTTGCTTTGTCATAGCGTGTCTCACGCGATACTCGCTTCATGCCACGCCTTGAATAATATTAAACCGCCGAGTACCCAACGAGTTCTGTGCGTTGCCGTACAGATCGATTGCCGGTTCCCAATTCGCTCGCAATCGAAGGTATCTCGGCGGAAATACCGTGGTCGGCGATGAAGACATGACAGGTATCGCCTGGTTTATGGGCGGCGACAGCACACCCAGCCGGGTGTTGACGCCATGTGCCGGTCAGGCGTTTCAGCCGAAGGCGAAGCTGAGCTTGGATACCCCGCCAACCGGCGGGGTATCGGAACCGGTATGAAAATGAAGAACGATGTATTGCCAGCCCGATCGATGCGGCTGCAGACGAAGTTCAGGAACTGCCGCCGCGCCGATATACTCGCTTCGAGCGCCGCACCGAGGCGATCAAGGCCTACTTGGTCAGCAAGGGCATCGACGGTTACCGCATCCATGCCGTTGGCAAAGGCGAGCACGATCCGGTCGCCGATAATGCGACCGCGGAAGGCCGCGCCATGATCGAGGTGATGCCTACGCCAAAATATACCAGAGAGAATCCCCCCCAATGCCCTGTGCTGCGCATGGCTTTGTTGATAACCATAAAACTCCCGGTATTGAAGTAGACAGGTTATTGTCGTAACAGAACTGAATTTTCATACAGCAATAGAAAACCCAGAAGCAATTCGGCACCAGCCCAAAAACCGGGCAGGTGTGCGGTAACGCACAATGTACGGAAACGCACAGCGCGCCATTGACGACTGTGCGATAAGTGTCGTTAAGGACGGATGGACTCAGCACCGGTCGATCCAATTCCGGTCTGGATGAAACCAAATGACGAGGAAAGGCATATGAACAAATTCGAGAACTTTTCCCTGCCAAGGATGTGTTCCCTGCCAAGGATGTGGATGAGCCCGAACGCCGTGTTCCAGTACAGAGACACGGCCCTGGAAGCGGCATACTTGGAGATCGGGCGCTTGCAAAACACGAACACACTCCAACGTCAGTTGCTGGACGCGGCGACGACTCGCATCAGTGATCTGGCGCAGTACCAGGGCAAGGCCGCGAACATCATAGCCCGCCTAAAAGGCCAAAATCCGTGTTTGAAGGAAGCACGAGCGGCTTGAACGTCTTCCTGCGAAGGGCGCTGGCGTATCTATTCTGGGCGTTTCTGGCAGACACCCGAAGTTACTAATCCGACCACCAAATAGTGCGCACTGTTTTTCTCCCTCTCCCTGCGGGACGACTCCATGGATGGAGGAGGTAGAACGAAGTTTGGAACCAGAGTCGAGAGGGTCGGGGAGAGGACAAACCGCGGAAAAAACTGGCCCTCATCCTCGACCGCTTGTCCCCGACGCGGCTCTCGGCAATTGCTCCTGCATTGTTCTACCTTCGCCCATCCATGGACTCGTACCGCCTCCATCCCTGGAGGCGTGTCCTTCTCCCGCGGGGAGAAGGGACCCAGGGTTTGACGGGGTGCGCACTATTTAGCGTTCTCCTCAATAAGTCACGGTAACGCCTGCATTGAGAAGTCGATATGTATCTGTGTTTACCGGCGGCTGCCCTGGGCTTTCCATTCCGGCTTCCCTAACCGATGCCGAGTTCCGCCCAGAGCGCATCGACGCGTGCCTTGACTTCGGGGGACATGGAGATTGGCCTGCCCCATTCGCGGCTGGTTTCGCCCGGCCATTTGTTGGTGGCATCGAAACCGATCTTGGAACCGAGGCCCGACACCGGGCTGGCGAAGTCCAGGTAATCGATCGGCGTGTTCTCGATGACGGTGCAGTCGCGCGCCGGATCCATGCGCGTGCTGATCGCCCAGATTACGTCCTGCCAGTCGCGCACGTTCACGTCGTCGTCGGTCACGATCACGAACTTGGTGTACATGAACTGGCGCAGAAAACTCCACACGCCGAACATGACGCGCTTGGCGTGCCCCGGGTACTGCTTCTTCATGCTCACGCACGCGACCCGGTACGAGCAGCCTTCCGGCGGCAGATAGAAGTCGGTGATCTCCGGGAACTGCTTTTGCAGCAGCGGCACGAACACTTCGTTCAGCGCCACGCCCAGCACCGCCGGTTCATCCGGCGGCCGGCCGGTGTAGGTGCTGTGGTAGATCGGGCTCAGGCGATGAGTGATGCGGGTGATGGTGAAAACCGGGAAGCGCTCGACCTCGTTGTAATAGCCGGTGTGATCGCCGAACGGGCCTTCGTCCGCCATCTCGCCGGGCGCGATATGGCCTTCGAGAATGATCTCGGCACTGGCCGGGACTTGCAGGTCGCAGGTCAGGCACTTCACCACTTCGGTCTTGGCGCCGCGCAGCAGGCCGGCGAATCCGTATTCGGAAAGCGCATCCGGCACCGGCGTGACCGCGCCCAGTATCGTCGCCGGATCGGCGCCCAGCGCCACCGCCACCGGAAAGTTTTCGCCCGGATGTTTTTCCTGCCAGTCGCGAAAATCAAGCGCGCCGCCGCGCTGCGCCAGCCAGCGCATGATCACCTTGTTGCGCGCAATCACCTGCTGGCGATAAATACCGAGATTCTGGCGTTCCTTATAAGGGCCACGCGTGACCGTGAGGCCCCAGGTGATCAGCGGTCCGGCGTCGCCCGGCCAGCAGGTCTGGATCGGGAACATGGCAAGATCGACATCATCGGCATCGATCACTACTTCCTGGCAGGGCGCGCTCTTCACCACCTTGGCG
>DATEYP010000107.1:0-6983 GCA_035256085.1 Acidiferrobacterales bacterium
CGGTTAGTTTGTTTTGGCCGGTTTCAGGTTTCATCATCTTTATCCAACAGCCCTTGCAGGTATTTGATATCCTCCAAATCCTTGGGGCGGGCAGCTTGTTGCTTCATGGCGATTAAATCAGTAATAGCACAAACCGGAATAATGATCCTGCCCAAATCCATCAGCACGGCACGTTGTGCCATTTCCTTGAACGGGAAAGGTTCGCGTACAAACACACCCAGAATCAACAATGGATTGTCCGGCTGGTAAAATGAAAACACCAGCATGTTCTTGTCGTTAATCCAGCGTTCGCAGGTAGCCTTATCCGTAAACTGCATGGGATTAACCGGTAGTCTGGGTTTCAGGCCGTATGCCAGTATGGCCCTGATGGCCTTCTCCGCCTCGTGCTGTTCCAGATTAATCACCAGGTCGATGTCGGCGGTTAATCTGGCATAACCGTGCAGCACGGTTGCCAGTCCGCCAACGATTACATACTGCACTTTGGCAACGTTGAGAACTTAAAAGAGCGGTGAATACAAAGACATTCAATCTCTCCCTGATCCTCTATCTGCCCCGTCCAGCCGTCAGCTGCCAGCGAGTGTCATGGACTCGATCAAAATTGAGCCGGTGCGGATGTTGCCGTTGCGGTCCACGTCGTTGCCGACCGCCACCAGACCGCGGAACATGTCCTTGAGGTTGCCGGCGATGGTGATTTCCTCGACCGGGTACTGGATCACACCGTTCTCCACCCAGAAGCCGGCTGCGCCGCGCGAATAGTCGCCGGTCACGCCGTTGACGCCGAAGCCGATGAGCTCGGTGACCAGCAGCCCGGTGCCCATCTGCCGGAGCAGGCCGGCAAGGTCCTGGTCACCCGGCTGGATGGTGAGGTTGTACACGCCGCCGTGCGTTACCGGTGCTGCGCTTCTATACCCATGTGGCGATCCGCACACTGCGGGCGATTCGCCAGGCCACGCATCCGGACTGCCAGACCAATTTGAGGGCGCGGCGGCCAATAATGAAACAGTCGCGCAAGACAAAACGACATCGGTCGAGTAAACTCAATACAGAGATAACACGCGATGAGACGGCCCATGCCCAACGCCAACCGCAAGCAAGTAGCCCACCAGCTGATCGATCGGCTTCCGGACGACGCCACCTACGATGACATGATGCGCGAACTCTATGAGCGCCAAGCGATCGAGCGGGGGCTGGCCGACAGCGACGCCGGTCGCGGCGATGACGTCAAAACCGTACGCGCCAAGTATAGCCTGCCTGAATGAGGGTGATCTGGACGCCCGAGGCGCAAGTCCACCTCGATGGCATCTACCAGTACGTCAAGCGCGATGCGCCGTTTTACGCCCAGGGCCTGGTCGATAAACTCACACGCCGCTCCCAACAGCTCATCGACCACCCGCACTCCGGACGCATCGTACCGGCGTACGATGACCGGAACCTCCGAGAGTTGATCGTCTTCCCGTATCGCCTAATCTATCGGGTGATGACGGATCGCATTTACGTGATTGCCGTCTTCCACGGCGCACAGCAATTACCCGATACGCTTTAATCCGGAGCATTGTCAGCCAGTTTAGGAAAGTGTTACCCATGTCCTCGAACATCTGTTACCTATGCCTCCGGGCTATACAACACCGGGGGCGAGGGGGCGAGGGACCGAACACCGCCGTGGCTCGTCTTAAGTAAGTGCCATTCTCCTCCGTCCCCTTTTTACTTTTTAGGGGCGAAATAAAGGGTAGCCTCCCCAAATCCGCCAGTCTATTCGTCTTTTTGTGGTACGCTATGCTTTAATGAAAATTTATACTCAAAGATTATTGAGAGACGGTACTCGCCCAAGCGGGCCGCTAAAGAGGTGAAGCCATGACGACACTGCAAGTAAAACTGGAGTTGCCCGATCCGCTCGCCGCCGAGGCGCAGGCCGCCGGGTTACTCACCCCGGAACAACTGGAGCGGATGTTGCGCGAGGCACTGCGTGCAAGACGGGTTGATAAGCTGGCCGCCGCGCGTGAAGTACTGGCGGCCAACCTGCTGCCGCCGATGACACCGGAAGAGATTCAGGCCGAGATCGACGCCTATCGCGCAGAAGTCCGTCGTGCGGCTGGTACTTGATACCAACACGGCGATCTCGGGCCTCCTGTGGCACGGCACGCCCGGCAAGCTGATCGACGCGGCACGCACTAAATCCATATTGCTTTGCACCGGCGCAGTACTGCTCGCCGAACTGCGCGGTGTACTGATGCGCGAGAAGTTCGCCAAGTAACTTGAAACCCGTGGGCTGAGCGCAGTTGAAGTCTTCAACGGTTACGCGGCGCTGACCACCATCGTTGTTCCCGCGATCATCCATCAGACCATCTTCAATGACCCTTCCGACGACGCTGTGCTCGCCTGTGCGCTTGCTGCCAAGGCAGAACTCACCGTCTCGGGGGATCGGCATTTGCTCGATCTCAAGGAATACCAAGGCATTCGGATTGTGACGGCGGCGGAGGCAGTGCGGGTGGTTGCTTAATATTTAATTCCCCTTTTTCCCCTGTTACTGCGAACGTAGCGTCCCGTTTTCCTCTTTCACCTGTAAAAACGGGGGTTCTTTGAATGACTAAAAAAGGGTAGCGTCCCCAAATCCGCGATCCAACCATGCTGCGTAAACCCAGGTTCTACCGCCTTGGGCTTTCGTTTAGACTCAAACCTGGATTGGAATTGACTGGGCGAGGGCTCCCTTTTCCTTCCTTTGGCTAGCGGCCCCCTTTTTTCCTAAGCCGCTGACTCGGTCTCTGCAGACTATTCTAGAACATACCGAGCGTCGAAAAATACACTGGTATACTGAGTATCACTGCTTCGCATGGCCTGGAACAGCTTGATCCCGTTCCCGCTTGGAGTATGCAACCAGATTGACGATAGTTCCGCACTCGGATACGCGCCTCCGGCCCGTATCCTTAACACGTCGCCGGGGGCCGCTGGAAACACGATGGGCGGCTGTACGAAAATCGGGGACGCGGCATGCGTGTAAATCGGTGTGCCGTTCAGAGAAATTTCCAACGGGGTAATCATTGTAATCCCTTCCGCGCCAGTACTACCGCCTGACAACGTGTAGCTGGACGATCCGGCGATTATCGAGCTCTGAGGGAGGTCGAACTCTTGGTTGTCGATGGCAAAGGAGACGCTCAGGTACGACGCATTCGCCGCTGGATGTATCAGCTTCATGCTCTTACCAAGCGAGTGAACCCACATTTCTCCAATGGCGTTCCCGCCCGGGGCATCGTTGATAGTCACGTACATGTAATGGGCACTAGTCCCGCCATTATCAGCCTCGTAGGTCATGGAGTATGTAATAGGAGGCACTGAGCCGCCTGCAGCGCTGGCTGGACTCATGTAGTTTATGGGGCCCACAAGAATTTTCAGGTTGTGACCAACATTGATAGACGAGTTCGGATCGACGGATCCTGAGATCACATAGTTCTGGGTTTCCGGATCACCACAGCTACCGCTATTATCCCAGGGGAAACAGCCACCAACGCCATGCCCGATGAGCAACGGTATTACTGCTATGAAACCGAGCAACTTGGCGACACGATGCTGCATCAAGCTTTTTATCATGCCGGATTCTCCCGCCTTAATGCGAATAGTACTGAGCACACGACGACCGGGGCGGCAATCAGATCCGTAGGATCTACGCGATTGATGCTGTCGCCTCCAAAGAGGATTCGGGAGGCCACTGACAACACGTCACTCACCCATGAGGACAGGACGGGCGAAGTCTTCACGGCCACAAAGAGAACCAAGGTCAGTCCTACCCCGAACCAGACCCGTCTGCGGATTGGCCAGTCTGTCACCAAAGACAGGATGGCGGAACAATAGAGCGGGAAGAAAAAGCAGAACAGAAAATCCGACAATTTCCCCGTCAGCCAGTTGTGGAAAGCATATTTCAGCCACCAATTGTTGAGACCAAAGAGCATTATGGACAGCATTACCGTCCAATTGAAGAACTCATCAGCGTGTCTTGGCTGTTCTGTATCGATACGCGTCATGATCATTGTTTCTACGGGAAGATCACCAATCAGGGAAAGTTTGTTTCCGATGTGGGCACACATCTGTACATTAATCCATGAAGATGGGCTGAAGCAGCGCAACAAATTGCGTGGCCGTCACCGGCTCCTCAAACCGCCCCGTGGCATCGCCGCAGGTTCTCTCGCAAAAGACATCCACTCTTCTCATCTTATCTCGATACCGCGTGGTCAGGGACGCGCTGCGGACCTTGTTGGCGCGGACGACTACTTTCCGGTGTCGGGGGCAAGTATAGGAAGAATAAACCCCTCTTTCCTGAAAAACCACCCGCACTCAACCGTGTTGTTTGCCCCGCCAGAGCCACTCAACATTGCACGACCCGCGGCCCTGCCGGGAAAAACCGGCAATGCGTTGCCGTATTCTGGCCAATTCC
The DNA here is from genome assembly GCA_035256085.1 of Acidiferrobacterales bacterium. Lineage (GTDB taxonomy): Bacteria > Pseudomonadota > Gammaproteobacteria > Acidiferrobacterales > UBA6901 > UBA6901. The sequence continues at coordinate 4,424 of DATEYP010000107.1, forward strand.
AGCCTTCAGACCGACAGATCCCTTGGCACCTCCGCCGAGTGCCGCCACGCTGTTGTTTTTTCCTTAAGGTGCGCCAAACAGGACAGCTTGAGGGGGTGCCCGGCTCTCGTGCAGCTCGGTGGGTTTCGCGGAGGCGGTTTGTTTGTTCAGGTGGGTGAGTACCTTTTCGATGACCATTGGGTCTTCGATGCAGGCGATGATCTTCACCGCCCCGCCGCAATGGCTACACGTTTCGATGTCGATGTTGAAGACACGCTTCAAGCGCTGCGCCCAGGCATGGCCGCGTGTCCCGCGGCGGCTGTCCTGTCTGCTTCCTCGGCTGTCTCGCCCGTGCGGCGGCCCGGTATCACCTGCGCGCGCAGGTGGCTGTTCGGTGCAAAGACACCGTGGAATCTTGTCAGGTTCACGCGTGGCTTGGGCACCAGGGCGGCCAGGCGCACGATGACGTGCATGGATGCACACTAATGCCGCGGGCGCAGGGATGCGCAGGAGCGGCCAGCTGAACGCTACCAGCCGCTTACTACGTCCGGATTATTTAAATTCTGTGTCTTTTGCAGGGCGCCCGATTGATATGCAATCCGCTGTGCCTCTTCCAACCAGGCAAGCCGTTGCGCAGGTGTGGCGCTGGCCCACAAGCGCAGGTGCGCTTTCTCTTCTTCGGTTAGTTTGTTTTGGCCGGTTTCAGGTTTCATCATCTTTATCCAACAGCCCTTGCAGGTATTTGATATCCTCCAAATCCTTGGGGCGGGCAGCTTGTTGCTTCATGGCGATTAAGTCATTAATAGCACAAACCGGAATAACGATCCCGCCCAAATCCATCAGTACGGCACGTTGTGCCATTTCCTTGAACGGGAAAGGTTCGCGCACAAACACATCCAGAATCATCAATGGATTGTCCGGCTGGTAAAATGAAAACACCCGCATGTTCTTGTCTTTAATCCAGCCTTCGCGGATAGCCTTATCCGTAAACTGCATGGGATCAACGGGTAGCCTGGGTTTCAGTCCACAGGCCAGTATGGCGCTGATGGCCTTCTCCGCCTCGCGCTGTTCCAGATTAATCACCAAATCGATGTCGGCGGTTAATCTGGCATAACCGTGCAGAACGGTTGCCAGTCCGCCAACGACTACATACTGCACTTTGGCATCGTTGAGAACTTTAAAGAGCGGTGAATACAAAGACATTCAATCTCACCTGCTTTTAGTTAACTTCAAGGCGTATGTTCACTGATCCTCTATCTGCCCCGTCCAGCCGTCAGCTGCCAGCGAGTGTCATGGACTCGATCAGGATCGATCCGGTGCGAATGTTGCCGTTGCGGTCCACGTCGTTGCCGACCGCTACCAATCCGCGGAACATGTCCTTGAGGTTGCCGGCGATGGTGATTTCCTCGACCGGGTACTGGATCGCGCCGTTCTCCACCCAGAAACCGGACGCGCCGCGCGAATAATCACCGGTCACGCCATTGATCCCGAAACCGATGAGTTCGGTGACCAGCAGCCCGGTACACATCTGCCTGAGCAAGCCGGCCAAGTCCTGGTCGCCCGGCTGGATGGTGAGGTTGTGCACGCCGCCGGCATTTCCGGTGCTGCGCAGGCCGAGCTTGCGCGCCGAGTACACGTCCAGCACATAACCCTGCAGAATGCCGTCGCGCACGAGGTCGCGATTGGCCGGCGCCACACCATCGTTGTCGAACGGCGTGCTGCCGAGCGCCTTTTTCAGGAACGGCTGCTCGTGAATGCGCACCTGCGGCGCGAACACCGGTTTGCCCAGGTGATCGAGCAGGAATGAGGAACGGCGGTACAGGCTGGCGCCACGGATCGCACTCACGAAGTGCGACAGCAGGCTCGCGGCCACCGGTGCTTCGTAGATGACCGGCACTTGACGAGTACTGAGCTGGCGGCCACCGAGACGACGCACGCTGCGCTCCGCCGCTTTCTTGCCTACTGCCGCCGCCGCCTCAAGATCGGCCCGGTCGCGCGCGGCGGTGTACCAATAATCACGTTGCATGCCGGAGTCGTCCTGACCGATGACCGCGCAACTCATGCCGTGCCGGGTGGTGGCCGTGGCGCCGAGGAAACCGTGGCTGTTGCCGTACACGTCGGTGCTTTCGTACGAATACACCGTGGCGCCCTCGGAATTGGTGATACGTGCATCGACCGCGCGCGCCGCGTCTTCACAGGCGAGCGACAGTTCGATGGCCTGCTCCACGCTCGGGTTCCAGGGATAATAAAGATCGAGATCCGGAATCTCGCGCGCCAGCTGGTCGGGATCGGCGAGTCCGGAAAATTCATCCGCCGCCGTGTAGCGCGCTATGGTCGCGGCGGCACGCACGCAGTCGCGCACCGCCGCGGGCGACAGGTCCGAGGTGCTGGCCGAGCCGCTCTGCTTGCCGAAGAACAGGGTCAGCGCCAGGCCCTTGTCGCGATTGTGCTCGACGGTTTCAACTTCGCCGAGGCGCACCGTCACCGACAGCCCCTGGTTCACACTTACACTTGCCTCGGCGCTCGATGCGCCCTGGCGTTTGGCCTCGGCGAGTACGTCACCGACCAGCGACTTGAGTTG
>DATEYP010000108.1:0-7459 GCA_035256085.1 Acidiferrobacterales bacterium
CCCCCTTGAAGAGAAAAAGCGCGCAGCATAACCATGACCGACGGTGGCCCCGATTAGGTGGGAAAAGGCCTCTTTGAGGTGGCCCCGATTAGGTGGGATTTAGGGGGCAAAACTGGCCCCGATTTGCTGGGACGGAACACCATCGATACCGCGAAGAACCGCCCGGAACTCCACAAGAAGGCGCACCTGAAATGGGACCGGACGCATGGCACGCGGGTTGAGGCCGATCTGGAAGGCAGCGTCAGCCTCCCGGGTGGTGCTGTGCTTCAACCGGGCTACGCACTACGCGTGGGCATCATGGTGGAGAAGGCATATGCAAGTGCCATTCCACTCTATTCCGCAGAAGGGGCTACTTGGCGGTAGCGGGTGTCTCAGGCATTCATGGAAGTTACGCAGCGTGTCGGGTGGGGATACGCTTGATCTCCTCCCGCATGCGTCTCTCGGAGTGCCACAGGTCGTAAGCCGCTTGCATGCGCAGCCACAGCCCGGGCCCGTTGCCGCAGAATTTTCCGAGCCGCACGGCCATTTCCGGCGACACCGCCATGGTGCCGGACAGGATGCGATGCAGGGTCTGGCGGCTGATGCGCAGCTCGCGCGCCGCGTCGCTGACAGTCATTCCCAACGCGGGCAAAACGTCTTCACGCAGTAGTTCGCCTGGGTGGACGGGAGGGACCTTGGAGGTTCCGGTAACCAGATATTCTTTCTTTCGTGCCATGGGTCAGACCTCTTAGTGATATTGCTCCAGGTCCACGCGCCACGCATCGCCCTCGATCCACTCAAAGGTGATGCGCCAGGGGCCGTTGACCGAGACTGCGTGGCGTTTTGGTTTTCCGTGTAAGGGATGGAGCCCGAAGCCGGGGATGCTCAAATCCTGTAGTCTCTGCGCCTGGTGGAGCGCATGCAGGATGCGGAGTGCCCGTTTCTGGTGGTCCGGCCGTACCCCGGTACTTGCACCGGTCTGGAACAGGTCGCGCAGGCCCTTATGACGGAAGCTCTGGATCACAATGCAAACTGTAGCGCATAACGCTACACGTGTAAACTATTGCGAGACACCCAGGCCTTGGGGCAGCGTGGGTACTGGTGGTTGCCAAACCGATAACCCGTGCCAGAGAGCAATAAACGCTAATATTCAAAAATCCAGGGAAGGAGGCAGGGGAGCGAGCTGTTGGACAAGAACGTCAGGACGGTCTCGGAGCACATTGGAAACGTCTTCAAGGAAGGGGAATTGGATGAATCTTCAGTTATCCGAAATTTCCGGATAACTGCCGCCGACGGTAAAACGTATGACACCCAGTTCTACAACCTGGATGTCATTATTTCGGTCGGTTACCGGGCGAAGTCCAAGCGGGGTACCCAATTCCGTATCTGGGCCACCCAGACTCTCAAGGAGCACCTGACCCGCGGCTATACTCTCAACCGCCAACGGTTGGAGGAAAATGCACGGGAGTTGGAGGCAGCACTGATGCTGGTGCGCCGGGTCGCCGCAGGTGAAGCCTTGACGACCGATCAAGGCCGCGGGTTGTAGGTCGCCCTTCAGGGCGACATGTCGGCCTAAAGGCCGACCTACAAAACCAGACTCGACTCTACCTCCCTCACCCTTGGACTCGTTCACCCCGTGCTTCTGGGTGGCCAAACACCCAGGCCACTATGTTGTCCATGAACACGTAATGTCCACTCAAAGTGGACATTTATATAAAATGGACAAATAATGGGGTATGGCTCGGAAAGCGCTTAAAAAGACGGTTGTGGCCGCCACCCCCGGAGCAATGGCGGGGGAGGTCCTTGCGCGGGGAATAGAAGCGCTGAAAGGTTTCGGGCTCACTGTCGAGCACACGGCCAAGCCGAAAGCGGATGAGGGGGCTGATGTTTGGCTACGGGTGGGGCGTGGTCGCGACCGCACGCTCTACGCCGCGATGGTGCGCAAGCGGTTGGCCCCGGCCGCATTGGGTCCGATGCTGCACCCATTGGCGGGCGCGAAAGGGCGGGCGATGCTGATCGCGGACTATGTGACGCCACCCGTGGCGTTGCGACTGCGGGAGAAGGGTGTGGCGTTTGTCGATGCGGTGGGTAACGCCTGGATCGAGCAGCCGGGACTCGTGCTCTGGCATACGGGCAACAAGCCTGTCCGCACGCCGAGGGCCGGGCAGGCGGTGCGCGTCTTTCAGCCGGCCGGAATTCAGGTGGTGTTTGCGCTGCTGTGCGATCCCGGGCGTGTGAATGCCCCGGTGCGGGAGATCGCCGAAATGGCAGGTGTGGCGCATGGCACCGTGGGGCGCATCCTCGATGATCTGCGCCGCATGGGCCATGTCGTTGAGCTCGGTCGCCGCGAAGGTGCGCGCGGACGTGCGCGACAGCGACGACTGTTGCAGCGGCGCCGATTGCTCGATCTCTGGGTTGAGGCCTATGCGCAGGTGCTGCGCCCGCGCCTCGACCCGCGTCGGTATCGTCCGTTGAACGCGACGACGCCGGATTGGTGGAAGAAAGCCACATACCGCGAGTTGGGCGCGTGGCTGGGCGGCGAAGGAGCGGCGGAGATGGTGACGCGGTACCTCAAGCCGCAAGACATCACGATCTACGCCGACGATCGCGCGGCCTTCCTGAAGAAACACAGGCTCGTGGTCGATCCGCAGGGGCCGGTGATTCTTCTCGACCGGTTCTGGCATTTTGATCACGAGTGGGAATTCCCCGATGTGGTGCCGCCGGCGCTGATCTACGCTGACTTGCTCGCAACCGGCGACGACCGCTGCCGGGAAACCGCAGGGATGGTGTATGACAAATACCTCGCCAAGACCATCGCGGCCGATTGATCCCGCCATTGTTGCGGTGCTGCGCGCGGTGCATGCGGCGGCGCACGCGCAGCGGCTCGACTTTTTCATTGCGGGCGCGCTGGCGCGGGACATCTGGCTCGATTACATCTACCAGGTACCGGTTGCCCGCCTGACGCGCGATATCGATGTCGGCATTCAAGTTTCATCCTGGGGCGAGTTTGAGGGCCTGCGGGAAAGACTGATTTCCGATGCCGCTTTTACGCCCGACGCCCATCGATTGCATCGGCTGTTTATGCCGTCGAGTGGAGTTCCGTTGGATATTGTTCCTTTCGGTGGCGTTGAAGACAGTGAACGACGGATCGCCTGGCCACCGGAAGGCGAGACGGTCATGAGCCTGTTGGGATTTGCCGAGGCGTTTCGTGCAGCGCCCCTTCTGGAGCTTGCGCCACAACTGTCTGTACGGGTCACCAGTCTGGCTGGGCTGGCGGCGCTGAAACTCTTTTCGTGGTCAGAGCGTGGCCGGGAAACGAATCGCGACGCCGTGGATTTCTGGATGATACTGCGGAACTACGGCGATCCCTGTCATCGGGAGCGATTGTTGCTCGAAGAGGATGAGATGCTTACGGCAGAGGACTATGATGTCCGCCGCGCCGGCGCGCGATTGCTTGGTGCGGATATGGGCCAGATACTTGGCGGCCAGGGCGCTGCGCTGCTGAGCGGGTTGATTGCCGCGGAACTAAACGATACAGGGTCGCAGCGACTGCTGAATGTTGTCATGAAACAGGCAGCTGCGGAAGACGAATACACCCGGTTCCGAGAGCAGTTATTGGCCGTTGTGCGAGGACTGATGCACAAGACGAGAGCCACGTAGTTCTGGCGCAGCAAACGGCGAAAAGGGACCAGTAATAATGAATACCTCCACCATCGTCCAAAAACTCTGGAACTACTGCAACGTCCTGCGCGACGAGGTGTTCGACGAGGAAGACGGTGAGTTTCGCGTGGCGGTCGAGGACAACGGGCCGGGCATTGTCGAAAATCAGATCACGCGCATCTTCGGAAAACTCCTGTACGGTTCCAAGTTCCATAAGCTCAGCCAGTCGCGCGGGCAGCAGGGCATGGGCATTGCCGCGGCCGGCCTGTACGCCCAGCTCACCACCGGCAAGCCCTTACACATCATCAGTCGCGTGCGCGGCGAAAAGCTCGCCACCGAGATGTTCGTCTCCATCGATACCGCGAAGAACCGCCCGGAACTCCACAAGAAGGCGCACCTGAAATGGGACCGGCCCCATGGCACGCGGGTCGAGGCCGATCTGGTTTGATGTAACCTGCCCTCACCCTAGCCCTCTCGACTCGGGTTCCGAACTTCGTTCTCGACAATTGCTCCTGCATTGTTCTACCTTCGCCCATCCGTGGGCTCGTACCTCCTCCATCCCGGCAATTGCTCCTGCATTGCTCTACCTTCCGCCATCCATGGCGGTCGCTGGAGTCGTCCCGGAGGGAGAGGGGATGAAAGCTACCAGCAGAGCCCCCGGGGTTGCCTGTACCCAATATGGGAACTATCATTCCCAAAATGGGAACGAAGAAAAAGACTAGTCTGGCGGATGCCCTCTTTACCAAAACCCAGCGCCGGGTCTTGGGGTTGCTGTTTGGTAATCCGGACCGCAGCTACTATGCCAACGAAATCGTCCGGTTTGCCGGCGCCGGTATCGGAACTGTGCAGCGCGAATTGGAGCGGCTGGCGGCTGCACAGCTCGTGAATGTCTCGAAGATCGGCAACCAGAAGCATTACCAGGCGAACCGGCAGGCGCCAATTTTCGCGGAGCTGCGCAGTATTGCCCTGAAGACGTTTGGCGTGGCGGACTACCTGCGTGATGCCTTGGCACCGCTGGCAAAACGCATGCACGCAGCCTTCATTTATGGCTCGGTGGCCAAGGGTACAGACACGGCCAGCAGCGATATCGACGTGATGATCGTGAGCGATGACCTGACGTTTCCGGATGTCCTGCAGGCGCTGACAAAGGCCGAGGTCGCCATAGGACGCTCCATCAACCCGTCGGTGCTTGGGCGTGACGAATGGCGTCGAAAGTTAGCGGAAGCGGGAGGATTTCTTCAGCGGGTGATGGAACAGCCAAGAATCTATCTGATCGGATCGGACGATGATCTCCCCAAATCTCGAAAATCTGGCAAAGATCGGTAAGTTGAAGAAAGAACGGGTCAGCCAGACCGAGTTCGATGGTTTGGTGAAATCCGGCCGTGCCCGCCTTGCCGACGCGCACACGTCTTCGCTTTCCATCGAAAGTCGCTTCGATCTTGCCTACAACGCATCGCACGCGCTGGCTCTCGCGGCTCTCCGTTGGCACGGCTACCGCTCCGAGAATCGTTATCTTGTCTTTCAGTGCCTGCAAGACACGCTTGGTCTCGGGCCGGAACACTGGCGGGTATTGGCACTTTGCCATGAGCGGCGCAATGTGGCGGAGTATCAAGGCCACCTCGATGTGGAAGAGAGGCTGGTTACAGATTTGATCCGAGTCACGGAAACGCTTTCCGAGAAAGTCTCTACGTTAGGAAAGGTTACGTGAACGCATCGTCATTCAACATGAAACTTGTCGCGCAGCGCTACCATAGGCTGCGAACCGTGGTGTCACTTGGCACGCTGCGCACGAAGAAGGATTATGCCCGTGCGTCTGCGATGCTGGACGCGATCCTCGACGAGATCGGGGAGGACGAGAAACACCCATTTGCGGAGCTGGCCGATGCGCTCAGTGTCTTCGTCGAGAAATACGAGGCGGAGCATGTTCAGATTCCTGAGGCCAAGCCGTCGGCCGTGCTCAGGTTTCTAATGTAGCAGCACGATCTGCGGCAGTCCGACCTGCCGGAGATTGGCAGCCAAGGCGTGGTCTCCGAGGTGTTGTCCGGCCAGCGAGAAATGAATGCGCGGCAGATCAAGCGGCTTGCCAAGCGCTTTGGAGTTTCGCCCGCGGTGTTTGTCTAAGACCGAAAGCCGAAAACCACGGGTCAGAACAAAGTTTTCAGTAACATTCGGATCAATTAGGGGACCTCTGATTAAGTCGTCATTCCGGCGAAAGCCCACTACTGTCCTGAATAACCTGTCTCCCAGACCCGTTTTTTCACATACTGAGGAGAACAGTAAATAGTGCGCACCACAGCATCTGTTGAGTCCCTTCTCCCTCCGGGAGAAGAAACCCGTACCAGAGAGCAATTGTTGCTAATATTCCAAGAAACTGTGAGCCAAGGTTTCTGGCACTTTGATACAGTGACGGAGCATCTTCATCAACCGCAGTCTGGTGGGGTGGCGATGAATCCAAGACAGGGGCAGAATAGCCCTGAATTCAGGGTGGAGACGGTATGTCAGGGAAGATCGAGTATAAACTGAGCGCCCATGCCGTAACCGTTATGGCGGAGCGCGGTATCCTGGAAGCATGGGTGAGTCGGGTATTATCCTCCCCGGAAAGAACAGAGCCGGATGTCACAGACCCCTTGCTCCACCATGCACTTGGTCGGATTACTGAGCGGGATGACCGGGTTCTGCGAGTGGTCTACAATGAAACCATTCACCCGTGGCGGGTTGTAACTGCCTATTTCGACCGGGCGATGCGAGGCAAGCTATGAAAATGCATTATGACGAAAAATCCGACGCGCTGTATCTGCGCCTCGATGAATCAAAGATTATCGAATCCGAGGAGGTTCAGCCAGGTATCGTTCTTGATTTCGACGCCAACAACCAAGTTGTCGGTGTCGAAATTCTGCGCGTCAAGGAACGCGTGCCTTCCGCCGACCTCAAGCATCTCGACTTCAAGGTTGCGTGATGCGGCGGTTAGATCTAAGGCAACGGGGCTCTTCGGAGCCCCTTGTTGTTTATATGAATAAAAAATGAGCGGGTTTCGTACGACAATTCAGGTGAAGAGCCGGTACGTTTGGAAGAGGAGCTGAAGTCATGAGCAATGAAAAGATGAATGGTCAACCGCTCGCACGCGATCCGGACTTGGTGGGTTCCGAAGCCGCATTACGTCGCGCGGTAACCCGCGCGCGTGAACAGGCGCGCCGTTCTGCGGGCTATGTCGTGGTATATCGCGACGGCAAGATCGTGGAGGACTGGGTCGGCAAGCGCGTTGCCTGACTGACGTTAGGCGTGACAACGGGGCTCTACGGAGCCCCGTGCTGTTTATGCTGATATTATCGAGTGGAGCCTTGCGCCGTCGTGAGTGGTTCTGTTTTCTCGCCTTCTTCCAACATGCGAACGATGGATGCGACCGGCGTGCCCGTCTCGATGGCAGTGGAACTTGCAACGCTCGTAATCAACGCTTTCCGGAATTTCTCGGGGTCGCGCAGATACGGGTTGGTCTCGATGAGCGGTTTTTGTTCTATAGGCAAATCATAGCAGGCAGAGAGGCAAACCTTTAACCGGTGCACGCGCCGCTGGCGCCCGGCCAGCACCGGCGTTAACGTAAGGGCATTGCCAGCGCGCGGTGGAGCGTCCGATGACCCCGACGGAGAAGACCGAAGGCTACCGCACCGCGGACGAGATGGCGGATCGCCAGCGCGAGATCTCGGTCTCGGAGTTCTTCCTGAAGAATCGCCACCTGCTCGGCTTCGATTCCGGCGCCAAGGCGCTGGTGACGACGGTGAAGGAGGCGGTCGACAACGCCCTCGACGCCTGTGAGGAGGCCGGC
>DATEYP010000109.1:0-4785 GCA_035256085.1 Acidiferrobacterales bacterium
AGGCATCTGCTACCCGCCGGAGACCAAGAAGGTCAGCCTGCGCCTGCCGGCCGCGGGCACGGACAAATCGGCGATCGTGCCGCTGGCCAGCAAGGCGCCAACCGTCGAAGGCACCGGCTACTTCAGCTACCTCCTGGCCGCATTCGGCGTCGGCCTGCTGCTTACGTTCACCCCGTGCGTGTTGCCGATGATCCCGATTCTGTCGGGCATGATCGTGCGCAGCGGCGACCAGACCATCAGCAAGCTGCAAGGCGGTCTGTTGTCTTATTGCTACGTGCTCGGCACGGCCGCCACCTATACCGCAGCCGGCGTGCTGGCCGGCGCCACCGGCGGGCAGCTGCAGGCCTACTTCCAGAACCCGTGGGCAATCGGCAGTTTCGCCGTCATCCTGTCATTCCTGGCGCTGTCCATGTTTGGCCTCTTCGATTTGCAGATGCCGAGCTTCATCCAGTCACGCCTGCACTACCACAGTCACAAGGTAAAGGGCGGCAGTTACATCGGCGCGTTCTTTCTCGGCATCGTCTCGGCACTGATTGTCGGCGCGTGCGTATCGCCGGTGCTGCTGTCGGTGCTGGGCGTGGCCATCACCACCAAGGACCCGACACTCGGCGGCGGCATCATGTTCGCGATGGCGCACGGCCAGGGCGTCATTCTGGTGGCGGTCGGCGTCGGCGCGGGCTTCCTGCTGCCCCGGGCCGGTGCGTGGATGGACCGGGTGAAATATGTGTTCGGCGTCATGCTCATCGGCGTGGCCATTTACCTGCTTGGCACACTGCCGCAGGTGCCGGTGCTGATCCTGTGGTCGTTGCTGCTGATCATGACCGCCGTGTTTCTCGGCGCCACCCAGTCGCTGCCGAAAGAGGCGAGCGGCTGGCAGTACCTGTGGAAGGGTTTCGGCACCTTCCTGCTGTTGTGGGGCGTGCTGGCGCTGTTCGGCGGGCTGATGGGAGAACGCGACATCCTAAAACCCGTGCCGCTGCAGAATTTCTCGGGCCTGACTGTCGGTGCACCGGCCACGGCCGCGCCGACGGGTGAATTATTCCAGCGTTATACCCAGCTCAAAGAGGTCGAGGACGCCCTGGCGCGCGCCAGGCGCGAGGGCAAGCCGGCGCTTGTTGATTTCTATGCCACCTGGTGCACCGATTGCGTGCGCATGGAGAAAACCACGTTCGCTGATCCGCGTGTGCGCGCGGCGTTGAGTAATTTTGTGCTGATCAAGGCGGATGTGACCGACAACAATGACGCAAGCACCGCCATCAAACAGAAATTCAGCGTGTTCGGCCCGCCCGCCCTGCTGCTGTTCGGCGCCGATGGCAACGAGAAAAAGGATCTGCGCTTTTACGGTTACCGCAACGTCGAGGAATTTCTCGCCCTGCTCGGCAAGGTCTGACGCGTGTCGCAACGCCTGAAGTTTGCGTTGTGGGTGGCGCTGATCGGCATCGGCGCCGCGATTCTCGGCTTCAGCGTTGCGCGTTTTCTGAACCCCCCGTCCGTGGAAGCGCCCGCCGCGACCACCGACTTCGCCCTGCGCGACCTGGCCGGCAAAACCCACAGCCTCGCCGACTGGCGCGGCAAGGTGGTGTTGCTCAACTTCTGGGCCACCTGGTGCCCGCCGTGCCGCCAGGAAATTCCGTTATTTATCGATCTTCAACGCCGTTATGAGTTGCAGGGCTTGCAAATCGTCGGTATCTCGATCGACAACCCGGAGGCAGTGGCGCGTTATTGGCAGGAAATGAAGATCAATTACCCATTGCTGATCGCCGACGAAACCACTTATGAACTCATGGCTGCCTACGGTAATCGCCAAGGCGGGCTGCCCTACTCGGTACTGATCGCCGCCGATGGCCAGATTGCCGGGGTGAAAATCGGCGCCTATCACCGCGCCGAGCTGGAAGCCGCACTCAAACCACTGCTGCTAGCATCCAGGCCGGCTTCCTCTTGAATTTGCCGGCAATTAACTGCGATCTGCGCTTAAATCCGCCTTACTGGACAAACCCATATCCGCTGCGTACCATTCGCGTGTTTGTCGTCCAGGGTTAGTATCACGCGGCGATACTGGAATTTTTCCAGAAAATAACGGAACTTGACTGCCAGATGCAGGAAATCCTTGTCCTGAATGGTCCGAACCTCAACCTGCTCGGTGCACGCGAGCCGGAACACTACGGGCGCGACACCCTAGAGAGCATTAACACGCTACTTTCCGAGCAGGCACGCGCCGCCGGTTATGGAATCCGGTTTTTCCAGAGCAACGCCGAACATGAGCTCATCAGCCGGGTGCAGGCCGCGATGCAGGAAAAGATCGCCTTTATCCTCATTAACCCGGCCGGCCTCACCCACACCAGCGTGGCGCTGCGCGATGCGCTCGCGGCCACCGGCATCCCGTTCATCGAAGTGCATCTGTCCAACATCCACGCGCGCGAGGCATTCCGCCAGCATTCGTATTTCTCCGATCTGGCACGCGGCGTCATCAGCGGCCTCGGCGCTCAAAGCTATGCGCTTGCGCTCAGCGCGGCCATCCACATTCTGAAAAACCAGGGCAAATAACCTATGGATATCCGCAAGATCAAGAAACTCATCGAAATGCTGGAGGAATCCAACCTCGGCGAGATCGAGATCAAGGAAGGCGAGGAATCCATCCGCATCTCGCGCGCCGGCTCCGCCGCCCCGGTCGCCCAATGGATGCACGCCCCGGCGCCCGCCCCGGCCGTAGCACCCGTCATTGCCGCACCCGCCCCCGCCGCGCCAAGCCTGCCGGCCGGGCACATGGTCACCTCGCCCATGGTCGGCACCTTCTATCGCTCGCCGTCACCTAGCGCCGCATCGTTCGTGGAAGTCGGCAGCCAGGTGAAGGTCGGTGACACACTGTGCATCATCGAGGCGATGAAAATCCTCAACACCATCGAGTCCGACAAGGCCGGCACGGTGAAGGCGATCCTCAAGGAAAACGGCCAGCCGGTGGAATTCGGCGAGCCGCTGTTCGTGATTGAGTAAGAATTTCAGCCGCAGATGAACGCAGATGGACACGGATCAAAATCACTCTCCGTTTATTGTCTGGTTTCATTTGTGGTTCCAGGGAATATTCCTAACCCACATAAGATTTTCAGGCACGGATGAACGCCAATAAACACGGGTTCGATCGGATTTTCCCGGTTTTTATCTGCGTCCATCTGCGTTCATCTGTGGCTGAAAATAGTAACCAAACCCTATGATCGAAAAAATCGTCATCGCCAATCGCGGCGAAATCGCGCTGCGCATCCTGCGCGCCTGCCGCGCGCTCGGCATCAAGACCGTGGCCCTGCATTCCGAGGCCGACCGCGAGGCCAAATACGTGCGCCTCGCCGACGAGTCCGTGTGCATCGGCCCGGCTGCCGCCAAGGACAGCTACCTCAATATCCCGGCGGTGATCTCGGCGGCCGAGGTCACCGACGCCCAGGCGATTCATCCGGGTTACGGCTTCCTGTCCGAGAATGCCGACTTCGCCGAGCGGGTCGAGCAGTCGGGCTTCATTTTTATCGGCCCGCGTGCCGACACCATTCGTCTCATGGGCGACAAGATCTCGGCCATCGAAGCCATGAAAAAGGCCGGCGTGCCGACCGTGCCCGGCTCGGACGGCCCGGTCGAAGAGGAAGACCGCGAGAACCTGCGGCTGGCGGAGAAAATCGGCTACCCGGTCATCATCAAGGCCGCGGGCGGCGGCGGCGGACGCGGCATGCGCGTGGTGCACACCGAGGCCGCGCTCAAGAACGCCATCTCGCTCACCCGCACCGAGGCCAAGACCGCGTTCAACAATGACATCGTGTACATGGAAAAGTACCTGGAGAACCCGCGTCACATCGAGTTCCAGGTGCTGGCCGACACCCACGGCAACGCCGTGCACCTCGGCGAACGCGACTGCTCCATGCAGCGCCGCCACCAGAAGGTCGTGGAAGAAGCGCCTGCGCCCGGCCTGCCGGAACGGCTGCGCCACAAGATCGGCGAGCGCTGCGCCGAGGCCTGCCGCAAGATCGGTTACCGCGGCGCCGGCACCTTCGAGTTCCTGTACGAGAACGGCGAGTTCTACTTTATCGAAATGAACACGCGCGTGCAGGTCGAGCACCCGGTCACCGAGATGATCACCGGCGTGGACATCGTGCGCGAACAGATCATGATCGCCTCCGGCGAGAAGCTCTCGATCCGCCAGAAGGACATCGCGTGGCGCGGTCATGCCATCGAGTGCCGAATCAACGCCGAAGACCCGAAGACCTTCATGCCCTCACCCGGGCGCATCAGCATGTATCATCCGCCCGGCGGCCCGGGCATTCGCGTGGACACGCACGTGTACAGCAACTACTGCGTGCCGCCGTACTACGACTCGATGGTCGGCAAGCTGATCGCCTTCGGCGACACGCGCGAGATTGCCATTGCGCGCATGCGTATCGCGCTCTCCGAGATGGTGATCGATGGCATCAAGACCAACATCCCGTTGCACATGGACATCATGAATGACGCCGCCTTCCAGGCCGGCGGCGTCAATATCCATTACCTGGAAAAGAAGCTGGGCCTGAAATAAACCAGGTACAAGATATAAGATGCAAGATACAAGGGGCAGTGAGGGCAGCTCTTGCTTTTCCCTTGTATCTTGTACCTTGTAACTGTTTCTATGCCCTGGCAGCAAATCACCCTCGAAAGCACGCGCGATGATGCGCAGCGTCTGGGTGACGCCCTGGAAGAGGCCGGCGCGCTGGCGGTGAGCCTCGAAGGCGCGGATGCCGAACCGCTGTTCGAGACGGACTGGAACGACACCAC
>DATEYP010000110.1:0-11571 GCA_035256085.1 Acidiferrobacterales bacterium
CGAGAATGCGCGCGTGACGGCGCAGGTGTTCCTCGATCTGCGAGGCGCGCAGCGGCGGATAGATCGGCACCGGGATGGCGCCGGCCAGGAGTATTCCGTAGAAGCAGAAAAAATAGTCAAGGCTCGTGGGCAGCATGATCGCCACTGCCTGGCCCGGCTGGACATCGTGGGCGCGCAGGCCCGCGGCCACGCTGCGGGCGCCGTCCTGGAGCGCCGCATAGCTGAGGATTTCTTCCTGTTCTTCGCCGCTAGTGAGTGAAGCCTCATTCACTGTGATGTGCGGGCGGCCGGGATGCGCGCGTACATGCCAGTCGAGCAGTGCCACGAGGTTATCCGTGGTGTCCGGCGCGGCCTGCGCTTCGTCCAGTGCGGCTGGCAGCACTTGCGTGGAGATCCGCTGCGGCCGGCTCAGCCCGACAGTCTGTCCAGCGGCCGCTCCTGCGCGTCCTGCGCTCGCGGCACTTGTGCATCCCTGCACGGCGCGCAGCAGATCGCGCGGGGTTTCCGCCGTGGTCAATGCCTGTTCCGGCAGGCTCACGCCGAAGGCCTGTTCGATGCGCGCCAGCAGTTCCACGCGCGCCAGGCTGTCGAAACCGAGATCGCGCTCCAGCAGGCTGTCGAGACTCACCGGCGCCACACCGGACTGGCGGCGCAACTCGGCCGCCAGCTGCCGCACGAGTTCGAGCAGCAGCGCGTCCGACCGATCGGCCGCGTGCCGGCCCGGGGTTTTGTCCATGGCTATTCCTTGCGCGCGCGCGGCCGGCCAGGCAGTGCCGCGTCGTAGAGGCGCAGATATTCGCTTGCGCTGTGCCGCCAGGAGAAGTCCTGGCGCATGCCGGCAAGTTGCACCTGCTTCCAGAGACGCGCGTCGCGCCGCAACGCGAGGGCGCGTTTGACCGCGTGCACGAGCGCGGCCGGTGTGGGCGCATCGAACACAATCCCGGTGGCGGTGCCGGCGGCCAGCGCATCCGGCGTGGCGTCGGTCACGGTATCGGCCAGCCCGCCGACGCGCCGCACCAGCGGCACGGTGCCGTAACGCAGGCTGTACAGCTGGCTGAGGCCGCAGGGCTCGAAGCGCGACGGCATGAGAAAAATATCGGCGCCCGCCTGGATACGATGCGCGACCGCCTCGTCATAGCCGGCGAGCACGGCGACGTGCTCGGGAGAACGCACGGCCGCGGCGCGCAGCGCGCGTTCGTACTCCGGTTCGCCGTCGCCGAGCGCAACGAATTGGACCGGCAGATCAAGCAGCTCGGGCAGGGCCGCGAGCACCAGATCGATGCCCTTCTGGTGCACCAGCCGGCTGACCAGGCCGAGCAGCGCGACATCGGCATCCTCGGGCAGGTTGAATTCAATCTGCAACGCGGCCTTGTTCGGTGCCTTGTGTGCCAGACGGCGTGACGAGTAAGGGCTTGCCAGATGCGGATCGCGCGCCGGGTTCCAGATGTGTTCATCGATGCCGTTCAAGATACCGGACAGGCGCGCCGCGCGATGGTGCAGCAGCCCGTCCAGGCCATGGCCGTGCCCCGGCGTCTGGATTTCGCGCGCGTAAGTCGGGCTGACGGTGGTGACGCGATCGGCGAACACGATGCCGCCCTTGATAAACGACATCTGTCCGTGGAATTCGAGCGCGTGCAGCGACCAGAGCGGCGCCGGCAGATGCAGCGACAGAAAAGTCTCGTAGGAAAACAGGCCCTGATAGGCGAGATTGTGTATCGTGAATACGGTTGCCGGGCGCACCACCTGCGCGGCGAGCAGTGCCGGCACCAGGCCGGCCTGCCAGTCGTGGGCATGTACGACCTCCGGTTGCCAGGCCAGCCCGGCTGCGTCGCGCGCGATCGCCACTGCGACGCGTGCCAGCAGTGCGAAACGCGCGGCATTGTCATGCCAGGGATGGCCATGGGCGTTGACATAGGGATTGCCGGGACGATCGTAGGCAGGCGGAAAGTCGATGAGCCAGACCTTGACGCGTGTGCCCGGCAGCCGGCCTTCCAGCAAGGTCACCGGTGACGCCAGCGGTGGCAGTGTGAGTTGCGTGACCGGCCTCAGCCGCCCGGCGCGCTGCAGGGTGTCGTGATAGCCGGGCAGCAGCAGGCGCACGTCCGCGCCCAGTGCATACAGTGCCCGCGGCAGGCCGCCGCACACATCGCCCAGCCCGCCGGTCTTCATCAGCGGCTGGGCTTCACTCGTGACAAACAGAATCTTGCGCATGCGGGCGCCGTGCCTGCGGGTTCAGTCGTATGGAGTGCCGTGGCCGGTGCGTTCACCGGGTGTGCTGACATTATCGACGCATGAGATACTCGCGCGCCAGCACCTTGCTTTCCTCCACCGCGGGTTGGTCGAAAGGATCTATCTCGAGAAGGTGCGCCACGACCACGGTTTCGAGTTCGGGCAGCAGGATCAAGGCGCCGATCGCCGCCGGCTTGCGCGTATCGGGCAGGATGGTGCGATTCGGCCGGTTGTGGCGCGTGAGGGTTGCACGTATCGTGCGGGTTTCGTCGACAAACGCAAGGTGGAAAAACGAAAACGGGTCGCCACGCCGCCAGTCGCGCAGCGCGCGGCTCGTCGAGCAGTGTGGAGACGTCAAGAGCAAGACCGGATGGGATGGTCATGGAGAGGCAACAATGTTCTCAATTTCAATATATTATCTCTTCTTCTGTTTCACCCTTTTGACATGTATCAAAGCCCAAAATGACCTGCGACGTGCATAATTAACCTGTTTCACGAATGCAGTGAAACGCTGCCCGCCATCGGGCATGAACAGACGAGCGATGCGGGCAAGGGAGGAGGGTGGCGTGCAGCCAGTGCAGAGCAAGCGTTTTGTCAGTCGCCTGACGCGTGACACCCTCGCGTTGATTCTCGCCGGCGGGCAGGGTAGCCGCCTCAAGCACATGACCCGGTGGCGCGCCAAACCGGCGGTGCCATTTGGCGGCAAGTTCCGGATTATCGATTTTCCGCTATCGAATTGCATGAATTCCGGTATCCGCCGCATCGGCGTGCTGACCCAGTACAAGGCGCATTCGCTCATCCAGCACATCCAGAAGGGCTGGGGGTTTCTGCGCGGCGAGTTCGGGGAATTTGTGGAGTTGTTGCCGGCGCAGCAGCGTATCGACCTGTCCTGGTATGCCGGCACGGCCGACGCGATCTACCAGAACCTCGACATCATCCGCAACCACAATCCGTCCTATATTCTGATCCTGGCCGGCGATCACATCTACAAGATGGATTATGGCCCGATGCTGGCGGCACACGTCGAGCGCGGCGCGGATGTGACGGTTGGCTGCATCGAGGTGCCGGTGGAGCGCGCCAGCGCCTTCGGTGTCATGACCGTTGACGCGCAGAGTCGCGTCACCGGCTTTATCGAGAAACCGGAAAAGCCGGAACCGATCCCGGGCCGGCAGGACGTGGTGCTGGCGAGCATGGGCATCTATGTATTCAATCCGGAATTTCTGTATGAGCAACTGATCCGCGATGCCGACACCGCACATTCCGCGCATGATTTCGGCAGAGACATCCTGCCCGCGGTGATCGGCCGTTACCGGGTTGTGGCCTATCCGTTCCGCGACCCCTCGAGCCAGCGCCAGGCCTACTGGCGCGATGTCGGCACGGTCGACGCCTATTGGGAAGCGAACATGGAGCTTATCGGTGTGACGCCGGAACTCAATCTATACGATCAGGACTGGCCGATCTGGACCTACCAGGAGCAGCTGCCACCGGCCAAGTTCGTGTTCGATGACGAGGGCCGGCGCGGCATGGCGGTCGATTCCATGGTATCGGGCGGCGACATCATCTCCGGCGCGCTGGTGCGGCATTCGCTGCTGTTCTCCAACGTGCACGTGGACTCGTATACACGCGTGCAGGATTCGGTGATCCTGCCGGACGTCAACATCGGACAGCGCTGCCGCCTGACGCGCGTCGTGGTGGACAAGGGTTGCCGCATTCCGGATGGCATGGTGATCGGCGAAGATCCGGCGCAGGACGCGCACCGCTTTTTTGTGACATCCGGCGATGTGGTGTTGGTGACCCCGGAAATGCTCGGCCAGGAACTGCATCATGCCCGATAGCACGCGTCTCAAGGTGGTGCTGCTGTGGCACATGCACCAGCCGCAATACCAGGACCGTGTGAGCGGCCGCTACCATCTGCCCTGGACCTATCTGCACGCCATCAAGGACTACACCGACATGGCTGCGCACCTCGAAGCCGTGCCCGGCGCGCGCGCGGTGGTGAACTTCGCGCCCATTCTGCTCGAGCAGATTGCCGACTATGCGGAGCAGGCGCGCGGGTTCCTCGATGACAGCGGCGCGATCCGCGATCCGCTGTTGGCCGCGCTGGTCATTCCGGCGCTGCCAACCGACACCGAATCGCGGTTGAAGCTGATCAAGAACTGCCTGCGCGCCAATGAGGCGCGCATCATTAACCGCTTTGCGCCGTACCAGCGGCTGGCTGACATGGCGCCCCTGTTTACCGGACATCCGGACACGCTCGCCTATGTTTCCGATCAGTACATCGTCGATCTGCTGGTGTGGTATCACCTTGTGTGGCTGGGCGAAACGGTGCGCCGCAGTGATGCGCAGGTGAAGCACCTGATCGACAAGGGCAGCGGCTACACGCTGCACGACCGGCGCGAGCTGCTGGCGATCATCCGCGGCCTGCTCGAAGGACTGGTGCCGCGCTACGCGCGCCTCGCCGAGCGCGGCCAGGTCGAGCTGTCGGTGACACCCTATGCCCATCCAATCCTTCCGCTGCTCATCGACCTGCGCAGTGCGCACGACACGCTGCCGGAGGCGCCATTGCCACGCGATGCGCAGTACCCCGGCGGCGAGGAGCGTGCCCGCTGGCACATCCGTGAGGGCATCGAGGTGTTCCGCCACCACTTCGGCTTCGCCCCCGCCGGCTGCTGGCCGGCGGAGGGCGGGCTGAGTTTAGCGACGCTGCACCTGCTGCACGAGGCCGGTTTCACCTGGGCGGCGGGCGGCGAGAGAATGCTGCACGCCAGCCTGGCGCGCGCCGGGCATGCGCCGCATGCCATGAAGGAGGCCTGGCTGTATCGGCCTTACTCGGTCATGGACAGCGGCATGAGCTGCTTCTTTCGCGACGACAGTTTGTCGGATCTGGTCGGCTTCACCTATGCCAGCTGGCATGCAGACGATGCGGTTGCCAACCTGGTGGGTCATCTGGAGACCATTGCCGCTGCCTGCCATGGCCGTGCTGACCGTGTCGTGACACTGGCGCTGGACGGCGAGAACGCCTGGGAACACTATCCGGAAAACGGCTATTACTTTCTCAGCGCGTTGTACTCGCGTCTGGCGCAGCACCCGCAGTTCGAACTCAGCACTTTCTCGGACTGCCTGGAGTCGTTTCCGGCCAAGCGCCTGCGCGCGTTTGTGGCCGGCTCGTGGGTGTACGGTACCTTTTCCACCTGGATCGGCAGCCGCGACAAGAATCGTGGCTGGGAGATGCTGGTGGATGCGAAGCGTGCATTCGATGCCAGGATGCCGCAGTTGCCGCCCGAGCAGCGGTCACTGGCGGAACGTCAGCTCGCGGTGTGCGAGGGCTCGGACTGGTTCTGGTGGTTTGGTGACGACAACCCGGCCGCGACGGTCAGCGATTTCGAGCATCTCTTCCGCCTGCACCTCGGTACACTCTACCAATTGCTCGGCCTCGAACCACCCGAATACCTGGCGCAGTCGTTTACGCACGGTGGCGGTGCGCCACTGCATGGCGGCAGCATGCGACCCGGAGAGCAGGGATGACTTGCCGTCGCGCCCCGATCGCCGAGTCGCCACGGCATGGGTTCTGAACCCATGTCCCCCGACGCAAAACCGGTCCTCGACGGTCGCCGTGCCGGCATCCTGCTGCATCCCACCTCGCTGCCGGGTGAGGAGGGAAACGGAACACTCGGACCGCATGCCCTGCGCTTCGTGGATTTTCTCGCCGACTGTGGATTCAGCGTCTGGCAGATGCTGCCGCTCGGGCCCACGCACGCCGACCGCTCGCCGTACCAGTGCCTGTCGGTGCATGCCGGCAACCCGCGCCTCATCAGTTTCGCGCAGCTGGAGGCGTGGGGCTGGCTGCCGCACACGCCCGGTTTGCCGGCGGCCAGCGGCGCGGTGCGTCAGACGCTGCTCGCGCAGGCGCGCCAGCTATTCCTCGCCCAGGGCGGGGCGCGCGAGCTGGAAGCATTCGATGCGGCACACGCCTTCTGGCTCGATGACTATGTACTTTATGTCGCACTGCGCCAGGCGCACGGCAACAGTGCCTGGTGGCAGTGGCCGGAGCCGCTGCGCGATCGCGACCCGGCGGCTCTGGCTGCGGCGCGTGCACGCCATGCCGGGGAGATGGCACTGGTGCGTTTCGAACAATTCACCTTTTTCCGTCAGTGGCAGGAACTCCGGCAGGCGGCGCAGGCGCGCGGTGTGCAGCTGTTCGGCGATCTGCCGATTTTTGTCGCGCACGACAGTGCCGACGTCTGGGCACAGCGCGAATATTTCGATCTCGATACCGTAGGCCAGCCGCGCGTGGTGGCCGGCGTGCCGCCGGATTATTTTTCCGCCAGCGGGCAGCGCTGGGGCAACCCGCTGTACGACTGGTCACGCTTGCAGGCCGACGGTTTTCGCTGGTGGATCGAGCGCCTGCGCACGCAGTTCGGCCTGTTCGATCTGGTGCGCATTGACCACTTCCGCGGCTTCGAGGCGTACTGGCAGATCCCGGCGGGGGAGGACACCGCGATCAACGGCCGCTGGGTACCGGCGCCGGGCGAGGCGCTGTTCCATGCGTTGCAAAACGAATTCGGGGCGCTGCCGGTGGTGGCGGAGGATCTGGGCCTGATTACGCCGGCCGTGCACCGGTTACGCGAACAGTTCGGGCTGCCGGGCATGCGCATTCTGCAGTTCGCTTTCGATGGCGGGGCGGACAATCCCTATCTGCCGCACAACCACGACGTGAACAGCGTGGTCTACACCGGCACGCATGACAATGACACAACCCTTGCCTGGTTCGAGGGCCTGCCGGCCGAACAGCAGTGTGTAGTCCTGGATTATCTCGGCCATCCGGGCGAGTCCATGCCCTGGCCGCTGATTCGCACGGCGCTGGCCTCGGTGGCGCGGCAGGCCATTCTGCCCATGCAGGATGTCCTGCAGGCGGGGCCCGGGCATCGCATGAACATGCCTGGCAGTAATACCGGTAACTGGCAATGGCGTTTCGAGTGGGAACAACTGGCGCCGGGCCTTGCCGCACAACTGCGGCGGATGGTGGAGTTGTATGGGAGGGGAGTAGCAAGCAGCAAGTAGCAAGAAATTACTTGCCACTTGCCGCTTAAAACTTGCTTCTGATTTACAACCAGATCATATAGCCCGGTTCGAAGCGGTGGCTGAGGCACGGGTGAAAGGGAAACAACCGGATTTTGTAAAATTGCAGGCCTGACAGGCGCGGCATGTGATCGAGGCGGAACACGGTCTCGCCGTGCTCGCCCGGACCGGCATGCGTGAATACATGCGCATCGTGACGAATAAACTCGCCGCTCTCGTTCTCCATGCCGACGATGCATTCCACCAGGACATCCTCCGGCGTGAGGCCGTCGAGATGGGCGGCCACGTTGATCGACAGGACGTCGCCGGCGCGGATTTCACTCAATGGATGATCCAGCCGGCGCAGCCGCACCTTCGGCCAGGACTGCTCGAGTTTGCGCCGCCAGGCCGCGACTTCTTTTGCGCGCGCGTACTGATTGCCGGCCATGACCAGGCGCTGCTTGCGCGCCAGCGCGTAATAGCTGCGTACATAATCCATTACCATGCGCTGGGCATTGAAACGCGGAATGAGCGACTTCATCGAGCTTTTCGATTTGTGCACCCAGGCCTCGGAGTAGCCGTGGCCATTGCGCGCGTAGTAGAGCGGCAACACCTGTTTCTCAATAATATCGAGCAGTTCCTGGGACTCTTCGCGATCACGAAAGTGCGGGTCCACGGATGGTCCGTGCGGCGTGATCGCCCAGCCGTTCTTGCCGTTGTAGCCTTCGTCCCACCAGCCGTCCAGCACACTCAGGTTGATGACGCCGTTGATACCGGCCTTCTCGCCGGAGGTGCCACTCGCCTCAAGCGGGTACTCGGGAGTGTTGAGCCAGACGTCCACGCTGGTGACCAGCTTGCGCGCCAGCGCCTGGTCGTAACCTTCGAGCAGGATGATGCGTCCCTCGAATTCCGGGCGGCGCGAGTACTCGTAGATCGCCTTGATGAGCTGTTGCGCCGGCAGGTCGTGCGGATGCGCCTTGCCGGCAAAAATCAGCAGACACGGACGTTCCGGGTCATTCAGCAGGCGCGCGAGGCGGGCCGGATCGGCGAACAGCAGTGTGGCGCGTTTATAGGTAGCAAAACGGCGCGCGAAACCAATGGTCAGGATGTCGGTTTCGCGCGGCGTGAGGTGCTGGGTGAGGCGCTCGATGAGCGCCTCGCTGCAGCCGTTGCGCCGGTGCTGCAGAATCACGCGCCGGCGCACCTCGGCGAGCATCTCGGTCTTGAGCGACTGGCGCAGGCTCCAGTAGCTGTGATCGGGGATGTCGTCGATCTGCTCCCAGAAGGCCTCGTTCAGCAGTTCGCTGCGCCAGCCGCCGCCAAAGCGCATGTCGAACAGGTTGACCCACTCACGCGCCAGGAAGGTGGGTACGTGCACGCCGTTGGTGATGTAGCCGACCGGATTCTCTTCCGGTTCGATCTGCGGCCAGATGTACGCGGCCATGCGCGACGCAACACCGCCATGGATGCGCGACACGCCGTTGCGGAAACGCGAACCGCGCAGCGCCAGCGCCGTCATGTTGAAACCGCCCTGGTTCGTGGGGCTGGAGCCCAGGCCGAGCAATTCCTCGATGGAAATGCCAAGCTTCTCGACCTTTTCCTTCGAGAAATACCGGGCCATGAGTTCGTGATCGAAGATATCATGCCCGGCCGGTACCGGCGTGTGCATGGTAAACACGGTATTGGCGGCCGCCGCCTCGAGCGCGCTGTCGAAGTCCAGGCCCTGCGCCGCCAGTTCGCGGCAGCGCTCCAGCACCAGAAACGCGGCATGCCCCTCGTTGATGTGCCAGACCGTGGGCTCGAGTCCGATGGCGCGCAGGGCGCGCACGCCGCCCAGCCCGAGCACGAGCTCCTGTTGCATGCGGGTGTTGGCGTCTCCGCCATACAGCTGATAGGTGATGACGCGGTCGGCCTCACTGTTCTCCGGCAGGTCGCTGTCCAGCAGATAGAGGGTGATGTGGCCGGCCTTGGCCTTCCACACCTTGAGCGTCACGCGCCGCTCGAGAATTTCCACGTGCACATGGATTTCATTGCCATCCGCATCCACGGCCGGCGCAATCGGCAGGTCGGCGAAGTTGGTCGGCGCATAGTGCGCCACCTGGTTGCCGTGTCCGTCGATGGTCTGGGTGAAGTAACCCTGGCGGTAAAGCAGGCCCAGCGCCACGAACGGTATACCGAGGTCGCTCGCGGCCTTGCAGTGGTCGCCGGCCAGGATGCCAAGGCCGCCGGAGTAAATCTGGAAACTCTCGTGAAAGCCGAATTCGGCGCAGAAGTAGGCGACCAGATCCTGCTGGTGATTTCCTGTCACACGCTCGTGGCTCCGTCGATCGTGCAGGTGCTCAAGACTGGATCGCACCGGGGTCTGGTGATAGGTGTCGTAGGAAGACAAGACGCGGTTGTAGTCTTCCATGTAGACCCGGTCTTCGGCGGCCTCCTCGAGGCGCTGCTGCGAGACCCGCCGCAGAAACACCCTGGGGTTGTGGCGGCAGGCGTCCCACAGAACGCGGTCGAGACGGTAGAACAGCCCGCGCACCTGCCGGTCCCAGCTGTAGAGCAGGTCGTTGGCGAGCTCGCTCAGCCGCGCCAGGCGCGACGGGAGTACGGGCTGGACTTCAAGGGTATAACGCGTGCCAGGCATAGGGTTACCGGATCGTTGGGCCTAAATTGAGCTGTCCAGATTGCAGGGAACTAAAGTCATGACGGAATATTAGCAGCCGCTTAATCTCATCGCTTAACTATGTCTTGTTACCCGTCGGGTTGGCGTGTGTCCCGCTGCGGCACCGGGCAGTGACTCCACTGCTGACTGGCAGGCACACCAAGTATAGCGGTTGGGTCTGAGCAGAGACAGGGCGCCGGGCTTGGTCAGTCAGTCAGTCAGTCTATGCAAAGACCGATGCAGCCGATACAGTATGCACAGGGCGTGCTCGCAGAAGAAGAATCAAGAACAAGAACCCGCAATGGGTCTGGCAGAAGGCGTCAGCTGAACAGTTCAACCCTGGTTGATGCCGCCCTATGCCTTTTGTTGATCCATCCACCCGAGCGTGCAGCGGGCGCCAGAGCAAGCGATGCGCCACATGATCCCGACAGCGCTGGAAGGGAAAAGCTTTCGCTGGCTGCTGGAATGCGCAAGCGATGCCATGTTCGTCACCAACCGCGAAGGTCATGTCCTGCCATGAGTCCCCGTCCTGTGACAGCAACCGGAATGACGCTGCTATGAACCGGCTGTCGATCGAAACCAAGGTGTTGGGGGGATTTGGCGCCGCGCTTGCCGTCCTGGCCGTGATGGGTTTCCTCGCCTATCAGTCCACGCAGGACTTCGTTCGCACTTCCGATTCCATCGCGCGTTCCCGGGAAATCACCGAAACCCTGGGAAAAATCTTTTCCGTGCTGAGCCAGGCCGAATCGGGCCAGCGCGGTTACCTGTTCACGGGCGACGAGGCCTTTTTGCAACCGCGCCATGGGGCGCTCGCCCGGCTCGAGGAACTGGTAGCGAGGCTGAAGCAATTGACGGTCGATTACCCCGAGCAACTGCAGCGCGTGCCGGAGGTCGAGCGCCGCGTCGCCGAGCGTTTCGCGCTCCTGGATCGCGTGCTCGCGGCGCGCCGCACCCGGGGATTCGAAGCCGCGCAGCAGGCGCTTCGGGCGGGTCCTGGCATCGCGGAGATGCGCAAACTCGAGACCCTGATCGAAGCCATGGAGGGCACCGAAAGGGCGCGCCTGGAATGGCTGGCGCGCGCGGCGCAAAGCGGCGTGAACAGAACCCTGCTGACGTTTTCCCTGGCGTTGCTTTCTTCCGTGGCGTTCCTGTTCTTGCTGTTTCTGACCATCCGGCGGGAGATCGGCGAGCGCCGCCAGGCGGAGCAGGCGCTGCGCGACGGCGAGGCGCGTCTGCGCGCGATCATCCATACCGCGGCGGAGGGCATTATCGTCATCGACGAGCAGGGCCGGATCGACCGCTTCAATCCCAGCGCCGAACGCATGTTCGGCTATACCGAGGCGGAGGTGGCCGGCAAGAACGTTTCCGTGCTCATGCCCTCGCCATACCGCGAGCGGCATGATGAATACATCACCCGTTATCTGAAGACTGGCGAGAAGCGGGTCATCGGCGCCGGCCGCGAAGTGGTCGGACAGCGCCGGGACGCGACCACGTTTCCTGTTGAGTTGGCGGTGAGCGAGATGCGCCTCGGCGCGCGGCGCCTGTTCACCGGCATCGTGCGGGATATCAGCGAACGCAAGCGCGCCGAGGAACGTCAGGCGCGCCTGCTGCAAGAGGTGGAGAGCGCC
>DATEYP010000111.1:0-7872 GCA_035256085.1 Acidiferrobacterales bacterium
TGGCCTATTGGTTGCCGGCGCGCCATGCCACGCAATCCCTCGTCGGTGAGATCGACCACTACCGGCGGATTGCGCACGACAAACGCTACAGCACCGAGCTCGCCGCGGCGGTCAAACGTGCCTCCGCGCAGATTGCGGAGATCGAGAAGAAGCTCGACCAGAATGCAGTGCAATCGGTGCTCGTTCAGCATTTGAGCCTGCTTGCCAAGCGCCATGGCCTGAGAATACTGACCTCCAGTTATGATGAAGGCAAACCGCAGGACGGCTTCCAGCCGATGAGCCATGAGCTCGCCGTGCAGGGCGGTTATTCGGGGCTGCGCGGGTTTCTGGCGGAAATTCCGTCGCTGCCGACACTGACGGTGATTGAAGACAGCACGATCACGCGCAATCGGGACGGGGGCAGCCTCAAGGCCACGCTGTTCTTTCGGACCTGGCGTCGCAGCACCGGACCGGAGGCAGAGCGATGAACCGGCGCCATTTGCTGTTGCTCGGGGCGGCAGGACTGTTGCTGGCGCTGAATGTCTGGCACTGGTGGCCAAAATCCACGCGCTCGACTGGCGTTTCTGGCGAGGCTTCCGTTGGAAAAACGCTACGCGTCGAGGACTTCGTGATTCAGGGCGCGCCAGAAGGTAAACTGCTGCCGGCCAAAAGGGATGTGTTTCAGCCAAAGCGGCCGGTCGTGATCAAACCGCCAGCGCCCATGAAGCCGCCGGAACCGCCGCCAAAATCTGCGGAAGAACTGGAGCTTGAGGCCGCGCACGCGGAATACGCGCAGATTCGTTGCCTGGCGGTCGCCTTCCGAGATAGTCGAGGACAAGCCATGTTGAGTTCTGGCCAGCAGATTTTCCATGTCGGCGTTGGGGGGCGCGTGGGTAACCGTTTCGTGGTGAATAAAATTAAGACTACTGGAGTGCAGATCAGCGACCCGAAGACCGGCGTTGGCGGCATGATCAACTTGTCTGAAGCAAAACAGTGAGGTGGGTTGTGTATACAGGTACAACAACATTGTCTGGATGGATTCGACGCATTGCGGTGCTCGGACTGACAACTTCCTTGCTGGCTGCCTGTGCTGGAACGGTTGAGCGCGCCGACGATTACATCACTCAGGATGAGTGGATGAAGGCGGTGCTGGAGTACCGCAAGGCGGTAGCGAAAGACCGGTCCGATATCGAGTTCCGTTCCCGGCTGCGGCAGACCGAACAGAAGGCAGCCGATTTTTATTACCAGCGCGGTCTCGAACATCTGGGCCAAGACAACATTGACGGTGCGATTGTCCAATTCCAGCATGGCCTCACCGCCATGCCGGATCACGGCAAGCTCACTCAAGTTATGAACCAGGCCATGCTGCGCAAGGAGGCCCAGAGTCTTTATGAAGAGGCTATTCGCGCGATGGAGGCCGGCAAGCCGGATGAGGCCAGGCGTCTTCTCCGGCGTGCACTGGAGACTCACCCCGAGCACAAGCGAGCAGCCGAGTCTCTGGCGAAATACGAAAAGGAGATATTGGATGAGGAGGCTGCGGATCGTCTCGTACTGACGTCGCGTGCTCCGGTTACCCTGAACTTCCGCCAGACGGATCTGCGTGCGGCCTTTGAATTTGTCGCGAAATCATTCGGTGTCGATATCATTTTTGATGAGGGGGTGAAGAGTGTTCCCATTACGTTGTTTGCCAAGGATGTCACCTTCGAGCAAGCCATCAGTCTGATGCTCACAACGACCAAGACCTTCTACAAGAAGGTTGGTCCTAACACGATTCTTCTGGCTCCAGACTCCAAGGAGAAACGCGGACAGTACGAAGATCAGGTCATCCGTACCTTTCAATTGTCCAGCATTCGCGCCAAGGAGATGGCCGATATCCTCAAGGGCCTCATCACGGTCCGCAAGCTTATTGTCAACGAACCGCTCAACTCACTGGTGCTACGCGATACCGAGGAAGTCATCAAGCTGGCCGGTAAAATTATCGAGGCCAACGACCGCAGACTGGCGGAATTGATCCTCGAAGTGGAGATTCTCGAGGTCAACCGATCCAAGGCGGAACGGCTCGGTCTTGACCTCGGATCCTATCGAGTGTCGGCATCGACCGGAACCGCTATTATCGGCGTCACCGGAAATATTCAGGAGAGCATTCGCAACGCGCTGACGTTGACACTGCCTTCGGCCACATTCAATTTCTACAAACAGGACGTCGATGCCAAAACCCTCGCTAACCCCAAGGTGCGGGTCTTGAGTGGCAAGAACGCCAAAATCCATATTGGCGATCGCGTACCGCTTCGGGCCGCTACCATTCAGGACGTGACCGGGCAGGTCCGGACGACGTATGACTACAAGGAAATCGGTATTCGGTTGCTGGCCGAACCCATTGTGCACATCGACAATTCGGTAACCGTAAAAGTTGGTCTTGAGGTCAGCACACTTGGCGAAAATCTGGGAACGCAGAATGAACCCGCGTTTCGCATCGGCACGCGCAATGCCGAGACATTCATGATGTTGCGCGATGGCGAGACCGCCATCCTCGGCGGTCTAATCCGTGACGAAGAACGTAAGACCCGGGTACGGGTCCCGCTGTTCGGCGACATACCGGCGGCTGGCGCCTTGTTTACCTCGTATGATGATTCCAACGGGCGAACCGATGTTCTTCTCACCATCACTCCCAGGGTTGTGCGGGGCTGGGATCTGCCTAACAAGCAAATGCGCAGCTTTGTGTCGGGAACGGAGGATCGCTACCTCAGCGAACCGCTGTTTGCAAGTCTCCATCAGTCTGCGGTTCGTCCGGCTCAGACAACAGCCCCGGCGTCTGGCCAGCCGGCATCCGTGCCGCCTCCGCTCTCATCGCCATCGTCCGTTGCCGGAGCGGCGCCGGCTGACACCGTGGCACCGGGCGAGCCGCCGAGTGTTGCAACAGCACCGGTTGTCGCCAGGCCACCGTTGCTGTCGTTTTCCGAGCCGGTCTACGAGGCCAACAGCAACACTGAATTCGAAGTGCAGCTCGTGGGGGAAAATCTCAAGGACATTGTCAATGTGCCGATGGAGATTCTGCTGAACCCGCAGTTGCTGAAGCTCGCGCGCTTCGAAGCCGGTGATGCAACAGCCAGTCTCAAAGTCGAGCCGGATGAATCGCGCGGTGTCTTGCGGGTCACTGCCAAATTGAAGGAAGGCGCGGGTACGGAAGAGAAGGCGGTGCTCGCGCGCCTGGTGCTTCGTGGCGACAAGGCGGGCATTTCCTATCTCGTCTACCGCGTTACCGCCATTGAGGGGGCAGGCGGCGCTGCGCTCAACGCGCAAGTACGCGCTTCGCGCGTGGTCATCAAGTAGCGCCGTGTGATGCGCCCGAGCACACCCCGATTGCCAGCGTATCGCCGCAGCCCTGGATCGGGGTTTACATTAATCGAGCTGGTCGTCGCCTTGACGATCCTTTCAATTCTTGCCGCCGCCGCCATCCCTTATGCGGAACTGTCCATCACGCGCAGCAAGGAACTCGAGTTGCGACGCTCGCTGCGTGAAGTGCGGATAGCCATAGACCGCCTGCACGAAGACTGGGAAACCGGCAAGGTTTCCAAACTGGGAAACAGCATCAGCGATGACGGTTATCCTCGCACCCTGCAGGTCCTGATCGAGGGCGTGGAGTCGGGCGAGGCCAAGGGCGGCAAGCGCAAGTACCTGCGTCGCATACCCGAAGACCCCTTTGGCGAACCCGGCATGCCACCGATAGAGCAGTGGGTGCTGCGCGGTTACCAGGATGAGCCCGATTCGCTCAGTTGGAACGGACGGGACGTGTACGACGTCCGCTCACATAGTGAACGGACGGCAATCGACGGATCCCGCTACCGTGAGTGGTAGGGCCGTGAGATCTCGCGTTAACGCCGGTTTTACGCTGGTCGAACTGCTGCTGGTCTTGTTCGTGGTGGCGCTGCTCGCGAGTCTTGTAGCGCCGGTCGTAACCGGCACTATCCAGCGCGCGCGCGAATCGTCACTGAAAGAGGATTTGCATCAGATGCGCAAGGCGCTCGACGATTTCTATACGGATAACGGCCGCTACCCCGAATCGCTCCAACAACTGGCCGAAAAGCGTTATTTGCGCAAGATTCCAGTTGACCCCATCACCGACAAGGCGACCACGTGGATCGAAGTAAAAGGGGAGGGCAAGGACACCGGCGTCATGGATGTACGCAGCGGGGCGGAGGAGAAAGCCGCCGATGGTGTACCGTATCGCGACTGGTAGAAACGACTTTGTTTTGAGATGTTGTTCAATACATGACGGAGGCAGAAGAATGGACCGCGTGAATCAGCGGAATAACGGTTTTACCCTGACGGAACTCCTGATTGTGCTGGTAATCGTCGGCCTGCTGGCGGCGCTCGTGGGGCCGACGCTCTATCAGCGCATCAATCCGGCCAAGCAGTCGGTGGCCCGGGCCCAGATGGAAAATTTCATGACGGCGCTGGATTCCTATTTTCTCGACAACGGCAACTTTCCGGCGTCCCAGCAGGGCCTGAGCGCGTTACGCACTCGTCCGGAGGGC
Organism: Acidiferrobacterales bacterium; assembly: GCA_035256085.1. Classification (GTDB taxonomy): domain Bacteria; phylum Pseudomonadota; class Gammaproteobacteria; order Acidiferrobacterales; family UBA6901; genus UBA6901. The sequence goes on from DATEYP010000111.1 coordinate 4,515, forward strand.
GCGGCGAAATGGAACGGACCGTATCTCAAGAAGGAAATTCCGGCCGACCCGTGGGGGAATCCCTATGTTTATCGCGCGCCTGGCCGCAACGGTGGATATGAGATCATTTCCCACGGGGCCGACGGCAAGGAAGGTGGTGAGGGTGAGCATGCCGATATCAATAGCTGGGAAGCGCAGAAGTAGCGAGCGCGGCTTCACCTACGTGCTGGTGCTGGTGGCGGTGGTTGTGCTCGGCATTGTCGTGGAGGTGACGACGGCACTTTCCTCGCAGGTGAAACGTGCCGAGCAGGAGGCCGAGCTTCTCTATCGCGGAACGACGTACCGTAATGCGATCCGCAGCTACTATCGTGCAAACGGCACATACCCCCGGAAGCTGGAAGACCTGGTTCGAGACAACCGGCATCCGGACAGGCATCATCTGCGCGCACTCTATCCGGATCCCATGACACCACTGGGTACGGAGAACGGTGGCTGGACGCTGGTGCGCGACATCGGCGGCGGCATTCGCGGCATCGCGAGTACCAGTGCTGTCGAACCGCGTAAGAAGGCGAACTTTCCGAAGGGCTTCGAGAAATTCGAGGGTGCAGCCAGCTATGCGCAGTGGGTGTTCGAGTATATTCCGGAAACACCCGTTCGACCGGGCTTGCCGGCACCGGGAACAAAGCCACCAGTCGGCCCGCCAGTGAGTCATACAAACTGACGTTAAGGAAGCTCTGAACAAGTTCTTTGGCCGTCATGCCGGCGGAAGCCGGCATCCAGAAAACTCTTTAACAGCTTGTTGAAATTCCCCGTTCGCGCTGAGCCCTTCGGCTCTGCTCAGGGTAAACTGCGCGCAGCGAAGTCGAAGGGTAATCGCGATAACCGTCTGATTTGCAGTGTTTCGACTTCGCGGCAAACCCCGCCGCTACGCCTGTCCTGAGCCAGTCGAAGGGCTCAACACGAACGGTTGAGGTGTTTTTCAACAACCCAACCTGTTATTGGTCGAAGCTGAATGTGCATCAGCGAAAGCTTAAACATTCTTCAATACGATTATGGTAAGTTGAGCTAACCCGCTGTATTTCATATTTCTATAGTCTGAATTGATTGCACGATAAAGTTTTTCATCGATCGGCCCCCTTGTGGACGTTGTCGAAACTGTGATATCAATCGTGCGCGGCTGGTTTTTGGGTTGTCGAAACAGTTGTCCTCACCAAAGGTGGTCGTTCGTGATCGTGCATTGAGGGCCGGTCAGCAATATAAAAATATAGTGCCTGCACGATGCGGGCGACAGGGAGGGTTCAGTGACCGGATCATACGTGTTCCGCACCATCGGTGTGGCTCTCGTGGGTTGTGCCATCGTCCTGGGAGCCGGGGCAGATGTGCTGACCTCGGACACTATCCGACTCAGTCCCGTGGTTACTGCCGTCGAACCGTCCGCCGCGCTCCCGCCCGAAGTCCAGTCCCTTGAAACCCAGTCCGCCCCTTTAGCGCTCGATCGCAGCACGCAGAGCGTGTATACCGCCTTCGATGCGTCGAAGATAACAGCCAGTCTCGACGCCGCCACTGATATCCGCACCCTCAAGATTTTCGGCGCCGCGCCCTACACGCTGGCGGTCGAGGCCGACGTCGGTGGTGCGTTTCAGCCGGTCGCGGGCCTTCAGAACCTCAACCTGGCGACGCGCCCCGAGACCTGGAACGTCTTCGACGCCACGACCCCGGTCACGACCCGGAAGCTGCGCTTTAACCTGATCCCGGCCACGGGCGGAAGCGCCTCGGGACTCAAGGCCATTGAGATCTGGGGCAAGGGCGGACGCGTGCACGTCAAGGACGGGCTCGCGCTCCTCACGGCACTGCGCGGCGCGACGCCGCCTTCCCATGGCCGGCTCTACGCATCCACGCTCGCGCAAGGGGTGATCGGCGGCGCGACCGACGACCTTGCCGATAATCGCTTCACGGTCACGCTCGATCAGGATCCGCAGAACATCAAACGGCTGTATCTCGCCTACGAGAGTACCGGCATTGCGCACTGGATCACGGCCATCCGCCAGATCAACAGCGGGGCCGCCCGGGGCGGGTTCCTCCTGCCGCCTTCAACCGACTGGAGCACGCAAGTCGAAGCCGTTGACCCCGGCGTTTTTGTGCGTGGCGACAACAGCATTGCCTTCAGCGTGCCGGCGGGTTCCAGTGGCAGCTACACGGTGCGCAATCTTTATCTCGTCGCCGAGCTCGAAAATGGTTCGAACTTCATCGCGAAAACTTCGGCCAACCAGCCGGAAGACACGAACCCCTCGGCTTCAGTGGTTGATGGTGATCTCGCGTCCGGCTGGACGCCCTACCCCAGCGGCAGTGTGCGCGCCGACACACCGACGCTCACGCTCGGTTTCGACAAGCCGACCCAGCTCGACGGGTTCGCGCTCTATCTGGTCAACAACCTGAAGGGCAGTATCAATGTCGAGGTGTTGAAGGACGGTGTCTGGAGCGCGGCCGGTAGCGTCGTCGATGCGCGCAAGCTGGTCACTGGCTGGAACAGCCTGCGCAATCCGAGCGGCACAGCGGTCGATGGCACCCGACTCGTCTTCAGCGGCGGTCAGGGCTCAAGCGCGGAGGTCAAAGAGTTGCAGCCGGTTGGTTCCGGTGTGGGTCCGGCCTGGGCGCCGAACATTACGCTCAGTTATCCAAATAGCGGCCAATACTATGGCCGCAGCGCCTACCTGCGCGGTTTCTTCCAGCCACTGGATAACGGTTCGGGTGCGGCAAGCCTCACCGTCGGCGGCAAGGCTGTCGTATCGACCGATGGCGCCTTCGACATCACGCTGACCAAGGACGACGTCGGCTTCGGTGCCGATGGCGACAGCGCCCCCTGGTCGGTCGAGGCGAAGCTGGTCTACCCGGACGGAAAAACCGTCATTACGACCGTCGCCCTCAACAATTATCAGCCCGCCATCGAGTCCACCGACGGCCAGTTGTTGCCAACCTACAGTCTCGCCGTGCCGCCGGGCCAGGCGAAGAAAATCAACTACGACGCGGCCTCGCTGGAGCTCTCTGCGAACAGTCTGGAGTCCGAAACCACGATCAGCATCACGCCGCTGAAAGACGAAGACATGGCCATGCTCGATCAAGGCATGACCAACGTCACCAAGGGTCCGCGCAAAGGCTACCGCTTCACGCCGCACCCGATGAAGTTCAAGGACAAGATCAAGGTGACGCTGCCGTACAACAAGGCCTTGATCCCGGCGGGCCTCACCGAGCAGGACATCAAGACCTTCTACTTCGACGACCAGTCCGGTTCGTGGAAGCTGCTGGAGCGCGCCGCGATCGACACCCAGGCGCAGACCGTCACCAGTCTCACCGATCATTTCACCGACATGATCAACGCCAC
>DATEYP010000112.1:0-8347 GCA_035256085.1 Acidiferrobacterales bacterium
GTCGCGCAGCAGTATCGCTTCGGCCGCGCCCTGTTCGGTGGCCTGCTGGCGCATGAGCACGTTCGGCAGCAGTGCAATCGCCTTGATGTCGCAGCGCTGCCAGCGGATGTCCGGCACCGTGATAGCGGCGACGCCGGCGGCCAGTTGCGCCGGCTCCGGGTATTTGAGTGCCTGGGAATATGCGAACACCGTCGGCGTGGACTGCTTTGGAAAGGCGTGGTCGCGTTCCGCCGGGCCGCGTGTCACTTGCAGATACACCGACTGGTCACCACCTCCGCCGGCTTCCACCAGGCGTGTGAATACCGCCTGCCAGTCGCGCGCTGCCAGTGGATTGGACAGGCGGATGCCGGCGAGGCTGTTGTCGAGACGCGCCAAGTGCTGCGGCAGGCGGAACAGCCGGCCGCCGTAAGCCGGAATCACTTCATAGACGCCGTCGGCAAACACAAAGCCGCGATCAAAGCACGACACCTGCGCCTGCTCCGGAGGAAGAAAGGTGCCGTTTAGATAAACGAGCGGGGGAAACATGGGTGGGCGTGTCGCAAGCAAGCGGGCAGTCCCGCGAAGGAACAGATTCTATCCCGAAGCGGCGCGGCCGGTCACGGCGCGGCCTGCACGAGGCCCTGTTCCCGGAACCACAGGCGCAGCCGGTCGGCGGAGCGTTTGGCAAGGCCGCCCTCCGGCACGGATGCCAGCGCCACGAGCGGCACCTCGGCAAGCGCTTGGCCGTTAAGCACCAGATCAAGCCGCCCAAGCGTTTCGCCGCTCGTTACCGGTGCCAACCTGGTTTGTGGCAAGGCCACCTGTGCGCGGAAAGCGGTGAAGCCACCACGCGGCAGGGTTATCCAGACGTCCCGGGTCACGCCGAGTGACACAGCGTCATGTTCACCCTGCCAGAGAGGCAAATTCGCGACGGGCGCACCGCTCCGATACAGCAGACGCGTCTCGAATTGTCGAAAACCGAAGTCGAGCAGCCGGCGTCCGCTGCGTGTGCGCTCCTGTTCGCTGTCGGTGCCAAGCAGGGTGGCGATGAGCTGCTGGCCGTCACGCCGGGCGCTCGCCACCAGGCAATAGCCGGCGGCCCCGGTGTGGCCGGTCTTGAGTCCGTCCACGCCGGGGTCGTGCAGCAGCCGGTTGCGGTTCGGCTGCACAATGCCGGCCCAACCGTATTCCTTGAGCGCGAACCAGCCGGCGTATTCGGGGAAGTCGCGCATGAGGGCCACGGCCAGACGCGTCAAATCGCGTGCGCTCGAATAATGTTGCGGGTTGCTCAGGCCGGTGGCGTTGGCGAAATGCGTGTTGACGAGGCCAAGCTCCGCAGCCATGGCATTCATGCGTGCCACGAATAGCGGGAGCGTGCCGCTCGCGTGCTCGATCAGCGCCAAGGTCGCGTCATTGCCGGATTGCACCAGCATGCCTTTGAACAGTTCTTCCGCAGGGACCTGCTCGCCTGCACGCAGAAACATGCGCGCCCCCGGCAGGCGCGCGGCGTAGCGGCTGACAGTAACAGGTTCGTCGAGCTTCAGCTTTCCGGCGCGCAGGTCGCCGAACAACAGGTAGGCGGTCATGAGCTTGGTAAGCGACGCCGGCGGCAGACGCTCATCGGCGTTGCGCGCGGCCAGTTCGGCACCGCTCTGTGCCTCGAGGAGCACGAAGGCACGTGCCGGCAGATCCGGTGCCGGGATGCTCCAGGGATTGGCGGAGATTGGGTTGAGGCAGAGGAAAGAGGAAAGGAGAAAGAGAAAAGGAAGATGACGTTGCGGGTGGTAGCGGGTTAGGCGCAAAACCGGGCAGGTAAATGCCGTTACTTTTCCCTTTTCTCTTTCCTCTTTTTTCTGCCGTCGAGCCATTACTGCTCGACAACCACGATCGGGTTCGGCAGCCCCTGCGCGGCCACGCGCGCCGCCAGCCGGTCACTTTCATCCACGCTGTCGAGCGGGCCGATACGCACGCGGTACAGCGGCGTAGCATCGCGGTCGCTGTTCTGGATGTGTACGGACGTGAGGTCGGCGCCCGCCAGGCGCAATTTCAGGTTCTCGGCGTTGTCGCGGCTGGTGAAGGCGCCGACCTGTAAATACAGGCGCGGTGTCGCTGTCGCGGGGAGAGATTCGGGTTCCGGCGCGCGGTTTGCAATCTGTGTGACCGGTTCATCGCCAGTGAGCGCCTCGATTTCGACTATACCGGTGCCGGTGCCGATGATGCCGAGTTTCGCGGCCGCGGCGTACGACAAGTCAACGATGCGGTTCTCCAGGAACGGCCCGCGGTCGTTCACGCGCACGACGACGCTCTTGCCGTTGTTCAGGTTGCGCACGCGCAGGTAAGAGGGCAGCGGCAGGGTTTTGTGCGCAGCGCTCATGGCATACATGTCGTAGGTTTCACCGTTCGCGGTGCGCTGCCCGTGGAATTTCTTGCCATACCAGGACGCGACGCCACGTTCGCGATAGCCCTTGGCGCTTTTGAGCGGGCGGTAGCTGACGCCGAACACGCTGTACGGACGACTGTTGCGCTCGGCATGGGGCTCGAAACGCGGCACGGCATCCGGTACCTTTGACACATCCACTTCGGGACGGCGGTGCGGGCCGTCGTCCTGGTAGTAACCACCGCGCGGCACGGAGGTACAGCCTGTTGCCAGGGCAGTGGCCACGACCAGCAGAATACGCACGTTCATGCTCACTCCCCGTAATACAGCTTGTGCAGCATTTCACTCAATTCTACGACCGCCATCGCGTAGTTTTTACTGCGGTTGTAGCGCGTGATCACATAAAAATTATTATAGCCGAGGCGGTGGATGGGTGCGGACTCGCCTTCGAATGCAACCAGCGCGGCGAGTTGGTGTGCATCGATACGTTGCACCGGCAGAATGCCATAGCGTGACAGGTGCTGCACACTGATGCGCGGCTCCAGCCCGTTGTTCTCCAGCCAGGCGTACATCGAGCCGTCGAGTTTCACTTCGCCGACAATCGGTTCGCCGTTTTTCCAGCCGTGTTGCTTGAGAAAATTGGCGACACTGCCGATTGCGTCATCGATGTCGGTCAGGTCGCGTTTGCGGTCGCCGTCAAAGTCCACGGCGTATTGCCGGTAGCTGGACGCAATGAACTGCGGCACGCCCATGGCCCCGGCGTACGAGCCTTTAAGACCGAGCGGGCTCAGCCCCAACTCGCGCGCCAGCAACAGGAATTCAACCAGTTGATTGCGAAAAAAGTCACTGCGCTCCGGGTAATTCAGGGTCAGTGTGACGAGCGCATCCAGCACTCGGTACGCTCCGCCCTGGCGCCCATAAAAGGTCTCGACACCGATGATCGCAACGATGATTTCGGGCGGTACGCCATACTCGTTGCCGGCGCGTAACACCGTTTCGGCGTTGGCTTTCCAGAACGTCAGGCCAAGGCGTGCGCGCTCGTCGTTGACGAACAGCCTGCGGTATTCGTGCCATGGCAGGCCTTCCTTCGGACGGTAAACGGCCGCGATGATGTCGTCGCGAATTTCGGCCTGGGACAGCCAGTCGCTGAGTTCCTTGTGTGTGAACGCGTGCTTCGACACCATTTCATCCATCAGTCGCCGCAGTACGGGATGATCTTCCACCTGCACGGCGTGGGCAGGAGCGGTGAACCAGATACAAGATACAAGATACAAGATACAAGCCAGAAGCGGGGCTTTCCTTGTATCTTGTATCTTGTATCTTGTATCTGCTTTCAACATTAGCCTGCCATTTTCCGGTGTGTGCTGATACTCATCAGCATTCCAAACGCCGCCATGAGCGTAACCAGCGCGCTGCCGCCGTAACTGATGAGCGGCAACGGTACGCCCACCACCGGAAGTATGCCGCTTACCATGCCGACATTCACGAAGAAGTAGAAAAAGAATACCAGGGTCAGGCCGCCGGCCAGCAGGCGCGTGAAGCTGTCTTGCGCCAGCCAGGCGATCAGAAAGCCGCGGTAAACGATGAACAGGTAGAGACCAAGCAGCACCAGGGTGCCGAGCAGGCCGAACTCCTCGGCGAATACCGCAAAAATGAAATCGGTCGAGCTTTCCGGCAGATAGTTGAGGTGTGCCTGGCTGGAGTTGAGCCAGCCCTTGCCGAAGAATCCGCCCGAACCAATCGCGATCATGCCCTGCAAGGTGTGATAGCCGGCGCCGAGTGGATCGGAGGCCGGGTCGAGCAGTGTCAGGATGCGTTTCTGCTGATAGCCGTGCAGCTGCGTCCAGACGTAGGGAATGGCAACCGCCGCCAGCGCCGTGAGCGCCACCAGAACCCGCCAGTACATGCCGGCGAGAAACAGCATGGCGAAGCCGGCGCCGAACACCAGGATGGCAGTACCGAGATCCGGCTGCCTGGCAATGAGCGCCACCGGCACCAGGGTCACGATGAATGCGAGCGCCAATTGCCGCAGGTTTGGCGGCAGCGGTACGCGCGCGAAATACCAGGCGAGCATCATCGGCAAGGCCAGTTTCATGATCTCGGAGGGTTGAAAACTGAAACCCCCCGCGCCCAGCCAGCGGCGCGCGCCCTTCGAGACGATGCCGACGCCGAGCACGGCGATCAGCAACAGCACGCCGAGGCCGAACAGGATCGGCGCCAGGCGTCGCAGGTCATCCGGGCGGACCTGGGCAATCAGGAACAGGATGCCGAATCCCATGAGCAGACGCAGGACATGCTTGAGCAGCGTCGCGAGGTTCGCAGCACTCGCGCTGTACACCACCAGCAGGCTGATGCCGGCGAGCGCGAGCAGTGCATAGAACAGCGGGACGTCGATGTGCCAGCGTTGTAGGCGGTTCATGCGGGAAGCCCGGAACAGAAATCAGAAAGCCGAAAGGGTGCGCGCATGGAAGTTTAGTATGATTTCATTCGTGCAGGCCTGCTTTACATTTATGTCCTAAAAACGGCGTTTAGCCGCAGATGAACGCAGATTGACGCAAATACATCCTGTCATGGATGCACCGAGGGCATCTACCCATTTGGTGGACCGGCGAATAAAGGCAGCATATAGAATATCCATGTCTATCTGCGTTCATCCGCGGCGAACTGCTTTTTTGATGATGATGATGGTGAGTGTGTGCAAGCATGCCCGCCTTAATCGGCGTCGCCGCCAGCCGGTACAATGACCTTGGCGGGACCGGCGCTGCCAATCAGATATTGATCCATAAGTTTGCGCGCGATCGGTGCCGCCACGGAGCCGCCGTGGCCGCCATTCTCGACGATTACCGCAACAGCGATCTGCGGGTCGTCGACCGGCGCGAAAGCGATGAACAGTGCGTGATCGCGCAGATGCTCGGCGGTGCGGCTCTCCACATAACGTTCGGACTGACCGATGCCCTTCACCTGCGCGGTGCCGGTCTTGCCGGCGATTTTGTACGGCGCGTTCCAGCCGATGCCGCGCGCCGTGCCGCCTTCGCCGTGCACCACGTCGGTGAGATAGCGGACCATGATTTCGAACTGTTCAGGCGTATAGGCGCCGGAGTGTTGTGACGGCAGCTGTACCAACGGGGTGCGGACCTTGGTTGTCGGATCCTCGGTCGCCTGCACCAGATGCGGCCGCGGGCGCAGGCCGCGATTGGCGATACCGGACATGGCGGTGACGAGCTGCAAGGGTGTGACCAGGGTCGCTCCCTGACCGATGCCGGCAATCACGGTTTCGCCTGGCTGCCAGGGCTGGTTGCGCCGGTGTTTCGCGTCCGGCTGTGGCAGCGCGCCCTTCGATTCGCCGCGTATGTCCACATTGGTCGGGCTTCCGAAACCATGGCCGGCCAGGTAAGTGTTGATGCGCTCGATGCCGAGCGTGACGGCCAGCCTGTAAAAGTACACGTCGCACGACTGCACCACGGCGGTATGCAGGTCGACGACGCCATGTCCGGCCTTCTTCCAGCAGCGGAAGCGGTGGCTGCTGCCGGGCAGTGAATACCAGCCCGGACAGACGATCTGTTTGGCCGGGTTTTCGCCGGCGTCGAGCGCCGCCAGGCCAAAGAAGCTCTTGATCGTGGAACCGGGCGCATATTGGCCATTGAGCGCGCGATTTAGCAGTGGTTTGTCCTTGTTGTCGCGCAGCGCCGCGTAGGATTCCGGGTCGATGCCATTCACGAATGGGTTCGGATCGTACGTTGGCGTGCTGGCGAACGCCAACACCGCGCCGGTTTTCGGGTCCATGGCAATGGCCACACCCTTGAAGTTTCCGAGAGATTGTTCCGCGAGTGCCTGCATGCGTGCATCCAGGCTCAGGTGCAGATTCCGGCCGGCGACTGGCGCAATACGTTCCAGCACCCGCCCCTCGCGCCCGTGCGCATCGGTTTCGATTCTTTTGAAACCGACATTGCCGAGCAGCGTGTCCTCGTAACGTTGTTCGATGCCGAGTTTGCCGATGTGCTGGGTGCCGCGGTAGGCGGTTTTGTCGAGGTTCTCCATTTCTTCTTCGTTGATGCGCCCGACGTAGCCGATAGCGTGCACCGCGAGCGCGCCTTGCGGATAATGGCGCAGCAGGCGCGCACGCAGTTCGACGCCGTTCCAGCGGTGGCGCACCAGTGCAAAGCGCGCCGCTTCTTCATCAGTCAGGTGGGTGCGCAGCGTGAGCGACTCGAAGCGCGGTCGCTCGCGCAGCTGCCTGGCGAACAGCTTGAGGTCGCGCTCGTTGAGGGTGACGATCTTGCCGATCTCGGAAAGCAGCCCACCCATGTCGTCCACCTGGTCGGGAATCACCTCGAGCGTGAGCAACGGATAGTTCTGCGCCAGCACCACGCCATTGCGATCAAGAATGCTGCCGCGCACCGGTGCGATCGGCACCGGCTTGATACGGTTCTCTTGCGACAGGGTGGCAAAGTGTCGGTAGTTGGCGATCTGGATGTAGGCGAGGCGCAGAAACAGCAGGAAAGTCAGCACCACCACCATGCTCGCCACAATCGACAGGCGCGCACCGAACAGGCGCGACTCAAGCAGGTGGTCCCGGATCTCGCCCGCGCGCATGCCTAGGGAATCTCAAAATAATAGTATTCGCCGCAAAGGACGGTCGCTCTCGCGACCGCCATGGATGGCGGAAGTGCGGAGCGCGAAGCCGTCCCTTCGGGGACAAACGCAGGAGCAGTTTTTCCGCCGCATCCATCCAGGCGCCGTTGTTGGCGCAGTGGACTTTGCGCTTCGTGACATTGGCGTATCCATGCACGGCACAAAGGACGCAAAAAAAAGCCAAAGAATTCAGGAAAGAAAAAGTTTGCGTCCTTTGCGCCTTTGCGGCTGAAAATCATAGGTAACCAGGACTTCTCTAACTGACGTTGCCGTGGCGGCGGATGTCGCGCAGGATCACAAACAACCACGGCCACAAGAGCATGCTGACGATGCCCGGTGTGAGGTAGCCCCAGGTGGCCGGCGCCTGGCCGGCGAGATTCTTGATCCACAGCACCAGCAGGTTGTTGGCCGCGACCAGCAGCAGCACCACCACCGCCTGTTGCCAGCGCGGGAACATGCGCAGTTGCAGGTGAAAGTGTACGGCGAGGAAGGCGATCAACGACTTGGCGAGCGCGTTCTCGCCGAGCATCGAACCGTACAGGACGTCGAGTATCAGCCCCACGCCCCAGGCTGTGCCCACGCCGACGCGCGTCGGCAGGGCGATGCACCAGTAAATGAGCACCAGCGCCACCCAGTCGGGGCGGAACTGCTCGGTCCAGACCGGCCACGGCAGAATCGACAGCACCAGCGCCGCCAGAAAACTGCTGGCGATGATCAGGCGACTGCGTGTGTTATGGCCCGGCTTCATTGGGACTCGCCTTCCGCCGGTTTGGCCGATGCGGGTGCGGGAGTTACGGCCGGCAGGCTGGTCTCCGCTGGCCTGGTGACAGCCACCGGCTTCTTCGGTACCGCGGATTTTTTCGATACATCTGGTTTCTTGATATCTGCGGGTTTCTTTGTATCCACGGGCGTACTTGTTTTTGCCGGCCAGATGAGCAGCACTTCCTTGTTGTGCGAGAGCCGCGCCAGCGGGGTCGCGCTGATGTCGAGGAACGATTCGTTCGGGTCGTTCACGATTTTTTTGACCTTCGCCACCGGGTAACCGAACGGAAAGCCGCCGCCGATGCCGGAACTCACCAGCAGGTCACCCTCCTTGATATCGGCCGAGGCCGTGAGGTAACGGATGGAGACCGAATCCGCTGTGCCGGTGCCGAAGGCGATGGCGCGCAAACCGTTACGGTTTACCTGCACCGGAATGGCGTGGCTCGGATCGGTAATCAGTATCGCGGTGCTTTGCAGAATACCGACTTCGCTGACCTGGCCACGGATACCGTAGGTGTCAATCACCGGCTGGCCCAGATACAAGCCGTCCTTTGCACCCTTGGCGATGACCACGGCGTGCCGGTAAGGTTCGCTGGC
>DATEYP010000113.1:0-9235 GCA_035256085.1 Acidiferrobacterales bacterium
TCGACGCCGGAAAAGTCCTCGCTCTCCGGCCAGACCGCCGCCGGGAGGTCCGCGCGCCGCACCACGATCCCGGCATGCCAGCCGTGACTCACCAGATACACCGGCTTGCGCGCGGCGCCGTCTTCGGCAGGAAGTGAATTCTTCGACCGCTCGTTCCCGACGCGGTCTACCTCGTCCATCCATGGACTCGTTTCCGGTACCGCACAGGCGTTCAGCAGGATGAACAACAACACGCCTGCCCGGGCGATGCTCATCGTGCCAGGAAATCCGCAACCGCCTGGAAGCGGTTCTGATGAAGGTCGGCGCTGGCATCCATAAAAGGATGCGCCAGCTGCGGATGCCGCAATACCCGCGCGCCGCGGCTTTGCGCGATCTGCATGAGCTCTTCCATCTGCGCAATCGGCACCACGCGGTCGCGCTCGCCGCCAATGATCATGATCCGCGAGCTGTCCGGCGGAAGCTGACGGACCGGATCGTAGATTTTCGGGCAACCATACTGCGCTATCCGGCTCGGTGACGAATCAACGACCAGGGCGGTGTAATCGCCCGTGGCAGCGACCGCGTTCAGCAGGATTATCCCGCCCATCGACATGCCGTATAGCAGCCGCCGACGATACGGCTGTGCGTTCAGGCTGGCGGCGATTTCGCGGTAGTCTTCGACAATTGCGCGCAGCCGGCTTTTTCCTTCCGACAGGCCATAGCCGCGATAGTCATACAGGTAGACGTCGACGCCCAGGCGGCGGAAGGTTTGCAGCTCGCGCGCGATCTGGTCAACGAGCGTGGCATTGCCCTGCGCCACCAAAAGATACCCGGTGGCGGCGTTGGCGCGCAGCCGATAGCCGCCCAGTTTCCGGCCATCGCGGGTGACGAAGTCGATGCGCTCGATATCGGCAATGCCGGCGACATTCCCTGCATTCACCTTGCCGGCGCCGTGCCGGAACGCCCAGAACGCCAGTGGTTCGCGCAGCGCGCCGCACACACTCACCTCGGAATCCGGCGTGTCGGCCATGGTCGGCCCGGAACCAGGAATGCCGCAGGCCGCAATCGTTGCCAGCACCAGGACAATCAGCGTGCGCGTGTCAAACGACGCGCATCCGGGACGCGGCATGTTGGCGTGCGGCGTTGGCTGTGGGAAGCTTGTTGTTGCGCGCTCGCAGCAGCGTCCAGTAGCCGAGAACATTCACGGGTATGCGCTCGGACACCTCCAATCCCGTTTCGCGCAGAAAATTTTCCAGCGGAAAATCCGGGTGAAACCCCAGCAGCCGGGAGAGCGGCGCCAGCAGGTGTTCGATGCCGGCGACGAGCGGGTTGGCATGCTGAAAGTGATTCACGATGTACAGCTCGCCGCCGGGACGGCACACCCGGCGCATCTCCGCCACCAGCTGCGCGGGCGAAGGCACCACCGAGACGACATACATCGCCACCACCTTGTCGAAGCTGTCGTCGCGAAAATCCATGTGCTCGGCATCCATGCGCAGCAGCGCGACAACCTGCTCCAGCCTGTCGCGCGCCGCGCGTGCCCGCGCACGCGCCAGCATCGCCTCGGAGATGTCGATACCCGTGACCTGCACACCGGACGGATAGAGCGGCAGCGACAGGCCGGTGCCAACACCGACCTCCAGAATGCGTTCGCCCAGCCGGCAGCGCATCCGGTTGATGACCGCCTTGCGGCCGGGCTGGAACAGGGCGCCAAAGTAAAAATCATAGCGTTTGGCGTAGCGCCGGTAGACTTTTTCGATGACAGGTAGTTCCATGCGCGCCCATTCTCCTTGCGGTTGACCCGGCCCATTCCCTGACACGGACAGATACTATGACGGCATGGCGTACCTCAATCCAGCCCCTGACCATGCCCGGGGCTGGTACGAAGTCGTGCGGGTTCATTCACCCGGGCACATGGTGCTTGCCCAGGCTTACCATGCGCGCCTGTGGACCTTCGTTTCCCATCTCTTCGACGTACTCGACCTCGGTGCCGATCTCCAGCCGGTCAAACCCGGGTTGCGCCACGCTGTTGCGGTGGAAGTAGATCTGGCGCCGGTCCGGCGTCTCGATGAAGCCGTAGCCCTGCGCCGGGAACATCTGGATCACGCGCCCGATGTGCGGTACGTCGTGCGTCTTCACGTCGCCGCGCTGACGGCGCACGTGATCTTCGAGCTGGCGCCCTGCGGCATTGAAGGCGTCACGGATCGCGACGTAGATATCCTCATTCTGTGCACGGTTCACCACCAGCTCGCCGCCACCCGGCACCTTCATGTCGATGTGCACACTGTAAAGTTTGCCTTGATGTTTTTTCTGTTGGGGCGATTCGACTGTCACCCGGCAACTCATGACACGCTCATGAAAGCGATCGAGTTTCTCGATCTTTTCGCGAATGCGTGTTTCCACAGCTTCGGAATGCGGAATGTCTCGCAGGGTAATCTCGACCGGGATTTGCATGCTTCACTCCTTATCTGGCTGGAACAATCAGATTTTCGTCACGCTACCGTCACGCCCTTTTCCAGATACACATCCTGAATGGCATTCAGCAGCGCCACGCCGTCCTTCACCGGCTTCTGGAATGCCTTGCGGCCGGAGATCAGCCCCATGCCGCCGGCGCGTTTGTTGATGACGGCCGTACGAACCGCCTGCGCCAGGTCGTTGCTGCCGGACGCGCCACCTGAATTGATCATGCCTACCCGCCCCTGATAGCAGTTCGCCACCTGATAGCGAGTGAGGTCAATCGGGTGGCCCGAGGTCAGTTCATTGTAAACCTTCTTGTGGGTCTTGCCGAAGTTGAGCGCCGTGTAACCGCCGTTGTTCTCGGCCTGCTTCTGCTTGATGATGTCGGCGCCGAGGGTTGCGCCGAGATGATTCGCCTGGCCGGTGAGATCGGCGGACAGGTGATAATCCACGCCGTCCTGCTTGAAGGCGCTGTTGCGCAGATAGCACCAGAGCACGCACGCCAATCCGAGCTCATGCGCCTCCTGGAAGGCGTCACGCACTTCTTCCAGCTGGCGCGATGACTCCTCGGAGCCGAAGTAGATAGTCGCGCCGACCGCCACCGCGCCCAGCTCCCAGGCTTGCTGCACGGTGGCGAACATCACCTGGTCATATTTGTTCGGATAGGTCAGCAGCTCATTGTGGTTGAGTTTTACGATGAACGGTATGCGATGCGCATACTTGTGGGAAACCGAGGCGAGCACGCCGTAGGTCGATGCTACGGCATTACAGCCGCCTTCAATGGCGAGCCTGATGATATTCCCGGGATCGAAGAAATCCGGATTTGGCGCGAACGATGCGCCGGCGGAATGTTCCACACCCTGATCGACCGGCAGCAGCGAGAGATAGCCGGTTCCGGCAAGACGCCCGTGGTTGAAAATCGCCATCAATGAGCGCTTCACACGTGCATTACGGTCGCTGTCGGCATGCACGCGCTCCAGAAAGTCCGGACCGGGCAAGTGCAACCGCTCCTTGGGGATCGTCCGGCACTCGTGCCGCAGCAACGATTCGGCTTCGCTGCCGAGCAGAGAAACGATTTGTTCCAGCATACCAGTCTCCTTGCGATGTGCGGTTTGGCGTTATTGCCTCAGGCTGACCCGACTCACGTCAACAATTCGCGTCCCTTCACACGATCCTGGGCCGGTCTCGCGCCGTGGAAAATTTGGGTTATTATCATGGCACGCCGCGCCGAACCGGACTCTGATCAAGATCAAATCTCCGAACTGCGCCGCGTACTTTACATTTTCCGGCTGCGGTGGAAGGATGGATGCTGCCCGAAGCAATTACCCGCACCCAACTGCATGCGCGCAGCAGGAGACACGTCATGAAGACAGAAACGACCGAAGCGTTACGCGCATTGGCCAAGAAACTTGGTCTGACCGGCTACTCTAGATTGCGCAAGGATGAGCTGATCAAGCTTATCGCCAGGCAAAAGCGCAAGGCCGGTAGTAAATCATCCGCAACCAGGCCACGCAGCGCGGCAACGCGCAACGTTCCGGCACCGATAAAGCCGAAACGCGCGCTGGTTACACCTGCCGGCGCCACGCCGGCCAGACCCTCGCCGGTTTCAAACGTGACCTCCACGCCACAGATGGTTGCCGAGGCGGAGCAACAGGTTGAATCGGCCAAGTACGCATTTGCGCTACCGGGCGCACCGGAACCAACCTATGCCGCGGACCTCGGCGAAGACATCGATCGTCTGCCGGTGCTGCACGAGCCACGCCTGTGCCTGCTGCCGCAGAAACCCGGGGTATTGCACGGCTACTGGGCACTACCGCCCGCGTCGCTCAGTTCCGGACAATCCGCCCGGCTGCGTCTTGCAGCACACGACGGCGACCGCTTGACCATACTCGGCGAGCACCCCGTGCCCGCCGAGCGCGGCCACTGGTATTTCCATATCGGGGAAGACGTCGAACTCAGCGCGGTCTACTTGCAGCTTGGCCGCTATCAACCCGACGGGGAGTTTGTCAGCATCATCCAGCGCGGTATCGCACGCATCCCCAGCCTCTACGCCTCGACGCAGACCGATCGCCGCTGGTGGGTGAGCGATGCCCAATTCCGCGCCATGTACCGACGCGCCGGCGGCGTCGAACACGGCGCGCAACTTGGCTGGGGCGGATCTGCCAGCAGTCCCGGCGGGCCGCTCCGCTGGCCGGGCAACATCAGCAGTCAGAGATAACATAAAAATCACACCCACTCCCCCAGAGTGAACGATTGCGCGCGCAGTGCGTATCGGCTCACCCCGACCCGAATATGGATACTCACCAACTTGCCCTCTCCCTTTGGGAGAGGGCATAGGGCGAGGGCCCCCGGGACGACCGCATGGATGCAGAAGGTAGAGCAAAGCCGGGAGCATTTGCCGAGAAGGGATGGGGATGAGAACGGTGCGCAAGCATGAGGCACTCCCAAATTACACATCGACCGATCGTGGAACCCAAAGGCTATTTCGCGCTCGTGCTGCACGCGCACCTGCCGTTCGTGCGCCACCCGGAATACGAACGCTTCCTGGAAGAGGACTGGTTCTTCGAGGCGCTCACCGAAACCTATCTGCCGCTGCTCGATGTCTTCGAAGGCCTGGCGCGCGATGGTGTGCATTTCCGCGTCACCCTGTCGCTCACGCCGCCGCTGTTGTCGATGATGACCGACCCGCTGCTGCAACAGCGCTACCTGAACTATCTGGACGAACGGCTCGCGACGCTGGCGGGCGAACGGCAGCGCACCGCGGGCGATGCCAATTTTCATCCGGTCGTGCTGTTCTACACCGAGCTGTATACGCGCCTGCGACGCCGCTTCGTCGAGCAGGACCGGATGGACGTGAGCCAGTCATTCCGCCGCCTGATGGAGGCCGGTCATCTCGAGATCATCACCTGCGGCGCAACGCACGGATACCTTCCGCTGCTGGCGGTGAATGAAGAAAGCATTTACGCGCAGTTGTCCATGGCGGTGCGCACCCACGAACGCATCCTCGGGCGCAAGCCGCGCGGCATCTGGCTGCCGGAGTGCGGCTACAAACCGGGCGTGGACCGCATCCTGAACGAGTTCGGCATCGAGTTCTTCATACTCGATTCGCACGGCCTGCTCAACGCCGAGCCGCGCCCGCGCTATGGCGTGCACCGCCCGATTCGCACGCCCGGCGGGCCGGCCGCGTTCGCGCGCGATTACGAATCGAGCAAGCAGGTGTGGTCGGCCGAGGAAGGCTATCCCGGCGATCACCTGTACCGCGAGTTCTACCGCGACGCCGGTTTCGACGTGCACCAGCCGCACATCGAAAAACTGCGGCACGCCGGCATCTCGACGTTCACCGGCCTCAAGTATCACCGCATCACCGGCAAAACCGCCTGGAAGGAGCCGTATCACCCCGGCTGGGCGCGCGAGCGCGCCGCCGAACACGCCGGGCATTTCCTGTTCAACCGTCAACAGCAGGTGCAGTGGCTCACCTCGTTCCTCGACCGCCCGCCGCTGATCCTGGCACCGTATGACGCCGAGCTGTTCGGCCACTGGTGGTTCGAAGGCCCGCAGTGGATCGACTTCCTGCTGCGCAAGATGGCCTACGATCAGAGCGATGTGAAGGCCATCACGCCGGCCGAGTACATCGACCGGTTCGGCGACCTGCAGCCGGTGTCACCGCCCGAGTGCAGCTGGGGTGCGGGCGGCTATCACGAAGTGTGGTTGAATGGCGCGAATGACTGGATCTACCCCTACCTGCATGCCGCCGCCGAACGCATGAGCGCACTGGTGCTCCGCTTCCCGGATGCGCAGGGCATGCAGCGCTGGGCGCTCGACCAGGCGGCGCGCGAACTGCTGCTCGCGCAGTCGAGCGACTGGGCGTTCATCATGAAAACCGGCACCAGCGTGGAGTATGCGCTGCGACGCCAGAAGACCCACATCCACCGTTTCGACCGCCTGGCCGCGATGGCGGAGTCCGGCGACTACGACGAGGGCTATCTGCGCGAGGTGGCCACGCGTGACAGCCTGTTCCCGGACATGGACTACCGGATATTCCAGACACGACCGCTGGTGTGACGCCTCGCCGCCTGCCCTCAAACCGGCCCGGCGACCGGCATCCGGCTGGCGACAAGTATTGCACCCAACAGGCCGACTTCGGCATTCAGGATAACCCGCACCGGTATCCCGCTTGCATAGCGCATCATGGCACCTTTGTTGCGGAAGGCGCCGAGAAAATTCTCACCGAATGCGGAAATGATCTTTGGCGCGATGCCGCCGGCGATATCGATGCCGCCAGTCGCGCCAGCGGTCAGCGCCAGGTTGCCGGCTTGGGCACCGTAGATACGCACGAACAGATCCAAGGCCTGTTGCGCGAGCGCATCGCCCTGTTCCAGGGCGGCATGTGTGATGGCGGCGGCCGGATCACCGGTCTGCATGGCCTGCGCTACGGTAGCTGATTCAGCCGCGGCGCCGCGCGTGCGCAAAAATTCATACAGACGCACGAGCCCCGTACCGGAAAGGATCAGCTCATACGAGGCATGGCCATGTTGGCGCAACAAATAACGCGATAGCTCCAGTTGCAGTTCGTCCACCGGACCGAAATCCGCGTGCCCGCCCTCGGTTGGAATCACCACATACTGATCGCCCTGCCAGACAAGAATCGCCTGCCCCAGACCAGTGCCGGCACCGATCAGCGCACGCGGTCCGCGCGGCGCGGGGCCGCCCTGTTGCAGCACCACAAAATCGGCAGCCGCCAGCATCGGCAGTCCGTAACCGATCGCCTCAAAATCATTGATTAACCGTAATCGCGGAAAGCCGAAGGTCTGTGCGAGCCCTTCGCTCTCGATCTCCCACGGCAGGTTCGTGACTTTGGCCGACTGTCCCGCCGCTGTGGTGCGCACCGGTCCGGCTATGGCCAGACACACGCCTTCGAACGTCGTGGCGGCATCATGTCGCAGAAATTCTTGCAGGATCTCCGCCAAATCGGTGTAAGCGCTGCTGGAGAACCACTGTGTGTGCAGGCGACGACAGGCGCCGTCCGTGCAGTCAGCGATGCACAGGCGTGTCGAGGTGCCTCCGATGTCTCCCGCGAGGACGCGCATGGCGCTGTTATTCCATGGCCATATTCTTCTTGGCCACAGATGAACGCAGATTGGGATTCATTGCCAGATTCAGTAATCTTATTCTGCTTCTCTCTGCGTTCATCTGTGGCTGAATTGTCATTTCACTATCACTCAACAGTTCGTTTTGCGCTCAAGTCATTGCCCGGCGTCACCGCGCAACAATCCGGCCAGCGGCGCCGGACGGTGAATGCCAAAACCCTGGGCGTAGTCCACGCCAAGCGCGCGCAACGCTTCGATGGTCGCCGCGTCTTCGGCATACTCGGCGATGGTTTCCTTGCCCAGCAGGTGGCCGATGTCGTTGATGTTGCCGACCAGGGTGCGGTTCACCGGATCGTCCAGCATGCCGCGCACAAACTGGCCGTCGATCTTGAGGTAATCGACCGGCAGGCTGCGCAAATACGAGAACGACGACATGCCGCTGCCAAAGTCATCCAGCGCAAAACGGCAACCCAGGGCCTTGAGTTCGCGGATGAGATGCAGCGCCGCCTGGAAATTGGAGATTGCCGCGGTTTCGGTGATTTCGAATGAGAAGAGCCGGGCCGGAAGGTGGTGCAGGGTCAGCTGGTTCTTTATGAACGGCAGCAGCGACTCGTCACCCAGGGTCGCACCGGACAGATTGATGGCGCATTGCGCAATGGCCGACGCGCCATCGCGTCGCAGGCATTCGGCTACCAGTGAGAAGCTGCGGGTGATGATCCAGCGGTCCACCACCGGCATCAGGTCATACCGCTCGGCCGCCGGCAGGAAAACCCCCGGCAGCACTAGCCCGGTGTCTCCTTCCTGCAGCTGCACCAGGACTTCAAAATGGAGGCCTTCCCCGTCCGAGGCGCCGTTGAGCGCAACGATGGTCTGGCCGTACAGCACCAGATGGTCGTGCTCCACGGCCTCGGTGATGCGCGCCGACCAATCCATCTCGCTGCGATGCTGCTGCATGTGCACATTCTCGGCCTCGTACACGTGCGTGCGCCGGCGCCCGGCGTTCTTCGCGGCGTAGCAGGCAATATCGGCGGCGCTCATCAACTCGGTAATGGTGTGCTGGCCGGTGCGGAATTCGAGCATGCCGATGCTGGCACCGACATGGAACACGCGCTCGTTCCAGCGGAAGCGCAGTGCATCCAGCGCCTGATGAATGGAATCGGCAATCCGCCGGGCATGCGCCAGATCGCAGTGCGTGAGGATGACCCCGAACTCGTCACCGCCGAGGCGTGCCAGCAAGTCGGTGTCGCGCACCTGCTGCTGCATGATGCCGCTGATCTGCTTCAGCATTTCGTCGCCGGCCATGTGCCCGGCGATATCGTTGACCACCTTGAACTGGTCGAGATCGATGTACAGCAGCACATGCGCATCCGTGCCGCTGTCCGCGGGTGACTGCAGCAGGAGACGCAGGCGTTCCTCGAAGGCCATGCGGTTAAACAGGCCAGACAGTACGTCGTGGCTGGCCTGCCAGGACAGGCGAGTGGCCATCTCGCGCGCCCGGGTCACGTCGTGGAACACGAGCACCACGCCGACGACGTCGTCCTGCAGGTTGCGGATCGGCGCCGCCGAATCCTCGATGGCGAACTCGCGTCCGTCCAGGCGCACCAGCACCGTGTGATTCGCCAGCCCGACGATGTGTCCCTCGCGCAGGCAGCGCGCCACCGGATCGAGTGCCGGCTTGCGCGTCAGCTCATTCACGATGTTGAAGATCTCGG
>DATEYP010000114.1:0-3175 GCA_035256085.1 Acidiferrobacterales bacterium
GCGAGCTGCCCGAGCTCCTCAAACGCACGAAACAGGCGTCTCGTGCGATCGCCCGCAATCAACCGTTGTTGCGCGCGTTCATCAAGCATGGCCGGCTTTCTTTGCGCCTGAGATAGGACATTGCTTATGCAGATGTCAGTAACAACGTGCCCAGCCTACCCGACTGATAATCCCCTCTCCCTCCGGGAGACGATTGCATGGATGCACGACTCCATGGATGGAGGAGGTAGAGCGGCGTCGGGAACAGCCGCCGAGGAGGTACGAGTCCATGGATGGGCGAGGTAGCCCGCGCCAGGAGCTGGCGGTCGAGAGCAACGCCGGGAGCACGACCCCATGGATGGGGGAGGTAGAATTGCGTCTGGAACAGCAATCGAGTTGCCGAGGGTTAGGGTGAGGGGAGTTATGCACATGCATGTACTATCCCCTCATCCTCGCCTTCTCCCGGAGGGAGAAGGAATCGCCAATTAATAGAGGTGCCATTCGGCTCTGGCCCCATATCACTCTCACGGCAGAAAACTCTCCGTGTGCGCAAGTTTGCGCGGCAGGTATTCGTCAATCACGTAGTTGAGTCCCCACTTGGCGAGCGCCTGCTGCTCGGCGCGTACCCCCATACTCAGCAGCTGTTCAATCGCTGCGATCCACGCCGGGGTGCTGGCGAAGAAGGGGTCGTTCTTCATCGCGTCCTGCGCGCGCTTGATGTCGGCCTTGGTCAGCGGGTGGGTCGCGTCTTCCAGACCGAACTCGGTGATGTCCTTGGGCGTCACACCCAGATACTGCGCACGCGGGACGCAGAAAAACCGGTTGATGTGGGCGGCGTTACCGGAACCCACCTTCAGGGTGCGGTAGATATTCGCGAACCCGTAGGGATCGCAGTCGACGAAGCAGTAAACCGGCAGGTTGCAGTCGTCGGAGAGCCGGCGGATAAAACGGCGCGTCGCGCGGGTCGGTACGCCGCCCATCTCCACCAGGATGCAGTTGGCATTCTTCCAGAAACGATGGTTGTTCAGGCGCTGGAACATGCCGCCGGTTTCGATGGCGAGCACGAACTTGGCCTGGGTGCGAAACTGCAGCCGCTCGACCGAACGCGGAATGCTGTAGGCGCCGCTGCCGAGGTTGGCGCAGTCGATATCCAGCTGTGCGCCGCTCACGGGATCGGTGTCGATCACCACCAGCTGGCCGGCCACCGAGCCGCCGTGCGATTCGGGATAGAAACGCAGCTGTTCCCGCGACAGCCCATGCAGCGACGCCAGAGCCTCGATGTCGTCCATGATGGCGTCCGATTCCGCCTGCTCGTCGAAGCGGCAATCGCCCCAGTTCTTGCTGATGTAATACGCCTCGCGTTTGGTGGCGAAATCGTCGTGCTGCACCATCGCGCGCGACGCGGCCATCAACCGCAGGGTCTGGGCAAAGGTGCGCACGGTATTGACGGTGAGGGTGCGCGTCTTGATCGCATCCCCGAGTTCCAGGTAACCCTTGGCCGCGTCGTAGCTGACATTCTCCAGCCCGCGCACCGGTAGCTCGATGCTCGGCAGCTCACCCCGGCCGATGCTCGCGCGCACCGCCTCGGCCACGGCATCGATCACCGCCATCGCGCGCGCGTCCAGTTCCGTGGGCGCCGGGGTGTCCTGGTTCTTCGGGTCATCGGCCATCACACTTTCCTCTTCTTGTTGAGTACGTCGTCCAGCCGGTCCACCGTGGCGTCACGCTCGGTGTCGCTGAGGCCCAGGATCTCCTGCAGCGCAATGCCGACATGTGGCAGATACTGCTCGATATGGGTGCGTTTGTCGTACTCGCGCTTCAGGCGCTGCGTGCGGTGCAGGTACTCGGAAAGCTTGCGCCCGCACGCCTGCAAACCCAGTTTCAGTTCCTTGACGATCTCGGGATACGGCGCGATCGCTTCCTTGGCCTCGGAGGTGAACGGCACCCAGACCGAGGCGAGGTGCACCACAATCGCGAGCGGCGCGACCGGCAATCCGCGCTTGGGTTGCTGCAGGCCGTAGGCGCGCCAGTTGGTTTGAATCACGGCCCGGGTCACGGCGCATGCACCCTGCTCGTACAACAGCGGCACGCGATTGGCGAAGCGCAGCAGGTAAGCCGGCTCATCCGCGCGCAGAATAATTTCCTCGCCGCCCGCCCGCGGGTGCGCGCCGGTTTTGTGGATATGCCCGCCCGCGTCCACCGCGAGACCGACACCCCCGGGCGACCCGTACGCGATCGCCACTTCGACCTGGAACGGGTTGCCGCGATACACCGCCGGCGGTCGGGTCACCGCCACAAAATAATCCGCCGCGATTTCCTTGCGCAATCCGGTTTCCATCAGGGCTTCGCCGATTGGCGCCAGGCAATCCGTGCGCGGGGCGGAGACCGGCACCTTCTGGATGGCGCGATACAGGGCGCTCGCCTGCGCATGCGCAATGTGCCGCGGGTGGGAACGTTCGCTCAAGCGCAGCGCCGCGACGCGCACGATCTCCTGCGCAGTCTTGCGCCCGACGCGGGAAAATTCGTTTTCCAGAAACTGCAACAGCGTGCGGCTGTTGGTGCTGCCCAGCATCTGAATCAGGCGGCCCAGCTCGACCCCGTGCGGATGCGGCTTGATCTCCCGTGGGCGCGGCGGCAACTCTCTTGAACTGCGGTCGTAGCGCACGTGCTCACCATGCGGGTCTGTGAAATCAATGCGCACGTGCGGATTCGCGATCGCGGTCTGCTTCAGGTACATGTCGATGGAGTGCGGGCCCTTCTGGTAGTGGCCTTCCAGATCGGCTTCCACCCGCGTGCCATGCGTCCGGTCCCATTTCAGGTGCGCCTTCTTGTGGAGTTCCGGGCGGTTCTTCGTGGTATCGATGGAGACGAACATCTCGGTCGCGAGCTTTTCGCCGCGTACGCGACTGATGATGTGCAAGGGCTTGCCGGTGGTGAGCTGGGCGTACATGCCGGCCGCGGAAATGCCCATGCCCTGCTGCCCGCGCGACTGGCTGAGCTTGTGGAACTTGGAACCGTACAGGAGTTTTCCGAAGATGCGTGTGATCTGGTTTTCGACGATGCCCGGCCCGTTGTCCTCGACCGCCACGCGAAACTCACCGTCTTCCTCGTCGAACACCTCGACCCGAAGTTCCGGCAGGATACCGGCCTCCTCACAGGCGTCGAGGGCGTTGTCGACCGCCTCCTTCACCGTCGT
>DATEYP010000115.1:0-16148 GCA_035256085.1 Acidiferrobacterales bacterium
GTCCGGGTGATGGGTCTGGATCAGCACCTCGCCCGGCTTGTCGGCGCGGCCGGCGCGGCCGGCCACCTGCACCAGTTGCTGCACCAGCCGCTCTTCGCTGCGGAAATCCGCACTGTACAAACCCTGGTCGGCATTCAGCACGCCGACCAGGGTCAGATTCGGAAAATCGTGGCCCTTGGCGAGCATCTGCGTGCCGACCAGGATATCGGCCTCGCCGGCGTGTACGCGCCGCAATTTCTCTTCCAGCGAACCCTTGCGGCGCGTGCTGTCGCGATCGATGCGTACGATGCGCGCCTGTGGAAACAGGCGCGCAAGCGCCGTCTCAATGCGCTCCGTGCCTTCGCCGATACCGTGCAAATTGCCGCTGCCGCACGCCGGACAGGTCACAGGCAGTGGCGCCTCGGCGCCGCAGTGGTGACAGCGCAGCTTGCGGCTGCGTTGGTGGATGGGTCGCTCCCGGCTTCCTGCCTCACGCGACACTCGCACATCCCTGTGCAGCGTCAGACGCGCATCGCAACGCTTGCAGGGCGCCAGCCAGCCGCAGTCGTGGCACATGAGCACCGGTGCGAAACCACGCCGGTTGAGAAACAGCAGGCTTTGTTCCTTGCGCGTTAAGCGTTCTTGCAGCGCCTCGATGAGCGGCGGCGAAATGCCTTCGTTGCGCTTGAGGCGTTTGAGGTCGAGCAGCGTCACCCGCGGCGGCTGCGCGGCACCGGTACGCTCCGGCAGACTTAGCAACTGGTATCGCCCCTGTTGGGCATTGTGCAGGCTTTCCAGCGCGGGCGTGGCCGAACCGAGAAGTACCGGCAGATTTTCCAAGCGGGCACGCTTGATGGCCACGTCGCGCGCATGATAACGGAAACCGTCCTGCTGCTTGAACGACGCATCGTGCTCCTCGTCGATAATAACCAGCGCCAGTTTCGGCATCGGCGTAAACACTGCCGAGCGCGTACCGATCACCACCGCGGCCTGTGCGGTGCGCGCCATTTGCCAGGCGCACAGACGTTCGCTGTCGTTCAGGCCCGAATGCATGACGGCCACCGGCGCATTCAGCCGGCCCTCGAAGCGCGTGACCAGCTGCGGCGTCAGTCCGATTTCCGGCACCAGCACCAACACCTGATCGCCGCGCGCCACAACCTCTTCGATTGCACGCAGGTAGACTTCGGTCTTGCCGCTGCCGGTGACGCCGAGCAGCAGCAGGCACTGGAATTTGCCGGACGCGGCAAGAATCGCCGCACCCGCCTGTTCCTGTGCGGCGGTGAGTTGCGGCGCGATGTGTTGCCCGGCCAGCCTGGGCGGCAGGCATTGTTCCTCGGTAATGCGGATGAGCCCGCGTGCCGTCAGGCGATTCATGGCATCGCGCCAGTTCTTGACAACTTCCGCCAGCCTCGCAGCGCTCAGGCCTTCGGCATGTTCCCGCAGCACCTGAACAAGACGTTGCTGAAGTGGAGAACGTTTCAGAGCATCGGGGGGAAGCCGGCGTGCAGCCTCAGTCAACACATAGCGCTTTTCGCCCGCTGCGGTGGCTGGCAGGCCGCGCCGTAACATCACCGGCAAGGCCGTCGCCATCACCTCGCCGATCGGATGGTGGTAGTACGCGCTGGCCCAGACGAGCAGCTCCATAAGCGTAGCGGGCAACAGCGGCTCGGAATCCAGCGAACGGCGTATGGATTTCAGTTTGTCCCGGGGCAGATCGCTTTGCGTCGTAACGCCCAGCACCACGCCGACCAACTCCTGCCTGCCGAACGGCACACGCACGCGCGTTCCGGGTGCTGGAACTGGATCTCCGGCGATCAGACGGTAGTCAAAATGACGCGGGAGCGGCGAAGGAATGGCAATGCGCGCAAAACGAGGAGCTGCCGACATGCCGTGAATCTAACACAGCGTGGATTCAGCATGCCGTGAAACATCCGGCTCCACGTTCATGCGCACCTTCAAACTTGCGGCTAACCCCTTGTTGCAGAACAGCCTGACAGTTACTCACAAAATCTGTGGATAAAACTGTGCATGATCTGCACGATTTTGAAAAATTGAGCCATATGACGATTTTTTGTCTGATTGATTAAAAATTAATCGCCATTCATATGTACCGGTAATTCAGTCACTTATGTTAGATTAGCGCCCTCTCATGCAGTCTCGGTCGTTCATGCCCAGAGACATCGCGATAATTCCGCACAATTGTGAATAACCGCTTGACCGGGGACTGTTTTTCCAGCCTGAAACACGCCGTCGATGGCATCAAACCAAATGCACTGGAGAATCCGATGTCGACAAGGCTCGCCCACACCCAGGTACCGATCAACGACGTCATTGCGCGCCGCTGGAGCGGACGCGCCTTCGACCCCCTCAAACCTGTCAAACGCGAGCAACTTGTTGCCCTGCTCGAGGCAGCGCGTTGGGCGGCTTCCTGTTACAACGATCAACCTTGGCGTTTTCTGGTCTGGGACCGCAACAGCGATGCCGCCAGCTGGCAGAAAGCCTTCGGCTGTCTGAGTGAGTGGAATCAGAAATGGGTTGTCAATGCGCCGGTGCTGATGCTTTCCAGTGCCGGCAGCGTCTTTGAACGCAACGGCAAGCCAAGCCGCTGGGGCCAGCACGACACCGGCGCGGCCGGGCAAAACCTGTATCTCCAGGCGACCGCCCTGGGCCTCATGGCCCATCCGATGGGTGGCTATGATCCAGACAAGGCGCGCGCGGCCTTTGCGATACCCGCCGATTACACGCCGATGGCGATGATCGCGGTCGGCCACCCCGGCCCCGTGGACGGCCTCGAACAGGAATACCGGGAGGCCGAAACCGCCGCGCGCACGCGCAAACCGCTTGCCGAATGCTTTTTCGAAGGCGGCTGGGGTATTCCGGTAAAAACCGGCTAGGCATGCCCCTGCACGACGCCATCGTTCACGCCATCTCCGCGGCCAGCGGTGAAGCCTTCAGACTGGAAAACGTGACCGGCGTGGGTGGTGGCTGCATCAACACCACCGAGGTACTGGAAGGCGGCGGCCGGCGCTTTTTCGTGAAGCGCAACGATGTCACGCGTTTCGACATGTTCGAGGCCGAATCGGAAGGGCTTATCGAAATCGCGAACTCAATGAGCGTGCGCGTCCCACGGCCGGTCTGCTCCGGCACGCACGCTGGCCAGGCCTATTTGGTGCTCGAATATCTCGACATCGGATACCGTGCCGGGAACGGTGAGCTCCTTGGCCGGCAACTCGCGGCCATGCACCGCGCGACGCATGCGCGTTTCGGCTGGCATCGCAACAACACCATCGGCTCCACGCCGCAGGTCAACACAGCGGAACACGACTGGCCTGCGTTCTATCGTGAACATCGGCTGCGCTTTCAACTCGAACTCGCAGAAGAAAATGGTCATGGCGCGGACCTGTTGTGGCGCGCTGAACAACTTCTGGAAAAACTGCCGGCGTTCTTTGCCGGCTACCAACCGTTGCCGTCACTGCTGCACGGCGACCTGTGGGGCGGGAACCATGCGGTGCTGCGCGACGGCACACCGGTAATCTTCGACCCGGCGGTGTATTACGGCGACCGCGAGGCAGATCTGGCCATGACCGAGTTGTTCGGCGGTTTCGGTCCCGGCTTCTACGCCGCTTACCGCGAAGCCTGGCCGCTCGACCCGGGTTACCACGTACGCCGAGACCTCTACAACCTTTACCATGTTCTCAACCACCTGAACCTGTTCGGGGGCGGTTACCGTGAACAGTCGTTACAACTCATTGATCGATTGTTGAGTGAAACCTGCTAGGGCCCGACCTGCCGTTATTTGGGCAAACTTGTATTTTCCGTATGGCAATCGCCGCTTGGTGCAAACCCCGGCTCCGGTCGCAGAACCTCTGTCTGAACATTCAAATCAGATCCAGGGCCTTCATTCGAGCAGGACCGACGGTTATTAAATATAGACTTCAATCGCAGCAACTCACGCTCGCTGGAAGAATCTCGGTCGACAATGTCGGCGCCGTCAGGAGTGGATATCACGAATACCTTTTCAGCATCGTGATGCTGTGGAGATGCCGCTGCAATATTTGCCTGTGCATAGAGGTATGCTGTGGCAACTTTTTGCGAAACGGCTGCCTGATAAGCACCAAACGTCGCTACGACCACAAACATCACCGATGGATGAATCAGTGGTGTGGCGAAGCGCGGCAATAACCGGTTGGCTGAGGCGACAGTCAGATTGTAGGCCCAGCCAATCCCGATACCGGTACCAATGACGGCGATCGGCCCGACCAGGCCGGTTGCCAGGATGTTAAAAAGGGCAACACGCGACCCCCCGATCTCCCCGTGAATGGCATAAATGCCGCCAGCGATCCCACTACGGATGTCCAAGAATGTGGCGACCGCCAGAAAGGCCAAGGCGAGATAGGCACCGTAGGTAAGCAGCCGGCCCGTTACCTCGAACGCGGTGCCGAGCGTGTGGGCGCGGCCACTGTCTATCCATCTCCGGTGGTCTTCCATGGCCCCGAACAATTCTCCGGCCAGCTGTGTTAACCGCCGGACGGCGACCGCAAGATTTCCGTTTTCGGTATGGCTTTTGGATGATTGATGAATTTGTCGCCGTTTATTGTCCACGGTCATATATTGTTATTCCGTATCCACACCAGCACTAGTGCGACTGGATGCACGGCTTATACCGGCATATTCATATGCACCGGTTTACATGGCGTAGAGAAAATTTACCAGGTCCGTGTACGTTCGGTTGCCGTAAGTGCTGAATCTGATGCCAACGCCCTCTGTGTCAATACGCACGATTTCGGCTGAAATCTGGTGTTCGATCTGGCGCTGGTTATAGGAAACCCCGATGACAACCTCGACGGGGTCCCCCACCGCCAAACCTGTCGTGTCCATTTCCACAAACGCGCCGACCAGGCTTATGTCATGAATCTTGCGGGCGATGACATAGGCAGATCCAAGCTTGACAATAATATTGCACGGCATTGATTTGCGGATGCCCACGCGCCTGCTGAATGAGGTGCCCGCGGATCGTATGGAAGGTGTACCGTGGTTATCACGAGCGGCCTCGTCGGTTCCCGCACGTGTCAGCCAGACATCAGTCCGAATAGCTGCTTGCCGATCGTCAGACGTAGCACGTTTGTTGTCCATACCGGCCCTTTTTGGATGCTGAATGCGAATATCAGGTTAAGCCGAAGGACAGGCAGGGGTCAACTGTGAGGCCCATGCACCCGAATGTCCCTGTTTGCTGATTTTGCCTATACGGGCAATGCTCAGACGTGATACTTCCTGCTCACGAGGTGAACTGCTTCGACCAGCGCAGCAACATGGTCGGGTTCTATCCCGGTGTGGATGCCGTGACCGAGGTTGAACACATGACCGTTGCCATGGCCGAAACTCGCCAGTACGGCTCCAACCTCGGCACGAATGCGGTCGGGTGAGGCGTAGAGTACGGACGGGTCCATATTTCCCTGCAATGCGACGCGACCGCCGACGCGTGCGCGCGCGTCCTTGAGATCAGTAGTCCAATCCACGCCCAGGGCATCACAACCGCTATCGGCCATGGCTTCGAGCCACTGACCGCCGCCCTTGGTGAACAGGATCACCGGCACCTTGCGGCCCTCGGCCTCGCGCGTGAGACCAGAGACGATCTCGCGCATGTAGCGCAGCGAGAATTCCCGGTAATCGCGCGGCGACAGCGCCCCGCCCCAGGTGTCGAACACCATCACCGCCTGCGCGCCTGCCGCGATCTGGGCATTGAGGTAATCGGTGACAGCACGTGCGGTGGTCGCCAGCAACTCATGTAATAGCGCCGGCTGGTCGTACAGCATTTTTTTGATCAGCGCGAAGTCCTTGCTCGAACCCCCCTCGATCATGTAGGTGGCAAGCGTCCATGGCGAACCGGCGAAGCCGATGAGCGGAACCTGGCCATCCAGCTCGCGGCGAACGAGGCGCACCGCGTCCATGACATAGCGCAACTGGTCTTCCGGGTCGGGCACGGCAAGACGTTTGATGTCCGCGGCCGTGCGCACCGGATTCCTGAATTGCGGGCCCTCGCCGTCGGCGAAATACAGCCCGAGGCCCATCGCATCCGGGATAGTGAGAATATCGGAGAACAGTATCGCCGCATCAAGCGGGAAGCGCTTGAGCGGCTGCAGGGTCACCTCGCAGGCCAGCTCCGGCGTAGTGCACAGCTGCATGAACGAACCGGCCTTCTCGCGCGTGGCGCGATACTCGGGCAGGTAGCGCCCGGCCTGACGCATGATCCACACCGGCGTCATGTCCACCGGCTGGCGCAGCAGGGCGCGCAGGAAGCGGTCGTTCATAACAGCAGATACAAGGGACAAGATACAAGATACAAGGAACAACACACTGGCTTCGGCAAGCACCGTGCCCGCTGTTCCTTGTATCTTGTATCTTGCATCTTGTCCCTGCCTTTATCGCGGAAGATCGGAACGACCCATCAGGAATTCGTCCACGGCGCGCGCGCACTGCCGGCCTTCGCGGATCGCCCACACCACCAGTGACTGGCCGCGACGCATGTCGCCGGCGGCGAACACCTTCGGCACGGACGTTTGGTATTCCATATCGGTTGCCTGCACATTGCCACGCGGATCGAATGCGACGCCCAGTTCCTTGAGCATGCCTTCCTGTACCGGATGCAGATAGCCCATGGCCAGCAGCACCAGATCGGCCTTGAGGCTGAATTCACTGTCGGCGATTTCGCTCATTTTCCACTGGCCTTTCTCGTCCTGTTTCCAGTCGAGGCGCACGGCGTTGAGGGTCGTGACCTTGCCGTCCTTGCCGGAAAGACTCTTGGTGGCCACGGCCCAGTCGCGCGTACAGCCCTCTTCCTGCGAACTTGAGGTGCGCAGCTTGTTCGGCCAGTGTGGCCAGGTGAGCGGCTTGTTTTCCTTCTCGGGCGGCCTTGGCAACAGCTCGAACTGGGTTACGGAGGCGGCGCCCTGACGAATCGACGTACCGACGCAGTCCGAGCCGGTGTCGCCGCCACCGATCACAATGACGTGCTTGCCCTTGGCGGACAGCGCGATGTTGTCGGGAATCGTGTCACCGGCATTGCGTTTGTTCTGCTGCGGCAGGAATTCCATGGCGAAGTGCACACCCTGAAACGCGCGCCCCGGCACGGTCAGGTCGCGCGGGTGCTCGGAGCCGCCGCTGAGCACCATCGCATCGAATTCATCGTACAATTTTTTCGCGGGCAGGTTGACGCCAACATGCTGGTTCACGCGGAATTCGACGCCTTCGGCCTTGAGCTGATCGAGGCGGCGGTCGATGTGGCGTTTCTCAAGCTTGAAGTCGGGGATGCCGTAGCGCAGCAGACCGCCGATGCGATCGTTCTTCTCGAAAACCGTCACGGCATGCCCGGCGCGCGCCAGCTGCTGGGCAGCCGCGAGCCCGGCCGGACCGGAGCCCACCACCGCCACCTTCTTGCCGGTCTTCCTGACGGCGGGCTGCGGCTTCACCCAGCCCTGTTCCCAGGCGTGGTCGATGATGGCATGCTCGATAACCTTGATTGTGACCGGGTCGCTGTTGATGTTGAGCGTGCACGCGGCTTCACAGGGCGCCGGGCAGATACGCCCGGTGAATTCCGGAAAGTTATTGGTTGAGTGCAATACTTCGCTCGCTTCGCGCCAGCGATTGCGGTACACGAGGTCGTTCCAGTCCGGGATGATGTTATTGACCGGGCAACCGGGCTGACAGAACGGTATGCCGCAATCCATGCAGCGTGCGCCCTGCTTGCTGATTTCGCTTTCGGCCAGCGGGATTTCAAATTCCTTATAAAAGCGGATGCGCTCGGCCGGCGGCTGTGCGCCCGGCTCGCGGCGTTTGATTTCCATGAATCCGGTCGGCTTGCCCATTACACGAGCTCCGCCTGCCGGGCCTGCGCCGCCGCCATTTCGGCGAGTGCGCGGCGGTATTCGGTCGGCATGACCTTCACGAACTTCGGCAGATAACTGCCAAAGTGATCGAGAATCTCCCTGGCGCGCGCGCTGCCGGTGTAATGCAGGTGGCGGGTGATAAGCGTGCGCAGGATGTCGATGTCCTTCTGCTCGAGGTGGTTCACGTTCACGCGCCCATGCGTCTCGAGCTCGCCGGCCATGTCCCCGGCCGCCGCCAGCGCAGCCTCTTCAGCCGGCACGGCCTCCAGTTCCACCATCGCCATGTTGCAGCGCTTGCGGAAATCCCCGGCCTCGTCCAGCACATAGGCGATGCCGCCCGACATGCCGGCGGCAAAGTTGCGGCCGGCCTGACCGAGCACCACCACCGTGCCGCCGGTCATGTACTCGCAACCGTGATCGCCCACGCCTTCCACCACCGCCAGTGCGCCGGAGTTGCGCACCGC
Organism: Acidiferrobacterales bacterium; assembly: GCA_035256085.1. Classification (GTDB taxonomy): domain Bacteria; phylum Pseudomonadota; class Gammaproteobacteria; order Acidiferrobacterales; family UBA6901; genus UBA6901. The sequence goes on from DATEYP010000115.1 coordinate 8,327, forward strand.
GAAGCGCTCGCCGGCGACGCCGTGGAAATAGCACTCGCCGCCGATCGCACCGTACAGCACCGTGTTGCCGACGATAATGTTGTCTTCCGGCCTGATCTTCGCGTCCTTGGGCGGATAAACGACCATGCGTCCGCCCGACAGGCCCTTGCCGACATAGTCGTTGGCATCGCCTTCGAGTTCGAGTGTTACGCCATGCGCGAGCCAGGCGCCGAACGACTGGCCGGCCGTGCCCGTGAGCTTGATGTGGATCGTATCCTCGGGCAGGCCGGTGTGGCCGTAGCGCCTGGCCACCTCGCCGGAGAGCATGGCACCGACGCTGCGGTTGACATTCTTGATGGCAACCTCGAACTGCACCGGCTTTTTGCTTTCGAGCGCGGGCCTGGCCTGGGCGATCAGCTTGTGGTCGAGCGCCCTGGCCAGACCGTGGTCCTGCGTCTCGCAGTGGTGGCTGGCCGCGCCAGACAGCTTCGGTTGATAAAGAATCTTCGTGAAGTCCAGACCCTTGGCCTTCCAGTGACTGATGCCCTTGCGGGTGTCGAGCATGTCGACGCGACCGACCATGTCCTCGAACTTGCGGAAACCCATTTGCGCCATCCACTCGCGCACTTCTTCGGCGACGAAGAAGAAGTAGTTCACCACGTGCTCCGGCTGGCCGGTGAAGCGCTTGCGCAGCTCCGGGTCCTGGGTCGCAACGCCGACCGGGCAGGTGTTGAGGTGGCACTTGCGCATCATGATGCAGCCTTCCACTACCAGCGGCGCCGTGGAGAAACCGAACTCGTCGGCGCCCAACAGCGCGCCGATCACCACGTCGCGCCCGGTCTTCATCTGCCCGTCGGCCTGCACCGCGACGCGCCCGCGCAGATTGTTCAGCACCAGGGTCTGTTGGGTCTCGGCCAGGCCGATTTCCCAGGGACTGCCGGCGTACATGAGCGACGACAACGGACTGGCGCCGGTGCCGCCGTCGTGACCGGAGATGGTGATGTGGTCGGCGTGCGCCTTGGCGACGCCCGCGGCCACGGTGCCAACGCCGATCTCGGCCACCAGCTTGACGCTGATGGAGGCCGCCGGATTGACGTTCTTCAGGTCATGGATAAGCTGTGCCAGATCCTCGATCGAGTAGATGTCGTGGTGCGGCGGCGGCGAGATCAGGCCCACGCCCGGTACCGAGAAACGCAGTTGCGCGATGTATTCACTCACCTTGCCGCCCGGCAACTGTCCGCCTTCGCCGGGCTTGGCGCCCTGCGCCATTTTGATCTGGATCTGGTCGGCGCTCATCAAATACTCGGTCGTGACGCCGAAGCGTCCGGCCGCCACCTGCTTGATGCGTGAGCGCAGCGAATCACCGTCCTCCAGCATCAGGTCACGCACTGCACTGGGGATGCGTGACCTAAGCGATTCGCCATCCTTCGCCGGCCTGAAGCGCATCGCGTCCTCGCCGCCCTCGCCGGTATTGGACTTGCCGCCGATGCGATTCATGGCGATCGCGAGCGTGGTGTGTGCCTCGGTCGAGATCGAGCCGAGCGACATGGCGCCGGTGGCGAAGCGCTTGACGATCTCCCTGGCCGGCTCGACCTCGTCGAGCGCCACGGACTTGCTGGCCGTTTTGATTTCGAACAGGCCGCGCAGCGTCATCAGACGCCCGTTCTGGTCATTGATGAGCGCGGCGTACTCTTTATATGTCGCATAGCTGCCGGACCGCGTGGCGTGCTGCAACGTGGCGATGCTCTGCGGCGTCCACATGTGCTCTTCGCCGCGCACGCGGTAGGCATAGTCGCCGCCGGCATCGAGCGCGTCGCGATACAACGGCGCATCACCGTAGGCCTGGCGGTGCCAGCGCACCGCTTCTTCCGCGATCTCGCTCAGTCCGGCGCCCTCGACGCGTGTCGGCGTGCCGGTAAAATACTGGTTTACGAATGTGCTATTCAGACCGATGGCCTCGAAAATCTGCGCGCCGCAGTACGACTGGTAGGTGGAGATGCCCATTTTGGACATCACCTTGAGCAGTCCCTTGGCCACGCTCTTGGTGAAGCGCTTGCAGGCCTCGGCGTATGTCAGGTCCGCGGGCAGCTGGTCCTTCATTGCGGCCAGCGTCTCGAACGCCAGGTACGGATGAAACGCCTCGGCGCCGTAACCGGCCAGCATGGCGAAGTGGTGCACCTCACGCGCCGAACCGGTCTCCACCACGAGGCCGACCTTGGTACGCAGGCCGGTGCGAATCAGATGGTGGTGCACGGCGCTGGTGGCCAGCAGCGCCGGTATTGGCAACTGCGCAACGCCGGTGGCGCGATCGCTGAGGATCAAAATGTTCATGCCGTTGTGCACCGCCTTTTCCGCCTCGGCGCACAGCCTCTCGATCGCCGCGCCCATGCCGGCGGCGCCCTGCGCGACGGGGTAACAGATGCCGATCGCTTCCGAACGGAACTTGTTCTGGGTAAGCTTGCCGATCGCGCGGATCTTTTCCATGTCGGCAGGCGATAAGACCGGCTGACTGACCTCAAGACGCAACTGTGGCTCGTTGGCATCCAGGCTCAGCAGGTTCGGGCGCGGGCCGATAAACGATACCAGTGACATCACCATCTCCTCGCGGATCGGATCGATCGGCGGATTGGTGACCTGCGCGAACAACTGCTTGAAGTAGGCGTACAGCGGCTTGGCGCGGTTGGACAACACCGCGAGCGGCGTGTCGTTGCCCATTGAGCCAATGGCCTCCTGGCCGGTGGCCGCCATCGGTGTCATCACAAACTTGATGTCTTCCTGGGTGTAGCCGAAGGCCTGCTGGCGATCGATCAGTGTGCCGTGCACGGCCGCTGCCGGTGCGGCGGCGGCCGGGCCGCAAAGCTGCTCCTGCGTTGTCCCCGGAGGGGCGGCTTCGCGCTGCGGCACTTCCACCATAGTGAATGAGGCTTCATTCACTGGTCGCAGGTCTTCGAGGTGAAACTGGGTCTTGTTCAGCCAGTCGCGGTACGGGCGGGACTCGGCGATCCGGGTCTTGAGCTCGGCATCGTCGACGATGCGCCCGACTTCGAGGTCGATGAGAAACATCTTGCCCGGTTGCAGACGCCACTTCTTCACGATCTTGTGCTGCGGGATGTCGAGCACACCCGTCTCCGAGGCCATGACCACGTGATCGTCATCGGTGATGAGGTAACGCGCCGGACGCAGCCCGTTGCGGTCGAGGGTCGCGCCGATCTGGCGTCCGTCGGTAAACGCCACGGCCGCCGGACCGTCCCACGGTTCCATGAGCGCGGCGTGGTATTCGTAGAACGCCTTGCGCTTCTCGTCCATCAGCGGATTGCCGGACCAGGCTTCGGGAATCAGCAGCATCATGGCATGCGCCAGCGGGTAACCGCCGGCGACCAGCAGTTCGAGTGCGTTGTCGAAACAGGCCGAGTCCGACTGGTCCTCGGCGATCAGCGGCCAGAGCTTGTCGAGGTCCTTGCCGAGCAGCGTGGACGACATGGAATAGCGGCGTGCCGCCATCCAGTTGACGTTGCCGCGCAACGTGTTGATCTCGCCGTTGTGCGCAATCATGCGGAACGGGTGCGCCAGGTCCCAGGTCGGGAAGGTATTGGTCGAGAAGCGCTGGTGCACCAGCGCGAGCGCCGACGCCATGTCCGGATCGAGCAGGTCCGGATAATACTCACCCACCTGGTCGGCGAGCAGCATGCCCTTGTAGACGAGCGTACGCGACGACAGGGACGGCGCGTAGAACATGCCCTTGTCCGGAAGGTCGAGGGTACGCACGCGATGCTCGACCACCTTGCGGATGACGAACAGCTTGCGTTCGAAGGCCTTGGCTGGCGTGCTGGTACCGCGCCCGATGCACACCTGACGCACCACCGGCTCCACGGCCTGCACACCCTTGCCGAGACGCGTGTTGTCGGTGGGCACATCGCGCCAGCCAACGAACGTCTGGCCTTCTTCCTTTACGACTGCTTCGAGAATCTGCTCGCAGGCAGCGCGGGTCTGCGCGGCGCGCGGCAGAAACAACATGCCGAGTGCGTAGTCGCCGCTCTTTGGGAGCTGGATGTTTTGCTTGGCGAATTCACGGCGCAGAAACGCATCCGGCATCTGGATGAGAATTCCGGCGCCATCTCCGGCCAGCGGATCGGCGCCCACGGCGCCGCGATGTGTGAGGTTGCGCAGAATCTGCAGACCCTGCTCGACAATCGCGTGACTCTGCTTGCCTTTGATATGGGCAATAAAGCCAACGCCGCAGGCGTCGTGCTCCTGCTCGGGGGAATAGAGGCCTTGGCGCTCTGGCAGTCCCGGATGACTCACTCTAGAACCTCTTGGATCGTTAGCGTTGCAAATTCCCGGCATCCCGGACACGAACTGCGCGGAATGCCGCGAAAACCGCGTGAATTCGGGCGAAAAGGGCCGCCTAGTCTACCTACTGGGACGGGTTCCAGCAACGCCACTGATACGGGAATTTCAGGAAAATCGGGGAGATTGGCGCCGGATTCGGACCGCTCAGGTCAATTCCGACGGGTCGTGCAGGCGCTTGTGTTCGCGGATGGCGTAGCGGTCGGTCATGCCGGCGATATAGTCGGCCACTACCCGGGCGCGAGCGGCCTTGTCATCGTGCGCGGCGCGGAGCTTGTCGAGATACTGGGGTGGAAGCATGTGCGGGTCGTCCATGAACACGCCAAACAAGTCGGACACAACCACCTCGGCCTTGCGGGTCATGCGCCGCACCCGGTAATGATTATACAGCTGCTCGCGCAAAAAGCGTTTCAGTTCCAGGCTTTCGGCGCGCACCGGCTCGCTGAAACCGATCAGCGACCGGCCGGCGTTGCGCACGTCCTCGATCGAGCCTGCACCGGCCTCGGCCAACAGACGCCGGCTGTTCTCCACCAGATCCACCACCAGGTAGTTGATCATGCGCCGGACGATCTCGTGGATGCGCACGCGTTCCGGAATTTCCGGATGGCGGCGCAGGACCTCGGCATACTGCATACCGAACAGGCGTACCTCGCGCAGTTGTTCGACGCGGATAAACCCGGAGCGCAGGCCGTCGTCGACATCATGGTTGTTGTAGGCGACCTCATCGGCGAGGTTCGCCACCTGGGCCTCGAGATTGGGTTGCGTCTTCTCGATGAAGCGCCGGCCGATTTCGCCCAATTCAGCGGCATTCTTCAGTGAGCAGTGCTTGAGGATGCCCTCACGCGTTTCAAAAGTGAGATTGAGGCCGGGAAACTCGGCATAGCGTTCTTCGAGAACATCGACGGCACGCAACGACTGTAGGTTGTGTTCAAAGCCGCCATAGTCCTGCATGCAGGCGTTGAGTGCATCCTGTCCGGAGTGGCCGAATGGCGTATGGCCGAGGTCGTGGGCAAGTGAAATCGCCTCGGTCAGGTCTTCGTTGAGGTTCAAGGTACGCGCGATCGAGCGCGCTATCTGCGCGACTTCGATGGAGTGCGTAAGGCGGGTGCGGAACAGGTCGCCTTCGTGGTTCACAAACACCTGGGTCTTGTACTCAAGGCGCCGGAACGCACCGCAGTGCACAATGCGGTCGCGGTCACGCTGGTATTCGCTGCGGTAGGCAGGCGCGCTTTCGGGATAGCGCCGGCCGCGGGAATTGGTGTCGCTCGCTGCGTAAGCCGCCAACACGACACTCATGCAGGCTCCCGGCACTGCTCCAGAGTTTCGCCCAGGAGAGCGTGCGGAACATCCTGGGTGATCACGGCGTGTCCGAGCCCCTTGGGCAGGACCAGACGCAGCTTGCCGGCTTCGACTTTTTTGTCCACGCTCATCAACTCGCGCAGTTGCGCGCCGGAAAGTGTCTTCGGCGCACGCGTTGGCAGCCGCGCGCGCTGCACGAGCTTTTCGATGCGTGCAAACTCGTCCGGCGTAAGCCAGCCGAGCCGGCGCGACAGATCCGCCGCCATGCACATACCGGCCGCGACGGCGTCACCGTGCAACCAGGCGCCGTAGCCGGCGCCGGTTTCGATCGCATGACCGAAGGTGTGCCCGAGGTTGAGCAGCGCGCGGCGTCCGGCTTCGCGTTCATCGTCCGCGACCACCCCGGCCTTGTCGGTGCAGGAACGCTCGATGGCATAGGCCAACGCCTGCGGGTCACGCTGCATGAGCTTGTCCAGATTCTGTTCAAGCCAGACAAAGAATTCCACATCGCCAATCAGGCCGTATTTGATCACTTCGGCCAGCCCCGCGGACAACTGCTTGTCCGGCAGGGTGGAAAGGACATCGGTGTCGATGATCACGCACCGCGGCTGGTGAAATGCACCGATCATGTTCTTGCCGAGCGGGTGATTCACGCCGGTCTTGCCGCCGACCGAGGAGTCCACTTGCGCGAGCAGCGTGGTCGGAACCTGGATAAACGGCACGCCGCGCTGGTACGTGGCGGCCGCGAAACCGGTCATGTCGCCGACCACGCCACCGCCCAATGCAATCAGCGTGGTCTTGCGGTCGCAATGATTCTTGAGCAACGCTGTATAAATATCGTTCAGCACATCGAGGGTCTTGTACGCCTCGCCATCCGGCAGCACCACGCAAACCGGACTCCACGGGGTAAGTTGCTTCAGCAAGGTTTCGAGGTAGAGCGGGCCGACGGTCTCATTGGTGACCACCAGCACGCGGCTGCCGGCGATGCACGGTTTCAGCAATTCCGGCCGGCGCAGCAATCCGCTGCCGATATGGATCGGGTAGCGGCGTTCGCCCAGTTCAACATTCAGGGTTTTCATTGTTGCTCAGTGCCTTGAGGCGCACGACGACCTCGCGCGCTACGCTCGATGGGGCGCGCTGCCCGGTGTTGATAATGATGTCCGCGACCTCGCGGTAGATCGGCTCACGCTGTTGCAGAAGCTCTTCAATTTTGGCGCGTGGATTTTCGGTCTGCAGCAGCGGCCGGTTCCGGTCGCGGCGCGTTCGTTCCACGAGGGTATCGATATCGGCCTGCAGGTACGCCACGGTTCCGCGGTCCTTCAACACTTTCCGGTTCTCTTCCAACAGCACCGCGCCGCCGCCGGTCGCCAGAACGATATTCGTGTCACGGGTGAGTTCCTCGATCACCGCGCTTTCGCGCCGGCGGAACCCGGCTTCGCCCTCGATCTCGAAAATTACCGGAATCGTGACCCCGGTGCGTTTTTCAATCTCGTGATCGACATCGACAAACCGCTTATGCAGCAGCGTTGCCAGATGCCGCCCGATCGTGGTCTTGCCGGCACCCATCGGGCCTATCAGAAAGACATTGCCCTGTTGATTCATAACGGGCATATGCCAGTAGCACGGGAGGAAATCAAGCGGTCGCCTTCAGGCATCGCATTGCCCGGCGATCCTGCAGCCGGGGAATGCGGCTTTATCTGAGGCTCAAGGCGTCCGCAAGAATGCGTGGCGTCAGGAAGATCAACAGCTCGGTTTTGTTGTCGAGTTTGCTTTTCTTGTTGAACAGCCAGCCCACGAGCGGCACGTCCGCCAGGAACGGCACCTTGGTGACGGTGCTGAGCAGCTCCTGCTCGTAGATGCCACCGATGACCACGGTCTGGCCGTTGTCCAGCAGCACCTGGGTGGTGATTTCCTTTTTGTTGATCGTGCTGTTCTCCGGATCGGCCGAGGCGAAGGCATCCTTGGTAATCAAGACATCCAGAATCACCTTGTCATCGGGCGTAATGCGCGGTGTCACCTCCAGGGCCAGCACCGCCTTCTTGATCAAGGCAGTCACGCCCTGCGCGGTGACCACCTGGAACACGCGCTCCTGACCCTGTTCGATGCGTGCCTTCTTCTGGTTGGCGGTGATCAGGCGCGGACTGGAAATCACCTTGCCCAAACCCTCTTCCTCGAGCGCGGACAACTCCAGGCTCAG
>DATEYP010000116.1:0-4895 GCA_035256085.1 Acidiferrobacterales bacterium
GCCACCGGCGAGGCGCTCGACGCGCAACCGGATGCGCTCGATGTGCCGGCCTGCGCTCTCGAACTGGTACACGCCTACTCGCTGGTTCATGACGACCTGCCGGCCATGGACAACGACGACCTGCGGCGCGGCAAGCCCACCTGCCACAAGGCGTTCGACGAAGCCACGGCGATCCTGGCGGGCGACGCCCTGCAGACGCTCGCGTTCGAACTGCTCGCCCGCGATCCGGCGCTGACCATCGAACCCGCGCAGCGACTGGCCATGCTCGCCCAGCTCGCGCAGGCAGCCGGCAGCGCCGGCATGGCCGGCGGACAGGCCATTGACCTCGGCGCCGTCGGCCAGCCGCTGACGCTCGCCGGGCTCGAAGACATGCACGCGCGCAAGACCGGGGCCCTGATCCGCGCGGCGGTGGCGCTCGGCGCCCTGAGCGCACCGGACATCGATGCGGCCCGGCTGGCGCGGCTCGATGCCTATGCCCGTGCCATCGGGCTGGCCTTCCAGATCACCGATGACATACTGGATGTCGAGGGCGATACCGCGACCTTGGGAAAACCCCAGGGCAGCGACCAGAAACACGCCAAACCCACCTATCCGGCCCTGCTCGGCCTGGCGCGTGCCCGGGCGCTGGCCCGGGAGCAGCATGCGGCGGCGCTCGAAAGCCTGCGGCCTTTGGGGGATAATGGTCGACTCCTTGGCGAGATTGCCAACTTCATCCTGGACCGGACACATTGAAACGGGCTACCCACGACGCGCCTCTGCTGGAGCAGGTCAACCTGCCGGATGACCTGCGCCGCCTCGCTGAAGCCGACCTGCCGCGGCTGGCGGACGAGCTGCGTCATTTTCTCATCGAGACCGTCAGCCAGACCGGCGGGCATCTGTCCGCCGGACTCGGCACCGTCGAGCTCACCATCGCCCTGCACTATGTGTTCAACACACCGGACGATCGCCTGGTGTGGGACGTGGGCCACCAGACCTACCCGCACAAGATTCTCACCGGCCGGCGCGCGCGCATGGCGACGCTGCGTCAGAAGAATGGACTGTCCGGTTTTCCGCGCCGCGAAGAAAGCCTGTACGACACCTTTGGCGTTGGCCACGCCTCGACCTCGGTGAGCGCCGCACTCGGCATGGCGGTGGCCGCGGCGCGCGAAGGCTCCGACCGGCAGGTGATCGCCGTAATCGGCGATGGCGCATTGTCCGGCGGCATGGCCTACGAGGCACTCAACAACGCCGGCAACATGGACGCCAACCTGCTGGTCATCCTGAACGACAACGACATGTCGATCTCGCCGAACGTCGGCGCCATGTCGAATTACCTGGCGCGCATCCTCTCCGGCAAGGTGTATACCAGCATGCGCGAGGGTTCGAAGACCGTGCTCTCCACCATCCCGCCCATGTGGGAGCTCGCCAAGCGCGCCGAGGAACATATGAAGGGCATGGTGACGCCGAGCACCTTGTTCGAGGAAATGGGCTTCAACTACTACGGCCCGATCGACGGCCACGACCTCAATACCCTCATCAAGACCCTGCACAACCTGCGCGGCCTCACCGGCCCGCGCTTTCTGCACGTGGTCACGCGCAAGGGCAAGGGTTACGAGCCGGCCGAGGGCGATCCGTGCGTGTACCACGGTGTCACACCGTTCGACCCCGCCACCGGCAAGATGGAGAAAAAGCCGGCGGGCAGGAGCTACACCCAGGTGTTCGGCGAATGGCTGTGCGACATGGCCGAAGCCGACCCGCGTCTCATCGCCATCACCCCGGCGATGCGTGAGGGTTCCGGGCTGGTGGCATTCTCCGAACGCTTTCCGAAACGTTACTACGACGTCGGCATTGCCGAGCAACATGCCCTGACCTTCGCCGCCGGACTGGCCGCCGAGGGCTACCGGCCGGTGGTGGCGATTTACTCGACCTTCCTGCAGCGCGCCTATGACCAACTGATCCACGATATCTGTCTGCAGGAGCTGCCGGTGCTGCTGGCGGTCGATCGCGGCGGGCTGGTGGGCCCGGACGGCCCAACCCACGCCGGCAGTTTCGATCTGTCCTATCTGCGCTGCCTGCCGAACATGACCGTGATGACGCCGGCCGACGAGAACGAACTACGGCAGATGCTCAGCACCGGTTTTGAATTGAAGGGGCCGGCGGCGGTGCGTTATCCGCGCGCTACCGGTACGGGTGTGGCCATCGATCCGGAACTGACCACGCTGCCGGTCGGCAAAGCCGAGGTTCGTCGCACCGGCCGCAGCATTGCCATCCTGGCCTTCGGCACGCTGCTGGAGACGGCGCTGACGGTGGGCGATGCACTGAACGCGACCGTGGTGAACATGCGCTTCGTCAAGCCGCTCGACCGCGATCTGGTACTGGAACTGGGACGTACGCATGAGCTGCTCGTGACCGTCGAGGAGAATGCCCTGCAGGGGGGCGCCGGCAGCGCCGTGCTCGAATGCCTCGCCGCGGCGGGCCTGCAGGTGGCCTGTCTTAGCCTGGGGCTGCCCAACCGCTTCGTCGAGCATGGCGAGCGTACGGAACTGCTGGCCGAGTGCGGCCTCGATGCCGACGGGATGCGCCGTGCTATCTTGCGCGCCGCCCCGAAACGGCTTGCACCCCGCACAGAATCTGCTTAAACTTGACTGCGATTGTCAACTACTCCCGGTGATGTAGCGCCGGGACCTGGGAGCCCCCAGCATGAGCACTTCACATATACCCAAGACCAAAGTAGTCGAAACCGCAGACGCGACTGCTCATACGGCAGGACGAACGAGCGAAGCGAGTCGGGCTCCCGATCCGTCGCGCGGCCCTGGTGCCGTGCAGGATGCACAAATGCCGCGGAGACCAGGGATGGTCGGGAGCGGCCTCGATCCAATCGCCGAAACCGCAGACGCGACGTCCGTGTCGCGCGGCCCTCGGCTCGATCCGATCGCCGACGTGCAGAACAAGCCGGATATCCGGCACATCGCCATCGACAAGGTCGGCATCAAGGACATCCGCCACCCGGTGCTGGTGAAAGACCGTTCGCAGGGCGTGCAGCACACCATCGCCAACTTCAACATGTACGTGGAGCTGCCGCACAACTTCAAGGGCACGCACATGTCGCGCTTCGTGGAGATCCTGAACAGCCACGATATGGAAATCTCGGTGGAGTCGTTCAAGGACATGCTCACGGAAATGCGCAAGCGCCTGGAGGCAGAGCGCGGCCACATCGAGATGGGCTTCCCCTACTTCATCAACAAGGCGGCGCCGGTATCGGGCGTGAAAAGCCTGATGGATTACCAGGTGAGCTTCATCGGCGAGATCAACGGCAGCCAAGACCAGATGACCATCAAGGTGGTAGTGCCGGTCACCAGCCTATGCCCGTGCTCGAAGGAAATCTCCAAGTACGGCGCCCACAATCAGCGCTCGCACGTCACTATTGCGGTGCGCGCCAATACCTTCGTCTGGATCGAGGACCTGATCGATCTGGTGGAAAAGCAGGCGAGCTGCGAGCTGTACGGGCTGCTCAAGCGCCCGGATGAAAAGTTCGTCACCGAGCGCGCCTATGAGAATCCGAAATTCGTGGAAGACATGGTGCGCGACGTGGCCGCGCAGCTCAACGCCGATGCGCGCATCGACGCCTATGTGGTGGAATCGGAAAACTTCGAATCCATCCACAACCACTCGGCGTACGCGATGATCCGCAAGGACAAGACCGTCGTCTAGCGGTTTGTTGAAAAACAAACCGTTAGGGAACCTCTGATTTTGTCCTCCGTTCGTGCTGAGCTTGTCGAAGTACGAACGGAGGAATCGCGAACTCAAGAGCTTGTAGGGGGCGCCCTTCGACAGGCTCAGGGCGAACGGTACTGTTCGGAACTTCCCTAGGCGTCACACGGACGTGCCACGGACATGCGCTGGCGGCGTTTATTTCTTTTCCTCAAACGGCGCGATCAGCCGGCGCACCACGTCGTAGTCCGAATCGCGCGCCGGCGCAAAGCCGTCGTATTCGTCATCCAGCGCCTGAATCACCTTCTTGTGCGCCGGATTTTTCGTGTCCAGGGACAGAAACGCCTGGCGGATCTGCTTGAGCAATTTGGCATCCACCTTGCTGCTCGCCACGATGTTGTAGGGCGGCAGCGGCGGCGATCTGTACAGGGTGCGCAGGCCCTTTTTCTGCCAGTCAGCGGCCGTCGTGTCCTTGAGAATGCCGGCATCGAAGTCACCGTTCGCCACGCCTTTGGCAATGTTGTCGTAGTGGCCGATGAACTTGTATTCGCCCAGATTCTCCAGCGGCATGCCGGCACCCACCACCACGGCGCGTTGCAGGATCGCCGCCTTGTCGCCGAATGCGAAGGTCTTGCCGTTCAGGTCCTGGACGCGCTTGATGGGGCTGTCCTGGCGCACCGCGATCATCAACTGAAACGAGGGCTTCTTGTTGGTCAGCATCTTGACCACGAGCTGGGCATCGCCCTTCGTCCGCGCCTTGAGGTAGGCCACCGGCGTCAGATAGGCAAGTTCGACATTGCCGTTGGACACCTCATCGACGGCCGCCGGCAAGTTGGGCGACAGCTTGAGTGTCACCGGACGCTTGAGCGTGTCCGACAAATACTTCGTGAGCGGGGTGAGACGGCGATACATCTCGGCCGGAATGTCCATGGCCACGGAACCCAGCCGGATCTCCGCATCCGCCGGGACGCCGGCCTGCCCGGCTGCGGCGAGCGGCGGCGCAACACAGGCCGCACACACCAGCAGAATCCTGAAGCATTTCATTACACTACCTCCTCGCTACAATAAACCTGGAAAAAGCAGTCAGCCGCAGATGAACGCAGATAAACGCGGATATTCAATGCGCTGCCCGTATTCGCCAGCCCACCAAAAGGGTGAATGGTCTCGGCGCATAAACGGCATGATTCATTTGCGTTAATCTGCGT
>DATEYP010000117.1:0-2522 GCA_035256085.1 Acidiferrobacterales bacterium
CAGGTTTCGCCGGCGACGTTCATCCCGGTGGCGGAGGAAACCGGGCTGATCGTGTCGATCGGCGAATGGGTGCTGGAGTCCGCATGCCGCCAGGCCGTCCGCTGGCGCGCCGCGGGACTGCGCGGCGTACGCATCGCCGTGAATGTCTCCGTCAAGCAATTGCACCAACCTGACTTCGTGGAGCGCGTTGCTGCCATTCGCGACGCCGCCGGGATCGGCGACGACCCATCCATTCTGGCCCTGGAGGTCACGGAAAGCGCGTTGATGGACAGCATCCAGGCCTCCGTCACCGTGCTCGATGCATTACGGCAACAGGGAGCGGCGATCTACGTGGACGATTTCGGCACCGGCTACTCCTCGCTCGGTTACCTTCAGAAGTTGCCGGTGGATGCCCTGAAAATCGACCAGGGATTCATCCGCAACCTGGAAACCGACGCGGACAGCGCCGCAATCGTCAAGACCGTCATCGCCCTGGCGAGCGGCCTGGAACTGAATGTCATCGCCGAGGGCGTGGAAACCGAGGGGCAGCTCGCCATGTTGCGCGATCTCGGTTGCGGCGCCGTGCAAGGCTACTTGTTCAGCAGGCCACAGCCTGCCGAGGCGATCGAGAAGCTGTTTCCCAAACCATAGCGTTCCACGTAGGCATTGTTGCGGTTAACAGGTTGTTGAAAAAACCCATAAGCAAACCCTCATCCCGTCTCCCACGAAGACATGGACTTTCACAAGTCTTTGTTTTCTTATGAGTAGGGTGCGTTCCACGCACCGGCCATGGTGCGTGGAACGCACCCTACAACTACTTTTTCAACAACCTGTTAACCTAAAAACGGCTTTAGCCGCAGATGAATGCAGATTAATGCAAATCAATCATGCCGTTTATGCGCCGAGACCATTCACCCTTTTGGTGGGCTGGCGAATACCGGCAGAGCATTGAATATCCGCGTTTATCTGCGTTCATCTGCGGCTGACTGCTTTTTCCAGGGTTAAAGCAACCTCACGTTCAGTCGTTTGGGGAAACGGTTGCGATTTGCGATGGATTACTGAATTTTGCTGCCAGCCAGAAGCACTCATCGGGCGGTCCCGCCCAGCGAATTATTCAGACCCCTAAGCCTTTGCATTGCCGTGTGTCGCCACACCCGCCTGTGACAGGGCCCAAATATTCAGCGAGTTGGTACGATTTCCTCGCCTGCCGGGCGATACACATCCCTGTGCCATGGACACGGTATAACCGCTACAATCACCTTGGCATGTCATCCAGGGGCAAATGTGGTATGCGCACGATATTGATCCTGAACAGCAAGGGTGGCTGCGGTAAAAGTACCATCGCCACCAACCTTGCTGCCTTTTATGCGCGCGAGAACAAGTCCGTCGTGCTCGCCGACTTCGACCCGCAGGGCTCAAGCCTGCAGTGGCTGGAGGTGCGTTCCCCGGAACGCCCGCGTATCGAGGGCCTGTCCGGTCTCGAACCCGGCCTGCGGTTTCCACGCCACGCCGACTATGTGATCCTGGATGCCCCTGCGGGAATACATGGCCCGGCGCTCACCGCGCTGGTACGACGCGCGCAGACCATCCTGATCCCGGTGCTACCATCGGCCACCGACATACGCGCCACCGCGCGGTTCGTGCACGACCTGCTGCTGGTCGGCAAGGTCTCGCGCAAGGAAACCCGGCTGGCCACCATTGCCAACCGCGTGCCGGAGGCGCCGGCCATGGCGCGCGCCGCCGAAATCTTGCTGAACGGCGTCGACATCTCCTACCAAAGCGTACCGAGCCAGGTCTACCGGCCTCTCGAACGCTTTCTCAGGCGCCTCAAGATTCCGGTCGTCGCCACCTTGCCCGACTCGCCAAGTTATGCACTTTCCGATGCACGCGGGCTCGGCATCTGCGAACTGGGCGAAACGCGTTCGGCCTGGGATTTCATGCGCTGGCGGCCGCTGCTCGACTGGCTCGACAGCCCCAGCAGTCTGCCGCGAACCACCTAGACAAAGAAAAGTCTTCCATCAGGTCGCCCGTCTGCATGTCGTCCGTGTTAACGCCATGTTGATGGTTCGCTCCAGAATCAGAGGGCGCGCCTTGAACAGGCATATCCGGTTTGTCGCCCTGCTCGCAGCCACCATGCTGCCCGCGGACGCATACAGCGGGGGTTGGTCTCTTGACGATGCGCGCTCTGAGTGGGGAAGGTTTACGCTTGGCGTTGCCAGCGGCATCGTTGCCCACGAACTCGGTCATTACGTCGTTGCCACTTCCAAGGGATTCAAGGTCAGTCACGACGGACTTTCCATCGTCTATCCCGGCGCGACATTCACCGATGCGGAACAATTGCAGGTCGCCTCCGCCGGATTCCAGACACAGTGGCTGCTCACGGAGTTGATACTCCGTGACCAAAGTGGAAAGGAGCGGAAAGAACCGCCGGGCAACTTCGGGGCGGGCATGGTCTGCGCCCATCTGGGCATCACCCTGGCTTATCTGGTTTACCTGAAGGACCATAAACAAGGCGACATTGTCGCCATGGCAGATGCGACCGG
>DATEYP010000118.1:0-2087 GCA_035256085.1 Acidiferrobacterales bacterium
GGCCGCCGCAACGCCGGCTCCAATTCCTCCTTCACCGTGCGCAAGATTTCCTACGGCGAAGGCGTGGAACGCGTGTTCCCGCTGTACAGCCCGCTGGTTGCGAAGATCGACGTGAAGCGCCGTGGCGATGTGCGCCGCGCCAAGCTCTACTATCTGCGCAACCTCACCGGCAAGGCCGCGCGCATCACCGAAAAGGTATAAGCATCTCCGGGCCGCTGTGACCATGGCTGCCCGGCTGTGTCGACCCCAAGCGGGTGCCGTCCTCCGGGGCGGCACCCGCTTTTTGTTGTGCACGGGTCTGTTGCTGCTCCTGAATGCGCCGTCGCCGGCAAGCGCTGCCGACGACGATACGCTTGAGCGCATTCGCGTGCTCACCAAGGGCGGTGCCACCCAGCTCGCCCTGAACCTGCTCGATCAATATCAACCCGCGGACGACCAGACCGAATCCTGGATGCAGTGGGAAAAGCAACGCTATGCCCTGTACCGCGCGCAGCGCAGTTGGGCGCAGCTGGCCGAGCGTGCCGCCCGCCCGCCCGCCGGCCTGCCACCCGAATTCGTACGCTGGGCCAAGACCGAAGCGGCACGCGCGCACCTGAATGCCAGCGACGCGTCAGGTGCGCGCCGTGTGTTGCGCGATCTGTTGTGGCGGGAACAGGGCAGCCGGGATGAGCGCGCCGAGTGGCGCCAGCTGGTGATCCGCGGCTACCTGATCGAGAACAACATTGGCGATGCGCACACCGCGCTGCAGCAATACCGCGCCGATTTTCAGGCCAACAGCCCGGCATGGTACGAGCTGGAGGCCACCATCCTGATTCGTGCCGGCAAGCCGCAGGAAGCGTATGCACTCATCGGCGCCAACAAAACCCACAACGGCCAACTGCTCGCGCTGCTCGCCGGCTTGCAAGGTGGCGAACTCCCGCCCGCGACGGTGCAGAAGCGCGCCAACAGGCTGGCTGAGGAAACACGCAACAAGCCGGCGCTCAATCACCAGGCCTGGTTGCTGGTGGCCGAAGCCGCGGCGCGCGCCAACGATCCCCTGCGCAGGATGTACGCACTGGAGCGCGCGCTCACCGATGCGCGCGAACACGCCGCGCCGGATACGCTGCTCGCCGCTAACGCCGACGACCTGTGGCAGGCATACGATCACTATGCCGAGGCGCTGGGCAACGAGGCGCGCCTGCTGGTCGGCAATGACGCCGCATGGCTGGAAAAGGCCGAATCGTACAAACGCGACGACGCTCAGCAGGCGCGTGCGTTCTACGCTTTTCTCCTCGGACATGCCGGACTCGAGACACGTCAATTGGCGCAACAGCGGCTGGTCGACTCGCTCATCGAGGACGGACGCGCCGAAGTCCTGCGTGCCCTGTTTAGCGCCAGCCGTCGTTATCCCGATCTCGGGTCGGTGCCGGAGTATGCGCGCTTCCGGCTCGCCGACCAGGCACTCGCCGGTTACGACATCGCCTTCGCCGCGCGCCTCATGCAGGGACTGGAGAATCCGCCGGCCGGCGAGGATCCGGACGGCTGGGCGCTGCGGCGTGCGCGCGTGCTGATTTATGCCGGCGATCAGCGCGGCGCGCAGCAACTTCTCAATGGCATCCTCGCGGACAAGAAAACGCTCGACGACGCATTCGCCGAGCGTTATATCCAGGTATTGTTCGACTTGCAGGCCGCCGATCAGCATACCCAGGCCATTACGCTGTTCAAGGCGGTTTTCAAGCTGGTGAATAATCCGCGCATCCAGCGCGAGTCCCTATACTGGACGGCCGACTCCAAGGCAGCACTGGGTGAGCACCAGCAGGCCGCGGAACTGTATCTGCGCTCCGCGACCTACCAGCATCCCACGGGCGGCGACATGTGGGGCCAGACGGCGCGCTACCATGCCGCCGAGGAGCTCGGCAAGGCCGGTCTCACCCAGGATGCGCGTCTCGTGTATCAGGCGCTGCTCCGGCACGCGGACGACGCCAAGCAGCGCGCCGTGATTGAGCGTAATATCCAGCAGCTATGGCTGATCGAAAAGAAGGCTACGCCGCGGTAATCGCCGCGCCGTTCGGGCGCCTGGGCATTCATGCCCGGGAGGCGCTCACGTC
>DATEYP010000119.1:0-3346 GCA_035256085.1 Acidiferrobacterales bacterium
ACCATGCCGCCGCCGATGATCAGAATGTCGTAGTCCATAGAATCAGTTGCAAGTCGCAAGTTTCAAGTACCAAGTAAAGAAGCGGCTACTGCCTGTGTTTCTTGCCACTTGATACTTGAAACTTGTTACTGCCTCATCAACGCTTCGATCTCGTCGATCTCCTTGGGCGCGTCCTTGCTCAGGACATCGTGGCCGTCGCGCGTGACCAGCACGTCGTCCTCGATGCGGATGCCAATTTCACGGAAGCCTTTGGGGATATTATCGGCCTCGCCGATGTACAGGCCCGGTTCGACCGTCAACACCATACCCGGCTCGAGCAGGCGCCATTCGTCGTGCACCTTGTAGTCGCCGACGTCGTGCACGTCCATGCCCAGCCAGTGGCCGGTGCGGTGCATGTAGAAACGCCGATAGCTGCCGTCCTCGATGTGTGCATCCACGTTGCCCTTGAGCAGCTTCAACTGCACCAGGCCATCGGTGAGAATGCGCACCGCCGCGTCGTGTGGCTCGTTCCAATGCCGGCCGGGTTTCACGCTGTCGATGGCGGCGCACTGCGCGGCCAGTACGAGCTGGTACACATCGCGCTGCTCGGGCGTGAACCTGCCGTTCACCGGGAAGCTGCGCGTGATGTCGGCGGCGTAACCGTCGAACTCGGCGCCGGCGTCGATCAGCAGCATGTCGCCACTCTTCAGTTCGGCGTTGTTCTCGTTGTAATGCAGGATGCAGCTGTTGGCGCCGCCGCCGACGATCGCCGGATAGGCGGGAAACGGGCTGCCGCCCTTCTTGAATTCGTACCACAGCTCGGCCTCGATCTCGTATTCCATCCTGCCCGGCTTGCAGGCCTGCATGGCGCGCCGGTGCGCGGCAGCAGAGATTTTCGCGGCGCGGCGCATGAGCTTGATCTCGTCGGCGCCCTTGAACAGCCGCATCTCGTGCAACATGTGGTTGAGATCGACGAACTCGCCGGGCGCGTGCACGCCGTTGCGCGCCTTGGCGCGCACCTCGTTCACCCAGCCCATGAGGTGAGCGTCGAATTCGGCATCGCGTCCCATGCTGTAGAACACCTTCTCGCGGTTTTCGAGCAGGCCGGGCAGGATTTCGTCGATGTCATCGATCGGAAAGGCGTCGTCCGCGCCGTACTGTTCGCGCGCGCCGTCGAGGCCGGCGCGCCGGCCTTCCCAGATTTCCTTCTCGCGGTTGTTCTCGCGGCAGAACAGCAGGAACTCGCCGTGCGCGCGCCCGGGCGCCAGCACCGCCACTGCCTCAGGCTCGGGGAAGTGCGTGAGGTAATAGAAATTGCTGTCCGGCCGGTAGGGGAAGAAAATGTCGCGGTTACGGGGGCGCTGTGGCGCAGTCGGAATAATGGCAACGCCACCGTCCATATGCTGCATTAAATCGCGCCGGCGTTTCTCGAAGGGGGTCATGTCCATGGACCCATTATGCCTTAACCGCCGGTTCGCGGGCGACGGGTTTACCACTCCGGCGTGGTGAGAAACGGGCGTGTCTCGGCGCGACTGGCGTAGTACTGGCGGCGGCGCAAGTTGCGCAATGACCGCCAATAGCCCTGAACCACAAGGTAAGGCTGGGAATCACGTGTGGCTGCAAACACCTGTGGGAGATAGTGGTGCGAAAGCCAGGGGTATTTGTGGTGCACCTCGTGATAGTTCACGTGGCTCCACAACCATTCGAGCCAGGGATGTGTCAGCACCACCCAACCGGTCACTTCGCGATTGCGCTTTTCCCGGTCGCGGTGCCAGGTGTCCTCATCGGCTTCAAGAATCTCTTCATTTTTCTTCGCGGCGCGCTCGATGGCGGGAATGGCGTAGTGATCAGACAACGCGCGCCAGGCGAACACCAGCGGAAACACCAGAATCATGGGCACGACCGTAACCCAGGCAGAAATACCGAAGGCCGGCACCAGCCCGAAGTACACAACGCCGGCGATGGCAATGAACAGCGCATCCCTGATCACGCGCACCGTATAGCGCCGGTCGGCCATGCGCAGCATATTGGCGAAGAAAATACGGTATTGGACATTGAGGCCGACCAGCGAGCCGATGGTGAACGCATACAGGAACGAGCGGTTGTGCATCTCGTTCTCCGGGTCGAGCTCCGGCTGGTGGGCATGGCCGTGGTGAGTGAGATGGAACTGGCGGTTGGCATAGAACGGAATGAGCGCGAACGCCGACAACAGCCCGCCCCACAGCTCGTTCCAGAACTGGGAGCGGAACAGCACCTTGTGCACGGCGTCGTGCGCCAGTACCGCTACACCTAATATAATCACACCATGCCAGACCGCCATGCCCAGTATCAGCGCCCACTGCAGGCCCGTGGCCAGCCCGCCGGACAGGCTGCTGGCCGCCATGCTGCTCACCCCCAGCTGGGTCAGGGCGAAAGAAACGAACAGCAGCGCCAGCAGGAATACGGCCTTGAACAGGTTCTCGGCCGAGGGAATGATCTGTTCCCTGGGGGCAGGAATATGTGGTTTGGACATGGTCGGGTGCTGCTGCCGGATTGCCGGGACAGGCGGGAGTTTAGCATCGGGCGGCGGTCGCTCGAAGCATTGACCGGCACCGGAGCCAGACCTATATTGATAACCACTGAGCGAAGTTCCGGCGCCGCCTGATGGACAACGAAAACCTGAAAAAGCTCGAAAACCGTGTCGATGATCTGATCGGAACCTGCCGACAGCTCAAGAAAGACAACCATGTCATCAAAGACGAGCACGCCCGGCTCATCGAAAAAACCCAGATCGCGCGCACCCGTATCGAATCCATGATCGGCCGGCTCAAGGCCCTGGAGCGCGGTTCGTGAAGTCCGCGCCGGGCGGCGTCACCATTTCCATCCTGGGCAAGGAGCACATGGTGGCCTGCCCGGACGGCGAGCGCGAGTCGCTGGCCGCCGCGGCGCGTTACCTGGATCAGCGCATGCGCGAGATCCAGGACTCCGGCAAGGTGATCGGTACTGAACGCTGCGCGGTGATGACGGCGCTTAACCTCAGCAATGAACTTTTACAGTTGCGCCAGCAGTTCAACGGCGTACCGGCCGGCATCGACGCACGCCTGCAGGCCCTGCATGGCAGAATCGAAGCCGTCTTGCAAGAATAGATCGAAGAATAGCTAAACTGCGCCAAAAGGTTTATAAAAGATATGGCGCCCTCTGCGGTGTTCGTATCCGCTCCTGGTCCTCTGAACCTATAAGCATTACTCCGGGAGCCGCCATGGCAGATGCTGTTGTGCAAGCCCGCCTCCGAGCGGGAAGCCTGATGCATCTCGGTGGCACCCACCTGAGCCTAACGGTTCAGGGCAATGGGGCGGTACGGCACAGGCGGAGTGGCGCCACTTTTTAA
>DATEYP010000120.1:0-10841 GCA_035256085.1 Acidiferrobacterales bacterium
AAGATCATCGCCACCGATCCGGGTTCGGTGAAGGACTTTCAGGCATTCGCCCGGCAGACCGGCAATGATCTGCTTGAGTCGGTCGAGGCGAGCGGCGAGTACACGTTCTATATCCGCAGGAAGTAGTTCGACAGGCCGGCGCACCGCTGGTGCGCCGGCCAACGGGATACACCCGCACATCGACAAACTGGAGAAACCATGCACACCGCAACTCATGCAATATCAATGGGCACAACACAGAGCCTGTCTGTGGCCGATGCGATTCAAACACGCCGCGCGGTCAAGGTATTCGACCCTGGCCACAAAATGACCGAACAGGAAACCGAACGACTGTTGTCGCTCGCCGTGCTCGCGCCGACGGCATTCAACATTCAGAACTGGCGCTTTGTGCTATTGCGCGATCCGCTGTTGCGCAAGCAGGTGCGCGCCCTGGCCTGGGATCAGGCACAGGTGACCGATGCATCGTTGCTGATCGTGTTGTGCGCGGACCTCAAGGCGTGGCAGAAGGAGCCCGCGCGCTATTGGCGCGACATCCAGAAACCGGTGCGGGACTTCATGCTGCCCGCCATCCACCAGTACTACGCCGGGCGCGAACAAGTTCAGCGCGACGAGGCCATGCGTTCCTGCGGCATCGCCGCCATGACGTTGATGTTGGCCGCGAAGGAGATGGGATACGACTCCTGCCCGATGGACGGATTCGATTTCGACGCCGTCGGCCGGCAGATCAATCTCCCGCCGGACCACGCAATTGCCATGTTCGTCGCCATCGGCAAGGGCATCAAGGAGCCCTTTCCACGCGGCGGGCAGTTGCCATTGAGCGAGGTCGTGGTCGAAGACCGCTTTGCCTGAATCCTGCCAGCGTCAGGGCGCGATCATGGCTGCGCTGGTTAGCCGTGAGTACACTCAGGACTGAGTGGCAGTCCGGAGAGTGTGCGATGCAATGGATCGTTCAAGCCCGTAGGTTAATGAGATGGACGCAAGTCACGGCAGGCCGTTCAAGCCAGAGTGCGCGGTCGCCGGAGCGGCGCGGAGGCGCGAGGGAACTATCCAGAACGGATGTAAGGGGATATTGATCTAGATCATTTTTCGCTTATATACACTTCAATAATGCTGATTGGCTCCGGTTCAGGCGGGCGGGTATGGTTGCGCTTCTTTTATTGCCATGCTCCGTGCCATGCAGCCCACCACCCCCGAAACCAGCGGTCTTACCGAGGTCAAGAACACCACCTGCTACATGTGCGCCTGCCGCTGCGGTATCCGCGTGCATTTGCGCGACGGCGAGATCCGCTACATCGAGGGCAACCCGGAGCATCCACTCAATCAGGGCGTGATTTGCGCCAAGGGCGCGTCCGGCATCATGAAGCAGTACTCGCCGGGGCGGCTCACCAAGCCGCTGCGGCGCAAGCCGGGCAGCGCGCGCGGCGCCAACGACTTCGAGGAAATCTCCTGGGATGAGGCGTTCGCCATCTTGGAAGAGCGTCTGAAGAAAATCCGCGCCACCGATCCGAAGAAGTTCGCGTTGTTCACCGGCCGCGACCAGATGCAGGCGCTCACCGGCCTGTTCGCCAAGCAATTCGGCACGCCCAACTACGCGGCGCACGGCGGCTTCTGCTCGGTGAACATGGCGGCCGGCATGATCTACACCATCGGCGGCTCGTTCTGGGAATTCGGCGGGCCGGATCTGGATCGTTCCAAGCTGTTCGTGATGATCGGCACGGCCGAAGATCATCACTCCAACCCGCTCAAGATTGCGATCTCCAAGTTCAAGCGCAACGGCGGACGCTTCATTTCCATCAACCCGGTGCGCACCGGTTATTCGGCGATCGCCGACGAGTGGGTGCCGATCAAGCCGGGCACCGACGGCGCACTGTTTCTGGCGTTGATCCACGAGATCATCCACCAGGGCCTGTATGACCGCGACTTCCTGGTGCGCTACACCAACAGCGCGCAGCTCGTGAACGGCAACAAGGCCTCGACCGAGTTCGGCATGTTCATGCGCGCCGAGGTGCCGGAGGAAGAAGGCTGCTTCGATCCGCAGAACAAGCTGTGGTGGGACCGGCTCAGCAACAAGGCGGTGGTCACGCACGCCGAGGGCGCCGATCCGTACCTGCTCGGCGAGTTCGAACTGCCGGACGGCACCAAGGTGAAGCCGTCGTTCCAGCTGCTGGTCGAGCGCGTCAAGGATTACACCCCGGAATGGGCGAGCGCCATCACCGGCGTGCCGGTCGAGACCATCAAGCGTCTCGCCTATGAGATGGGCATCACCGCGCGCGACCAGAAAATCGAACTGCCGATTGCCTGGACCGACATCTGGGGTAAGGACCACGAGACCGTCACCGGCAACCCGGTGGCGTTTCACGCCATGCGCGGCCTGGCCGCGCACTCGAATGGTTTTCACACCATCCGCTCACTGTCGATTCTGATGAGCCTGCTTGGCACCATCGACCGGCCGGGCGGCTTCCGCCACAAGGCGCCGTTCCCGCGTCCGATTCCACCGTGCGCCAAAACGCCGAAAGGGCCGGAGGCGGTGCAGCCGAACAAGCCGCTGGACGGCATGGCGCTCGGCTGGCCGGCCGATCCTGACGACCTGTTCGTGGACAAGGACGGCACGCCGGTGCGCATCGACAAGGCGTTCTCCTGGGAGTATCCACTGTCGGTGCACGGCCTGATGCACAACGTCATCACCAACGCCTGGCGCGGCGATCCGTACAAGATCGACACGCTGCTGATTTTCATGGCCAACATGGCCTGGAACTCAAGCATGAACACGGTCGAAGTGCGCGAGATGCTCAACGACCAGGACGAGCGCGGCGAATTCAAAATTCCGTTCGTCGTGGTATGCGACGCATTCCAGTCGGAGATGGTGACGTATGCCGATCTGGTGCTGCCGGACACGACCTACCTCGAACGCCACGACGTGATGAGCATGCTCGACCGGCCGATCTCCGAGTTCGACGGGCCGGTGGACGCGGTGCGCATCCCGGTGGTGCCGCCGACCGGTCAGTGCAAGCCATTCCAGGAAGTATTGATTGAGCTCGGCTCGCGCCTGAAGCTGCCGGCATTCGTGACCGGCGACGGCACGCGCAAGTTCAAGAACTATCCGGACTTCATTATCAATTACGAAATCGAGCCCGGCGCCGGCATCGGCTTCCTGGCCGGTTGGCGCGGCAAGGGCGGCGAGAAGTTCATGAAGGGCGAGCCGAATCCGAACCAGTGGCAGATGTATGAAAAGAACAACTGCGTGTTCCATTACGAGCTGCCCAAGTCGTTCCAGTACATGCGCAACTGGAACAAGGGCTACCTGGAGTGGGCGCAGCGCCACCGCCTCACGCGTTACGCCGAACCGATCCTGATCCACATCTATTCAGAAGTGCTGCAGCAGTTCCGCTTGGCGGCGCAGGGCAAGACCCAGGGCAAGCAGCCGCCCCAGCATTTACGCAAGCGCATCGAGACCTACTTCGATCCGCTGCCGTTCTATTACGAGCCGCTCGAAACGCAACTCAGCGACAAGACCCGGTACCCGCTGAATGCCGTGACCCAGCGACCGATGGCCATGTACCACTCGTGGGACTCACAGAACGCCTGGCTGCGCCAGATTCACACGCACAATTATCTGTACGTGAATTCCAAGACCGCGCAGCAGCAGGGCATCGCCGACGGCGACTGGGTATGGGTGGAATCCATGTGGGGCAAGGTGCGCGGCATGTGCCGTTATTCCGAGGCCACCGAGCCCGGCACGGTCTGGACCTGGAACGCCATCGGCAAGGCCGCCGGCGCCTGGGGCCTGGAACCGAACGCCAATGAAGCGCGCAAGGGCTTCCTACTGAACCACCTGATCTCGGAAGAATTGCCACCGACCTCCGAGGGCGCGCACCTGTCGAACTCCGACCCAGTCACCGGTCAGGCGGCATGGTACGACGTGCGCGTGCGCATATACAAAGCGGATGCTGCCGAGGAGCAGGTGAGCTCGCCGCAGTTCGCGCCCACGAAGCCGATACCGGGACAGGCGAAGAACAAGTCGTGGCTGGCTTATTTTGCCGGGAAGAAAGGATAAAACCTTTGAACCGCCAAGACGCCAAGGACGCCAAGAAATTTAAGCATGGGCCAGAATTGGCGTTTCCTTGGCGCTCTTGGCGTCTTGGCGGTTCAATATATTTTGATGTCAGGCTTGTACAATGACGCAACTTGCTCTGGTGATTGACCTGAACGTGTGCGTGGGTTGCCACGCGTGCGTCACGAGCTGCAAGGAGTGGAACACTTCTGGCAGCGCCGGCTATATGTCCGACGACCGTCCGTATGGCGAGGACCCGACCGGCACGTTCTTCAATCGTGTGCAGACCTTCGAGTGCGGCGAGTTCCCGAATACCGAGACCGTGCATTTCCCCAAGTCGTGCCTGCATTGCGAGGATCCGCCGTGCGTACCGGTGTGCCCGACCGGCGCCAGCTACAAGCGTCCGGAAGACGGCATCGTGCTGGTGGATTACGACAAGTGCATCGGCTGCAAGTACTGCTCGTGGGCCTGTCCGTACGGCATGCGCGAGATCGACGAGCACCAGAAGGTGATGAAGAAGTGCACGCTGTGCGTGGATCGCATCTACGACATGTCGCTGGACGAAGAGCGCCGCAAGCCGGCCTGCGTGCTCGCCTGCCCGACCAGCGCGCGCCTGTTCGGCGACGTGCACGATCCGGAGTCGGCGGTCTCGATCGCGATTCGCGAGAGTGGCGGTTATGCGCTCATGCCGGAGTGGGGCACCAAGCCTGCCAACCACTACCTGCCGCGGCGCAAGACGCGCATGAAAATCCACGAGGACGAACTGGTGCGCGCCGACAACCCGCTCAAGAAGGAAGGCAAGCTGCCCAAGCCGAAGATCACCGATCCATCGCTCGACGACGTCACGAGCTGGTAAGTAGAACTGCAGATACAAGGGTCAAGATACAAGATACAAGGAGAATAACGTGCCTTTGGATCGAGTGTCTTTGGATGTGCTGTTCCCTTGTATCTTGAAACTTGTATCTTGTATCTGAGGTTAATATGCATCCTGCATTCTCGGTAGTTTTTCTGACGACACTGATCGGCGCCGGCCAGGGCCTGTTCCTGGCGCTGTACACCGCGCAGAGTTATGCGGCCGTGGAACTGCTGCCGGCGCAGGACGCGCGCTTCTACGTGCTCGGCAGCCTGATTGCACTGGCGTTGCTGATTGGCGGTCTGGTCGCTTCGTTCTTCCATCTCGGTCATCCAGAGCGCGCCTGGCGCTCTGCCACGCGTTGGCGCACCTCATGGCTGTCGCGCGAAGTGATCGTGTTACCGGCGATGATGGGAGCTGTGATTGTGTACGGATTCGTGCACTGGCTCGGCTGGGACCTGAGCATCGTTGGCATCAAGACCCAGGTGCCGGGCGATCTCACGCTCATCATCGGCGCGGGCGGCACGCTGCTCGCGTTCGCGTTGTTCCTGTGTACCGGCATGATCTACGCGTGCATCAAGTTTCTGCAGGAGTGGGCGACCTGGCTGACGGTGGTGAATTACACGCTGTTCGGAGCGGCCTCGGGCTTCCTGCTGGCCACCGCCTACGCCGCCACCATGGCGCCGGGGCTGGTGAAGTTCTACGCTGCCTGGACAGTGATCATCACCACTGCGGTTTTCGTGACGCGTATTGCCTCGCTCATCCGCAATGCACGCCTCAAGCCGAAGAGCACTTTGCAAACGGCGATCGGCGTGCGTCATCAGCGTATTGCGCAGAAGTCCCAGGGCTTCATGGGCGGCTCGTTCAACACGCGCGAGTTTTTCCATGGCGTGAAACCGGCCCTGTTCAAATCCATCAAGTTGGTATTTCTGGTGCTGGTATTCCCTGTGCCCATGCTGCTGCTGTGGGCCGGGCTGTCCCTCAATACTGTCGGCCTTAAGCATGGTCCTGCGGTGTTGCTGGCGGCGTTCGCAGTGCAATATCTCGGACTGCTGGCCGAGCGCTGGTTCTTCTTTGCCCAGGCCAATCACCCACAGAACCTCTACTACCAGACAGTATCGTGAAAGGCAGTAGCAAGTGACAAGGGAAGGAGGTCGTTTTTCCCCTTGGCACTTAGCACTTGCAGCTTGTCACTGCCTTCCTAGGCCAGGCATTCCATGCTGACGCTCCGGCGAGCAGGGCGATGCCGGTATAAACCGCAATTTCCGAATCGAACAAAAACTTTCCGATCAGGACAGCCGCGCCTGCACCGATGCCGAGTACCAACGGCCGGTAACCGCGCCGCGGCCGCCAGGCGATGAGCGCCAGTGTGATCACAATGAACACTGCGGTGGCCGGCAACAGCCATGGGGTGTAATCGACGAAACCAAGACCGAGGCTCGACAGCACGGCGGCGTAGGCGGGCCAGCAGGCCGGGCAGGTGAGCTTGGGCAGCAGGGCCGTGCCGGCTGCCGGCAGGAAGGCGAGCACCCCGGCACCGCGCCTGGCGATGTTTGCGTTGTTTACAGAACTGCGAGGTTTCAGCGCGAGCATAATCATCTCCATGGAAGGAACACCGCGGTGGCGGCCCGGTTCGGGGGCATAGATCCGGCAACTGGGTTCGTCAGAGGGACATTCACCGGCGATATCCATCCCATCCACCAGAATCGTCGGCGATCCGTAGCGGCGTGCATGCACCGGAGCGGTCGGGTCGTTGCGTTCCCATTCCTGCCAGTGCAACGGCATGCCGGCATTCTCCAGTACCCTGCGCAAGGCAGCACGAGCGTCCGATACGTTCGGGCAATCGCGGTCGTACAGAAATTCGATGGTCGGCATGTGCGGCTCCATAGAAACGGTGCCAGCTTAAACCCCGTACTGCGGTACAGGGTCAAGTGCAACGGCGTGCTATTTGGCCTTGAATCGGCCGAGCCAGGCGACGATCTGTGCGCGCAACTGCTCGTAATGATCGGTGTAGAAATGGTCGGCACCGGCGATCTGCACCGCTGTGAAATCCACCTTGCCGGTGCGCGCCGCATCCCGGCGCTCCTTGTTGTGCGACGTCACCTCCTGCAGGTCGTTGCTGCCGGAGATGTCCAGCACTGCGGCCCGGACCTGCCGCAACTGCTGCGCCGGGAGCATGAGGTCGTGGACGTTGGGGTAGGTGGCGGCTCCGATAGCCACGACCCCGACCACGCCGGTCTGCGGGTGCCTGGCGGCATGGCCCGTCGCTGTATTGGCACCGCTTGAATGACCGAGCAGCACTACGCGCTGAACACCCTTGTACTTGCGCAGGTACAGGATGCCTGCATTCACGCGCTCGAATGCTTCCGGCTGGGTCGGGCCATAACTCCCGAAGGGTGCGTCGGCGGCCAGGATCGGCAACTGCAGCGAGAGGGTATGATATCCGGCATCGGCCAGGTCGCCGCGCAGTCTGTCGATGAATCCCCAGGCAGGATGCACGCCACGGCCGTGCAGGAGAACAATGGCCATGCTGCTGTTTTCGGCCGGCGGCGCATACAGGGAAAGAAACTTGTGGCCGCGATTCTGGAGCCACACCGGTTCGCCCACCACCACCGAATCCACGACCTGGTCCGCCCAGTTTTTCTCGCGCGCCAGATTCGATGTTGTCGGCGCGGCGGCCGCGACGGACCCGGCCAGCAGGGCAGCGAGACAGGCGATACCAGACCGTAATCCGCGCATGGGAATACCGTTCGGGTGGGATACTTTCACTATAGTCGAGTTCTGCAAAGCAGCATAACTCACGGTCGTTCATGCGGGGCTGAAAACTCCCGGACGATCAGGTAAAGTGCGCCTTTTTCCGCTATCCCTTCAAAGGCCAAGCTACCATGAAGCAGAGCTACCAGATTGCCCCATCCATTCTCTCAGCTGACTTCGCTCGGCTCGGCGAGGAAGTGAACAATGTCCTCGCCTCCGGCACCGACATCGTGCATTTCGACGTGATGGACAACCATTATGTGCCGAACCTGACCATTGGCCCGCTGGTGTGCGAGGCCCTGCGCAAGCACGGCATCAAGGCCGATATCGACGTGCACCTGATGGTCAAACCGGTGGACCGAATCATTCCGGATTTCGCCAAGGCCGGGGCTACCTATATTACGTTCCACCCCGAGGCGAGCGAGCATATCGACCGCACGCTGCAGCTCATCAAGGGCGAGGGCTGCAAGGCCGGCCTGGTGTTCAATCCGGCCACGTCACTGGATCACCTGAAATACGTGCTGGACAAGATCGACATGGTGCTGCTCATGAGCGTCAACCCCGGCTTCGGCGGCCAGAGCTTTATCCGCGCCACGCTCGACAAGCTGCGCGAGGCGCGCAAGCTGATTGATGCCAGCGGCCGGCCGATTCGCCTGGAAATCGACGGCGGTGTCAAGGTCGACAACATCCGCGAGATCGCCGAGGCCGGCGCCGACACCTTCGTGGCCGGCTCGGCGATTTTCAGCGCTGCCAAGGCCGGCGATCCGCAGCGCTACAACACGGTCGTCAAGGCGATGCGCGACGAACTCGCCAAGGCGAAGGTGTGATTCTATTTATATTATTGTTTAGCCACAGATAGACGCAGATGAACACAGATAAATTCAATTATGCATTTTGATCTGCGTTCATCTGCGTTCATCTGTGGCCGAAAGATTTAGCCCTTATGCATTCTACCGCGACGCAGGCCGTGAAATTCCCGCTGGCCGTGAAAATGGTCATGATCGACCTGGACGGCACGCTCATCCATACCGCGCCCGATCTGGCCGCCTGCGCCAACCGCATGCTCGCCGATCTCGGGCGTGCGCCGTATCCGGTCGAGACCGTGATGACCTGGATCGGTAACGGTGTGCCGCGCCTGGTGAAACGCGCGCTCACGACCGCCATGGATGGCGGAAGTGCGGAGCGCGAAGCCGTCAGTGAAGGAAGCCTTATTCACTGGACAAACGCAGGAGCAGTTTTTCCGCCCGGCGATATGTGGGCCGAGCCGGAGGCGGCGCTGTTCGCGCGGGCGCTGGCGATCTTCCAGCAACACTATCTGGCGCATGTCTCGGACTTGAGCCGCCCCTTTGCGGGCGTGGTCGCGGGTCTGGAACGTCTCAAGGCACGCGGCTTCCATTTGGCGTGCATCACCAACAAGGCCGAGGCCTTCACCCTGCCGTTGCTGCGCAATCTCGACTTGTACAAGTATTTCGAGCTGGTGCTGTCGGGCGACTCCCTGCCGAAACAAAAGCCCGACCCGTTGCCGCTGCGGCACGCCTGCAAGCACTTCGGCATCACCCCGGAGCATGGGGTGCTGATCGGCGATTCGAGCAACGATGTAGAAGCGGCGCGTGCCGCCGGCATGCCTGTTATTTGCGTGCCCTATGGTTATAATCACGGCCACGATATCCGCGCATCGCACCCGGACGCGGTGGTGGATTCGCTGGAGGCGGTCGAGACGTATCTGACGCTGTACACCGGGGCCTGAACCCCATCACCGGACCCATGACGCAAACGATAAAAAGAATGCAGGACGAACGATGGCCGGGCCGTGCCTGCCCGACGCTGTCCCGTTTTCGTCGAACCGATCCGGTGCTGAACCATGGTGTTGAACAAAGCCGAATTTGACCGCCACGCGCAGCGTGGCGCCAACCGCATCCCGCTGATGCGCGAGGTCCTCGCCGACCTCGATACTCCCCTCAGTACCTATCTCAAGCTCGCCTACGGGCCGTATTCCTACCTGTTCGAGTCGGTGCAGGGCGGCGAGAAGTGGGGCCGCTACTCCATCATCGGCCTGCCGTGCCGCATGCTGCTGCGCGTGTTCGGCAACGAAATCCGCCTTGAACACGACGGCGAACTGATCTCGCGCGAGACCGTGGCCGATCCGCTCGAATACATACGCGCGTTCCGCCAGCGTTACGAGGTGCCGGCGATCCCCGGCCTGCCGCGTTTCACCGGCGGCCTGGTCGGTTACTTCGGCTACGACACAGTGCGCGCCATCGAGCCGGTGCTCGGGCCCTCGCACAAGCCGGACGAGATCGGCGGGCCGGATATTCTTCTGATGGTGTCGGACGAGGTGGTGGTGTTCGACAGCCTCGCCGGCAAGCTGTATGTCGTGATCCACGTCGATCCGGCGGTCGAGAATGCCTACGACAAGGGTGCGCGCCGGCTCGACGAGCTGGTCGGCAAGCTGCACGACAGCCTGCCGCTGCCGCGTTCCGGTGTCGCGCCCATGGCGCTGAACGAAGACGACTTTGTGTCCGGTTTCACCCAGGAGGGCTTCGAGGAGGCGGTCGAGCGTTCCAAGGAATATATCCAGGCCGGCGACATCATGCAGGTGGTGCTGTCCCAGCGCCTGTCGGTACCGTTCCGGTATCCGCCGCTCGATCTGTACCGTGCGTTGCGCACGCTCAATCCATCGCCGTACATGTTCTATCTCGATCTCGGCGACTTTCATATCGTCGGTTCCTCGCCCGAGATCCTCACGCGCCTCGAAGACGGGCGCGTCACCGTGCGCCCGATCGCCGGCACCCGCCCGCGCGGCCAGGACGCGGACGACGACATACGTCTGGAGCAGGAACTGCTCGTCGATCCCAAGGAACGTGCCGAACACCTGATGCTCATCGACCTCGGGCGCAACGATGTCGGACGCGTGGCCAGGACCGGCAGCGTCCGGGTCACCGAGAAGATGGTGATCGAGCGCTATTCGCACGTGATGCACATCGTGTCGAACGTGGTCGGCGACCTGCAGGACGGACTGGATGCCATCGACGTGCTGCGCGCCACCTTCCCGGCCG
The DNA here is from genome assembly GCA_035256085.1 of Acidiferrobacterales bacterium. GTDB lineage: Bacteria > Pseudomonadota > Gammaproteobacteria > Acidiferrobacterales > UBA6901 > UBA6901. Next base: position 10,715 of record DATEYP010000120.1, read on the forward strand.
GCACGGTGAGCGGCGCGCCCAAGGTGCGCGCCATGGAAATCATCGACGAACTGGAGCCGGTGAAGCGCGGCGTGTACGCCGGGGCGGTCGGCTACATCGGCTGGAACGGCAACATGGACACGGCCAT
>DATEYP010000121.1:0-3247 GCA_035256085.1 Acidiferrobacterales bacterium
CTCGGCGGCGGCGTTTAATCCCGAAAAGCTGTTGTGGCTCAATCAACACTATATAAAGACTGCCGACCCCAAACATGTGGCCCATCACCTGAGCCATCACCTCGGCAAGCTCGACATCGACCCGTCCAAAGGACCGGACCTGATCGAGGTGGTGAAGGCGCAGCGTGAGCGCGCCAAGACCCTCGCCGAGATGGCGGCCGCCAGCACGTTCTTTTATAAGACTGTAGAGACCTACGAGCCGAAAGACGCGGCGGCGCACCTCAAGCCGGAAAACCTGGAACCGCTCACCGAACTGCGCGAGCGGCTCGCCGGTCTGCCGCAGTGGACGGCCGAGGCGATCCATGCGGCGGTCAACGGCCTGGCCGAGGCGCGCGGCCTGAAGCTCGGCAAGATCGCCCAGCCGCTGCGTGTCGCGGTCGCCGGGCGCGCGGTATCGCCGCCCATCGACCAGACGCTGGCGCTGCTCGGACGCGAGCAAACCCTCAAGCGCCTCGACCGCGCGCTCGAGCACATCCGCCGGACGCACTCCGCCTGATTCCCGTGCCCTTCGTTTTGTTTTGTCGCCTCAAGATCACGGCGCTGCGGGTGACGTATAATCCTGGAAAAAACAGTCAGATGCAGATGAACGCGGATGTTCAATGCGCTGCCTGTATTCGCCAGCCCACCAAAAGGGTGAATGACCTCGGTGCCTCCATGGCATGATTCATCTGCGTTCATCTGCGGCTAAAGCCGTTTTTAGGATAATCCGGCTGGCACAGAGAAACGGCCGCGCAAGACAAAACGACATCGGTCGAGTAAACTTAACAAAAGTTATCACGCGATGAGACAGCCCATGCCCAACGCCAACATCAAACAGCAAGCCCACCAGCTGATCGACCAGCTTCCCGACAACGCCACCTGGCGCGACGTGGTCTACGAAATGGTCGTACGCCGCGAGATCGAACTTGGGCTCGCCGACAGTGACGCCAACCGCACGACGCCTGCCGAAGATGTGCTGAAAGAGTTCGGCTTCGACGCATGAAGGTCCACTGGACCGATCGCGCCAAGCAACGCCTGAAGCTCATCCACGACCACATCGCCAAAGACGCGCCACTCGTTGCGCCCTCCGTGATCGAGCGCCTGGTACGACGCTCCCTGCAGATCGGCGAGTTCCCGCACAGCGGACGCAAAGTGCCGGAGTACCAACGCGAAGAGATGCGCGAGATCCTGGAGCATCCGTATCGCATCCTCTATCGCATCAAGAGCGATCGCATCGACGTCATCACCGTGATGCACTATCGCCAGCTTCTGCCTGACGATCTGACGCAGCTTTAGAGACGTGCCGACCTGACTGCTTTCACAGCGTGCGAATTCCGTCCATGCCGGGTTGGGTGTAAGGCGGGTATCCCGCGTTACCGTGAGCCTAACCCCTCCCGGAGGGAGAGGGGCTTGACGGCGGTCCGACCTGCAAAAAAATTCTGCGGAAGAGCCATATTTATCTTTATCCTAAAAACGGCGTTTAGCCGCAGATGAACGCAGATTAACGCAAATGAATCATGTCATGGATGCACCGAGGTCATTCACCCTTTTGGTGGACCGGCGAATACAGGCAGCGCATTGAATATCCGCGTTTATCTGTGTTCATCTGCGGCTGACTGCTTTTTCCAGGTTTATTTATCTTTGTAATGACCAAGACCATGTGTTTCCTGAAAATTATATTCTCTATCGTCCTCGGCCTGGTTTCGTTGATGACGGCGCTGCCCACGTTGGCCGAGTGGTACTCGCGCGAAGAGGCGATCATGGGCACGGCGGTGCGTGTCGAGCTCTGGCACGACGACGCCACGGCGGCGCGCGTCGCCATGAGTGCGGTGATGGACGAAATGCACCGCATCGACGCGCTCATGAGTCCGTACAAACCGGACAGCGAGCTGTCGCGCATCAACCGCGAGGCGGCACAAAAGCCGGTGGTAATCAGCCGGGAAATGTTTGACCTGATCGCGCGTTCCATCGAGTTCTCGAAGCTGTCCGGCGGGGCGTTCGACATCACCTTCTCGAGCGTCGGCTACCTGTACGATTACCGCGAGCACGTCAAACCGACCGACCGGCAGATCGCGCAGGCTCTGCCCGGTATCAACTACCGTCACCTGCAGCTCGACTCCAAGGGGCGAACGATTCACTACGCCCGCCCCGGCTTGCGCATCGACCTTGGCGGTATCGCCAAGGGCTATGCGGTCGACAACTGCATCGCGATTCTCAAGGGTCGCGGCATCACGAATGCGATTGTCACGGCCGGTGGCGACAGCCGCCTGCTCGGCGACCGGCGCGGCCGTCCCTGGAACGTCGGTATCCGCGATCCGCGGCGAAGTGGCGAAGTGGCGGCGGTGCTGCCGCTCGCGGATATCGCGATCTCGACCTCCGGCGACTATGAGCGTTACTTCGAAGAAGACGGTGTGCGTCATCACCACATCATCAATCCCCGGACCGGCAAGTCCGCGACTGGCGTGCGCAGTGTCACCGTCATCGGTCCGGATGGCATCACAACCGAAGGCCTGACCAAGAGCGTGTTCGTAAAAGGTCCGAAAGCGGGCATGCGCCTGATCGAATCGCTCAAGGGTGTTGATGCCGTCATCATCGACGATGCCGGGCGCATGCTGGTCTCGCCGGGCCTGCGCAACGCCGTGCGGGCAGCGCCACTACCGGCAACGCTCAACAATGGCGCTGCCCACTGATCCGGTTCCGCGCCCGCATCGCGCAGCCTGAAAACGACGTTTAGCCGCAGATGAACGCAGATAAACGCAGATGAATCATGTCATGGATGCGCCGAGGCCATTCACCCTTGTTGGTGGACTGGCGAATACAGGCAGCGCATGAATATCCGCGTTTATCTGCGTTCATCTGCGGCTGACTGCTTTTTCCAGGATCAGATCTTGCCGATGGCATTGATGAACAGGCCGTGGCTGGTGTAACCCAGGTTGGTCAGGTCGTCGGAGAAATCGGTGAAGTTATAGCCGATGCCGACCTTGATATGATCGTTGAGATGCCGGTAGACGCCGGTCAGGAAGCCGCTGCGCCGGTCGCCGGCATCGGGCAGGTCGAGCAGGCGTGCCTCGAGCATGGCGTCCCAGTGACGGATGAACTGCCAGTCGGCGCGGACCACATAGAGTTGCGCGCGGCTGTCGAAGAATACCGGGTTCGCCCGGTCCAGGCTCACCTGCCCCAGGCGGTAGGCGTACTTGGCGCCGAGCGTCCAGTCGCGGGTCAGGTCGTA
>DATEYP010000122.1:0-3761 GCA_035256085.1 Acidiferrobacterales bacterium
ATGCAGACACTCGTGGCGCTGTTCGGCTACATTGGTGCACAGGACCATCCGGAAACCTGGGGGGCGAGCGGTACGATCCGCGCCCCGGAAGAAATTCTCGACTGGTTGGGATGAAAGTATGGCTAAGATCTTTCAGCCGCAGATGAACACAGATAAACACAGATGAATAATGCTCAACGACGATTTTTTATCTGTGTCCATCTGTGTTCATCTGTGGCTAATGGTGTTTAACCCATGATCGACATTATTACTGTGTTCGCTGTCGCCGCTGTCGCCTTCGCGCTCGGCTGGCTGATTGCCCGCCTGCGCGCGCAGAAACTCATCACCGAACTGACCACCACGCTTGAACTCGAACGCCGCCAGGCGGAAAACAGGCTTGCCGAGGTCGAGAAAACCTTCGCCCTGCTGTCGAGCGAGGCGCTGCGTCAGAACAGCAAGTCGTTTCTGCAACTCGCCCAGGAATCCCTCAAGCAGTTCCATGTACAGGCCAAGGGCGACCTCGAACTGAAGGAAAAGTCGGTTGAGAACATGGTGCGGCCGATCCGCGAGGCGCTGGAAAAAACCGAGCAGCAGGTGCGTCTCATGGAGAAGGAACGCAAGGAGGCCTATGGCGCCTTGCACAAACACCTTGAGACCATGACCCAGACCCAGCTGCTGTTGCAGGGCGAAACACGCAACCTGGTGCAGGCGCTGCGCCGTCCCGAGGTGCGCGGCCAGTGGGGCGAGATGACCCTCAAGCGCCTCGCCGAGCTGGCCGGCATGGTTGAGCACTGTGACTTCACCACACAGGAAACCGTGAGCGCTGAAGACGGCAAGATGCGTCCGGACATGGTGGTGCGTATGCCGGACGGGCGTGAAATCGTGGTGGACGTGAAAACGCCGCTCGACGCCTACCTGAGCGCCATCGAGGCGGCGGATGACGCCACCCGCGCCAAACATCTGGAACACCACGCGCGTAAAGTGCGCGAGCGCGTGCGCGAACTGGCGACCAAGGCCTACTGGAACCAGTTCCGGAACGCCCCGGACTTCGTGGTGCTGTTCATCCCCGGCGACCAGTTCCTGTCGGCGGCGCTGGATGTGGACCGGGAGCTGCTCGAAGACGCCCTCAAACAAAAAATCATCCTCGCCACGCCCACCAGTTTCGTGGCGTTGCTGCGCGCCGTGGCCTACGGCTGGCGCCAGGAGGCGCTGGCCGCCAATGCCGATTTGATCCGCGAGGTCGGTGAGGATCTGTACCAGCGCCTCGCCGTGTTCACCGAGCACCTCTCAAAGCTTGGCGGCAGCCTGGAGGGCAGTGTCAGCGCCTTCAACAAGGCGGTCGGCTCGTTCGACAGCAAGGTCCTGCCCGGGGCGCGCAAATTCGTGGAAATGGGCGTTAGCCCGAAAAAGGCCCTGGAACTCCCGACCCCGCTGGAAATCACCCCTCGTGGGGTTCCCCCGCAGAAGTAGCCCGGACCGGCCGACCGTGAAAATCTTTACTATAGTTAGCCACAGGCAACGGTATTTACTATTCCCGTGAGCACACCTGCCTTCTCCAAACCGAGTCCGGAATCTGCCGACTCCACGCTCCCACACATTCTGTTGGTGGAGGATTCGCTCACCTCGGTGGCGGTCGTTTCGCGCGACCTGCGCAAGTATTACACGCTGTTGCACGCACGCGACGGCGAGGCTGCCTGGGATATGTTGCAGGCCGACCCGCGTATCGAACTGGTCATCACCGATGTGCAGATGCCGCGCCTCACCGGCCAGCAGCTGCTCAAGCTCATCCGCCAGTCCCCGGTAGTGCGCATCCGCAACCTGCCGGTGATCGTCATGACCACGGCCGAAGGCATGTCCGAGAAACATCTCGCTTTCTTAAACGGGGCCAACGACTTTCTCAACAAACCGGTCGATTCGCTCGAACTTCAGGCGCGCGTGAACGTACACCACCGTCTCGCACGCACCATCCACGAACTCGAAGAAAGCCAGGCCGCGCTCGCGGAGCTGGCCACCACCGACCCGCTCACAAAACTCAAGAACCGGCGTTTGTTCTATACACAGGCTGCACAGAACCTTATTGCCTGCCGCCGCTACGGCAAGGACATGTCACTGCTGTTACTCGACATCGATCACTTCAAGAAGGTCAACGACACCTTCGGTCACCATGCCGGCGATGAAGTATTGGTGAAAGTGGCCAGCCTCCTTGCCCATATGGTGCGTGGAATCGATATGGTGGCGCGTTTTGGCGGCGAGGAATTCGCGGTGCTGCTGCCGGAGACAAACCGGCTGGGCGCGGCGGTGCTGGCCGAGCGTATTCGCACGTCGGTAGAACAGGAGAACATCGTCGTGGAGGGCCGGAACATCCCGGTCAGAGTCAGCATCGGGGTCGCCACGCTCGCCGCCGAAGTGGTGGAATCCATCGATCAATTGCTGAGCATCGCCGACCGGCGTTTGTACCTGGCGAAAAACGGCGGCCGTAATCGCATTTGCGTGGACGACGACGGCAAATCGCATTTTGCTTAGTGGCAGAGAAAAGAGAAAAGGGGAAAGAGGAAAGTTGTGCCCACAGGCAATCCCGGATTTTTTACTTTCCCCTTGTACCTTTCCCCTTGTACCTTTCCCCTGAACTGGTCCCAGATTTGTGGACACACCGAATAGAGTGTTAACTTCACTGAAGAGGTGTGTCATGACGCAAGCAAAACGTAAACGCTATACCAAGGAATTCAAGCAGGACGCCGTGACTCTGGTCGCTCGCGAGCAATACACGATCGCCGAGGCCGCCCGCCGTCTTGGCGTGAACGAGAACATGCTCGGGCGCTGGAAGCGTGAATTCGAGGAACAAGGTGCCGTGGCCTTCCCGGGCCAGGGACGGCAAACCCCGGAACAGGAGGAGATTGTGAGCCTTCGCCGGGACGTGAAGCGTCTCGAGATGGAGCGTGACATTTTAAAAAAAGCGACGGCATTCTTCGCGAGCCAAAAGTCATGAGGTTCGCATTCATGGAGAAGCATCTCGATGCCTTTCCCGCGCGGATCATGGCCCATGTGCTGGATGTCTCGGTGTCTGGTTTCTACGTCTGGCGCACACGGCCGGAAAGCGATCGATCCCTCCGGGATCGGCAGCTCCTGCCCACGGTGCGTTCGATTCATGCCGAGTATGACGCCACCTGCGGGAGTCGGCGCCTGGTCGATGAATTGGCCGCCCACGGCGCGCCCTGCGGCCGTCATCGGGCCCGCCGACTCATGCGGCTTGCGGAGGTCTCGGTCGAGACGAAAAAGAAGTTCCGGGTCACCACCGACTCGAAACATGCCCTGCCGGTGGCCGAGAACGTGTTGAACCGTGAGTTCAGTACGACGGCGCCCAACCAACGCTGGGCCGCGGACATCACATACCTGTGGACCAACGAGGGCTGGTTGTATCTGGCCGTGGTGCTTGATCTTTACTCGCGGATGATCGTGGGCTGGAGCCTCAAAGAGCGAATGACCCGTGATCTCGTGGATGAGGCGCTGACCATGGCGTTGTGGCGCCGTAACCCGAAGCCGGGGTTGCTTCATCACTCGGATCGCGGCAGCCAGTACTGCGCCCTCGATCATCAGCGTCTGCTGCAACAGCATGGCATCACCGTGAGCATGAGCCGCAAGGGAAATTGCTGGGACAATGCCTGTGTTGAGAGTTTCTTCCACACGCTCAAAGTCGAACGCGTGTACCGGCGTCGCTATGCGACCCGTGATCAGGCCCGGCTGGATGTACTCAGCTACCTGGCGTTCTACAATGGCCGTCGCCG
>DATEYP010000123.1:0-7131 GCA_035256085.1 Acidiferrobacterales bacterium
GTGCAGAGGTCCATGAGCGTGCCGATCCAGGGGGTGATGAGGACCAGCGCCAGGGCATTCACGCTCAGGAGAGTGCGCATGTCGGCCCCCACCTGCAGCGGTGCACTGTCGGCAGCCTTGTCAAAGTACATCAGTTTGACCACGCGCAGATAGTAGTAAGCCCCGATCACCGAGAACAGCACCGCCACGGCCGCCAGCCACAGGTAACCGGCGTCGATGACTGCCTGGATGACCAGCAGCTTGGCGTAGAAGCCGGCGGTCGGCGGCACACCGGCCATGGAAAACATGAGCAGCAGCATCAGGAACGCAAACCACGGGCTGCGCTGGTTGAGGCCCTTGAAATCCTCGAGCCTGTCGGCCTCGAAACCCTGGCGCGACAGCAGAATCACCATGCCGAAGGCGCCCAGGCTCATGACCACGTAGATCAGCATGTAGAACATCGCCGACGCGTAGCCGTTCGGCCCGGCCGCGAGCATGCCAAGCAGGAAGAAGCCCATGTGCGCGATGGTCGAATAGGCGAGCATGCGTTTGATGTTGGTCTGGGCGATGGCAATGATGTTACCGGTGGCGAGCGACAGGATCGCCATGATCACCAGCATCTGCTGCCAGTGCGGCGCCAGGCCTTCGAGCCCGCCAACCAGCAGGCGCATGAGCATGGCGAACGCCGCAAGCTTGGGCGCTGTTCCCAGGAACACGGTGACGGCGGTCGGCGCACCGTGATACACGTCCGGCGCCCACATATGAAACGGCGCCACGCCGAGCTTGAACGCCAGTCCGACGATCACGAACACCAGGCCGAAAATTAGGATCATGTTGTCCGGCGCCATGCCGGCGATCGCCTTGTGCACCACGCCGATGTCGAGACTTCCGGTCGCGCCATACAGCATCGACATACCGTACAGCAGCATGCCGGAGGCGAGTGCGCCGAGCACGAAATATTTCATCGCCGCCTCGGTAGCCGGTGCCGAGTCGCGCCGGAAGGCGACCATGGCGTACAGACTCAGGCTGAGCAGTTCCAGGCCGAGATAGAGTGTCAGGAAATGCGCGGCCGACACCATGATCATCATGCCGGTGACGGCGAACAGCGCCAGCACGAAATACTCGCTCTTGTACATGTCGCGACTGTGCAAGTAGTCGCGCGAGTAGACCAGCACGAAGAACACGACCAGGTAGATGGCAAGTTTCAAGGTGTCGGCGAGGGCATCGCCCACGAACATGCCGTTGAAGGCAATACCTCCCGACCCGAAACCCTTGATGGTGAGCACGGCCGCCCCGACCAGGGCGACCAGCGCCAGTCCGCAGCTGATGAAACGGCGTTTCTCCGACAGGAATACACCGGCCATGAGAATCACGCAGGCCATGGAGAATACAAATATCTCCGGCAGTGCGGGGGCAAGGCTGTTCAGAAACGAATTCATGTCCATGCTCTTCCTGTCAGCGTACGGTTGCGGTCAGTGTGTCAACCTTGAACGCATTCGCCTGGCGAAGCAGCTCGTCCACCGAGACATGCATCACATCCAGCAGCGGCGCCGGCCACACACCCATGGCGAGCACGGCGATCGCGAGCAGCGTGAGGAAAAACACTTCGCGCCGGTTGGCATCCTCGAGCTTCTCGACCGCGGCATTCTGTACGCCGCCGAAAATCACGCGCTTGTACATCCACAGCGAATAGGCGGCGCCAAAAATGAGCGTGGTGGCGGCCAGGAACGCGATCCAGAAATTCGCCTGGAAGGCGCCGAGTATCACCAGGAACTCGCCGACGAAGCCGGACGTGCCGGGCAGCCCTGCGTTCGCCATCGAGAACAACATCATGAAGGACGCAAACACCGGCATGCGGTTCACCACCCCGCCGTAATCGGCGATGTTGCGCGAATGCAGACGGTCATAGAGCACGCCCACACACAGGAACAAGGCGCCGGATACGAAGCCGTGCGAGATCATCTGGATGACCGCGCCTTCCACACCCTGGGCATTGAAAATAAACAACCCGAGCGTTACGAAGCCCATGTGGGCGATCGATGAATAGGCGATCAACTTCTTCATGTCTTCCTGCACCAGCGCCACCAGGCCGATATAGACGATGGCGATGAGCGACAGCGCGATCATGAACCAGGCCAGTTCATGGCTGGCGTCCGGCAGAATCGGCAGCGAAAAGCGGATGAAACCGTAGGCGCCCATCTTGAGCATGATCGCCGCCAGCACCACCGATCCTCCGGTCGGGGCCTCGACGTGCGCGTCCGGCAGCCAGGTGTGCACCGGCCACATCGGTACCTTGACCGCGAAGGCCGCAAAGAAGGCGAAGAAAATCAGCACCTGTTCGGTGAGACTGAGCTTGAGGGTATAAAAGGCGTGTATATCAAAGCTCTTGCCGGCCTTCAGATACAAATAGACGAATGCCACCAGCATCAGCACCGAGCCGAGCAGCGTGTACAGGAAGAACTTGATGGTCGCGTAGACCCGGTTCGGGCCGCCCCACATGCCGATGATGACAAACATCGGAATGAGCATCGCCTCCCAGAACACGTAGAACAGGATGGCATCGAGCGCCGCGAACACGCCGATCATCAATCCTTCCATGATCAGGAACGCCGCCAGGTATTGCGCCACCTTTTCCTGGATCACCTGCCAGCCGGCGATCACCACGATAATGGAGGTGAAACTGGTGAGCAGCACGAGTAGCAGCGAGATGCCGTCTATGCCCAGGTGATAGTGGACGTTGAATGCCGGGATCCAGTCACGCAGCTCCACAAACTGCATGGCGGCGGTATGCGGGTTGAATCCGGTATACAACGGGATCGTCACCGCAAAAGTCGCGAGCGCGACGATCAGGCTCAAGCTGCGGGCCAGCGGCGCGCGCGCATCGCTGCCGGTGGCCAGCACGGCGACACCGCCGAGTATCGGCAGCCAGATGGCGAGGCTCAGGAGATTCTGGGTCAACATGTGCGCGGGCGACCTGGGTCTAGTGAAAGCATGCTTGCACAAAGTCCATCGCGCCAATAACGGCGCCTGGAAAAATAGCCATTTGATGAAGGCATGCCTGCACAATAATAGTCATCATATTCAGCGATGCAGGAAGAAAGTCATGAGCAGGAACAGGCCGATGATCATGGCAAACGCATAGTGATAGATGTAACCGGACTGCACGTGGCGCACGACGCTCGACAGCCAGCCGATGGCGCGCGCCGTGCCATTCACCGCCAGACCATCGATGATCTTTACATCGCCGATACGCCACAACATACCGCCCAGACCGCGTGCACCGCCGGCGAATACCCTCTGGTTGAACTCGTCAAACCCATACTTGCGCACCAGCAGGTTGTAGATCGGTTTTATTCGATCGCGAATAATATCGGGCCACTTCGGCTCATGCAGATAAAGCAGCCAGGCCAAACCAAAGCCGAGCACCGCGAGAATAAACGGTGCCGACTGCAAGCCATGGGCAATGAACGGCCCGATGCCGTCGAAGCGGATATGGGCCAACACATTGTGCTGCGGCAGCACCTTGATGGCGTCGCCAAAGAAATTCCCGAACAGCATCGGCTCGATGTAGATCCAGCCCGCCACCACTGACGGAATGGCCAGCAGAATGAGCGGGGTCACCACGACGGCCGGCGATTCATGCAGATGCTTGCGTGTGTGTTCATCCATGCGCGGCTTGCCATAGAACGCCAGGAACATGAGCCGGAAGCTGTACAGCGCCGTCACGAACACGCCCGCCAGTACGGCGATATAGGCAAAACCGGCGCCGGGCAATTGCGAATGGTGCACGGCTTCGATAATGGCGTCCTTGGAGAAGAACCCGGCAAACGGCGGAATTCCCGTGAGCGCCAGCGTCCCGACCCACGCGGTAATGAACGTGAACGGCATGTATTTCTTGAGGCCGCCCATCTTGCGCAGGTCTTGCTCATGGTGCATGGCGATGATCACCGAGCCGGCACCGAGGAACAGCAGCGCCTTGAAGAAGGCGTGCGTCATGAGGTGGAAAATACCGGCGGCATAGGCCGAGGCGCCGAGCGCCACCGTCATGTAGCCGAGCTGCGAGAGCGTCGAGTACGCGATCACGCGCTTGATGTCGTTCTGCACGATACCGAGAAAGCCCATGAACAACGCGGTGATCGCGCCGATCACCAGGATCACCGACAGGGCGGTCTCGGACAGCTCAAACAACGGCGACATGCGCGCCACCATTAAGATGCCGGCCGTGACCATGGTCGCGGCGTGGATCAAGGCCGAAATCGGGGTCGGGCCTTCCATCGAGTCCGGCAGCCAGACGTGCAGCGGCACCTGCGCCGACTTGCCCATGGCGCCAATGAACAGCAGGATGCAGATCACCGTCATGAGCATCCAGTTGACACCTGGAAAAATCTGCACGGTAGTGGCGACGTGCTGCGGGGCGATCGCGAACACCGCGGCGTAGTCGAGCGAACCGAAGTGATAATAGATGGCGGCGATGCCGAGCAGGAAACCGAAGTCGCCGACGCGGTTCACAATAAATGCCTTGAGGTTGGCGAAGATTGCCGACTCGCGCGTGTACCAGAAACCGATCAGCAGGTACGACACCAGTCCCACCGCCTCCCAGCCGAAGAACAGCTGCAGGAAATTATTGGACATGACCAGCATCAGCATCGCAAAGGTGAACAGCGCGATATAGCTGAAGAAGCGCTGGTAGCCCGGGTCGTCGTGCATGTAACCGATGGTGTAGATGTGCACCATGAGCGACACGAAGGTCACGACCACCATCATCATGGCGCTGAGCGGGTCGATCAGGAATCCGATTTCCATCGGGATGCCGCCGCTCACGCCCCAGGTGAACACCGTGCCGTTGAACACGTGCCCCTTGAGTACGGTGTCGTTGAACACCAGCAGCGACAGCGCGAACGCCATGCCGACGCCGAGAATGGCGGCGGTGTGCGCGCCGGCGCGCCCGATGACCTTGCCAAAAAGGCCGGCCAGCAGCGCGCCCGCCAGACAAACCAGCGGGGTGGCCAGGTACACGTTCTGCATGTTTTCGAACATGTTCAGCCCTTCAGCGTATCCAGGTCATCGACGTTGATGGTGCGGTAGTTGCGGAACACCGTGATCAGGATCGCGAGCCCGATGGCCGCCTCCGCCGCCGCTACCGTGAGAATGAAAAACACGAACACCTGCCCGGCGCTGTCGCCGAGGTAGCGCGAAAACGCCACGAAGTTCATGTTGACCGCGAGCAGGTTGAGCTCGATGGCCATGAGCAGGATGACCACGTTCTTGCGATTGAGAAAAATGCCGACCACGCTCAGCGCGAACAGGATCGCGCCCAGAACCAGGTAATTAGACAGTGGCATGGTCGCCTCCCCGGTTGATAGTATTCTTATAGCCGCAGATGAACGCGGATGAACGCGGATAAAAACAACCAACGGCGGAACTTGTATTTGTTCTTTTATCTGTTTTCATCTGCGTTTATCTGCGGTTCCAGAAATATTACTGCTTCTTTTCCGACTTCATCTTCACCAGGCGCACGCGTTCGCTGCGCTGGACGCGCACCTGCAGACCCGGGTTCTGGTATTTGGTCTCCGGGCGGCGGCGCATGGTGAGCACAATGGCCGCCACGATCGCCGCCAGCAGGATAGCGGCGGCGATTTCAAACGGGTAGGCGTACACCGTGTACAGCACGCGTCCGAGCTCGCGCGTGTTGCTGTAATCGGCCGGGTGCGGCACCAACGCGCGCCCAGCACCGAAGCCGTCGCTCAGGATCAGTGCCATCTCGATCACCATCAGCACCGCCACCAGACCGCCGATCGGCAGGTACTCGCCGAAACCCTCGCGCAGGCGCGCCAGATTGATGTCGAGCATCATCACCACGAACAGGAACAGCACCATGACGGCGCCGACATACACCAGCACCAGGACAATGGCCAGGAACTCGGCCTCCAGCAGCACCCACAGCCCGGCCGCGCTGAAGAACGCCAGCACCAGGAACAGCGCCGCCTTTACCGGGTTGCGGATGGTGATCACCATGAATGCGGCGAACACCAGCACCGTGGCGAAGAAGTAGAAAACGTATTGCGTAAATTCCATATTATATTTCGGCCACAGATGAACACAGATGAACGCGGATCAAAGGCGCCTTGTCTGGGTTATATCTGCGTTTATCTGCGTTCATCTGTGGCTTCGGTTTTATTGGTTATTTAGCTATCTATCGCTCTGCATTCATCTGTAGTAAAAATTCTTATCTGTATTTGGCGTCGGCCGCGCGTGCGGCGGCAATCTGCTTTTCGTGCTTGTCGCCGATCGCCAGCAGCATCTGCTTGGTGTACACCAGGTCGCCGCGCTGCTCGCCGTGATATTCGAAAATCTGGGTTTCGACGATCGAATCCACCGGGCAGGATTCCTCGCAGAATCCGCAGTAGATGCACTTGGTCAGATCGATGTCATAGCGCGTGGTGCGGCGCGTACCGTCGGCGCGTTCCTCGGACTCGATGGTGATGGCCAGCGCCGGGCACACCGCCTCGCACAGCTTGCAGGCAATGCAGCGCTCCTCGCCGTTCGGATAGCGGCGCAGCGCGTGCAGGCCGCGAAAGCGCGGGCTGATCGGCGTCTTCTCTTCCGGGTACTGAATGGTGATCTTGCGCGCGAACAGATTCCGCCCGGTAAGCAGCATGCCCTTGAGCAGTTCGAGCAGCAGGAAACTGTTGAGATAGCGCTTGATGGCGTTCATGAGATTTCCATTTAATGAAACAAATGGCCCCACGGAGTCAGGAACATGGCCACACCCATCACGGCAATCCACACCAGCGTCACCGGGATCAGCACCTTCCAACCGAGACGCATGATCTGGTCATAGCGGTAGCGCGGGAAGGTGGCGCGGAACCAGAGGAAGAAGAACAGCATGAAGCTGATCTTGAGCAGCAACCAGTGCATACCGCTGCCGAGCAACGTGCCCAACACCGGCAGCGCCATCACGTTCGCCGGCAGCAGGCCGTCGAGCGGCGACAGCCAGCCACCCAGGAACATGAGCACCGCCAGCGCCGCGATCAGGATCATGTTGGCGTATTCGGCGAGAAAGAACACCGCGAACGCCATGCCCGAATACTCGACGTGGAAGCCGGCGACGATCTCGGATTCGCCCTCGGCCACGTCGAACGGCGAGCGATT
>DATEYP010000124.1:0-9802 GCA_035256085.1 Acidiferrobacterales bacterium
ATCGACAGTTACGCGGTCCCTTCTCCCCGCGGGAGAAGGACAGGATGAGGGCCAGTTTTACCGCGGTTTGCCCTCACCCCGACCCTCTCCCGCAGGGAGAGGGAGAAAAACAGTACGCACTATTTGGTGGTCGGATCAGTAAATGACACCCGGCAAAGCCGGGGGCCTATTCGGTGAGCGCCTCGGCAACTGCTCCCGGCAACTGCTCCATGCGTTGCTCTACCTCCCCACATCCATGTGGGTCGCCTGCGTTGCTCTCGACTGCCAGCTCCCGGCGCAGTCTACCGCCCACATCCCTGTGGGCGTACCTCCTCGGCGGATGTTCCCGACGCCGCTCTCGACAATTGCTCCTGCATTGTTCTACCTTCGCCCATCCATGGGCTCGTACCTCCTCCATCCATGGAGTCGTGCATCCATGCAGTCGTCAAAGGCGCGGATAACACCGTGAGCCGCCTGAAGGCGGCGGATTTCCTTCTCCTTCCCCCTTCAAGGGGGAAGGTTGGGATGGGGGTGAAATGCGTCAACTTATGCCCGCCGTTCACGCTTCGACCCCCACCCTCGCCCTCCCCCTTCCAGGGGGAGGGAAATACTTTTTTGCGACCGTCGCACAGGTCAAACCATTGTGAGTCCCCCGGCTCTGCCGGGGGACTCACAATGGTTTGACCTTTACGGCGGCTGTTAGCGCGTCCCAGCCATGGTGGTGAATGCACGGCACATCACACATTAAGCACCCATCCCTTCTCTCCGGGTCAACTTCAGGGATTGAGGAGGCAGAACACCAAAGCCGAGGGTGGGTGGGATGGTACCTAAACGTTAACGCCCCGATGGCCCCCTCACCCCAACCCTCTCCCGGAGGGAGAGGGAGTGCCGCAGTGGACGCAGCGCCGCCTTCAGGCGGCTCACGGATTTATCTGCGCCTTTGAGGACTGCATGGATGCACGACTCCATGGATGTGGGAGGTAGAGCAACGCATGGAGCAGTTGCCGAGAGCGGCATAGGGAACAGCCGTCGAGGTGGTACGAGTCCATGGATGGACGAGGTAAACAACGCCGGGAGCAAGCGGTCGCAAGTAACGCCGGGAGCAGTTGCCGAGGCGCTCACAAAATAACCCCCCCCCCTGTTCTGCCCGGATTTTTACACTAAGGAACCTCTGAACAAGTTGCAGAAACTGTCACGCTACGTCCCCTCTCCCCCGAAGTGCGCGGGGGAGAGGGGACTTGTTCAGAGGTTCCCTAAGCCGCGTCCAGATGGCCGCTCCTATGGGGCGACAAGCTCGCGGTTGATGGCCGCCAGTGCCGTGAGCGGCTCGGCCGCCTGGGTGACCGGCCGGCCGATGACAAGGTAGTGTGCTCCGGCACGCACGGCATCTTCCGGTGTCATGACGCGTTGCTGATCGCCGGCCGCTGTGCCGGCCGGGCGAATGCCGGGCGTCACCAAACAGAAGTTCGCTCCGTGCGCGTTGCGCAGTGCTGCCGCCTCCCGCGCCGAACACACCACCCCGTCGAGCCCGGCTTCCTTTGCCAACCCGGCTAATCGCGTCACCTGCGCCGCGGGGTCCGGGGGAAGACCGATGGCGGCCAGGTCCTGCGCGGAATGGCTGGTAAGCAGTGTCACGCCGATAAGCAATGGACGCTGCGCACCGCTATCGATGGCAGCGCGCGCCGCGCGCAACATATCGCGCCCGCCGAGTGTGTGCACGTTGACCATCCACACCCCGAGGCGTGCCGCTGCGGCACAGGCGTTGGCGACGGTATTCGGGATATCGTGGTACTTGAGATCGAGAAAAACATCGAAGCCCCTCATCCGCAGGGCTTCCACCACCGCGGGCCCGGCACTGGTAAAGAGCTCAAAACCAACCTTCAGACGACATTGTTCCGGCGTGACGCGTGCGGCAAACGCAAGTGCCTCGGCTAGTGTCGGATAATCCAGCGCGACAATGATGCGCGGCCCGGTTACCGCAACGACGGGACTCATTTACGGGCGCCCCTCGTGGCTACCGGTACGGCACGGCCGGTTATTTCCTTTTTTTCACGCACGCCCAGCGAGACCGAACAGGATGCAGGCTGCATGGTGATCCAGTCGTGGCAGGCCGGGCATTGCCAGTGCAGTGTCTGACCGCGAAATCCACATTGACGACACTGGTAGCCTTCCTGCTGGGCGGTGAGTTGGCCGAGAATATCCTGAATCAGACCGATATTCTCACCTGTCAGTGGCGTATCTTGCGCGGCCTGTAATTCGACAATTTTCTTCAGGCCTGGCACGGATGGCTGCTGGCGCAATCTCTCGGCGGCGAATGTCTGCGCGGCAGCCTCGCCGTCGCGCGCACGGATCAGTTCCGTCAAGGTCAGCAGCGTGCGCAAACCGGGCCTACGATCCGCCACGTCGCGCAAATAGCGGTAAAGCTGTGGCTCCTCGTTTAACTTCCGATATGCTGCTGCGATCTCATCAATCACTTCGTCCAGATATTCGGCATCCTGTTGTTCGATTTTCTGCCAGGCAAGAATGGCATCGCGGTCTTTCCCCTGAATCGCGGCAACCCGGCCAACAAGAATACTGGCGCGAACACAACCGTGGTCGATCGCCAGGGCATCCATGGCGCATGACCGCGCACGCGCGGTATTCCCGTCCTGCAGCGCATGCTCGCCCAGTTCGCAATGATACTGGGCAAGCACCGGCTCAATGTCCCGGGCCGCCGTCTTCACCAGACGCGATCCGACAGCGATTGCCTGGTTCCAATCCTTCTCCTGTTCGTAGATATGCATGAGTGAACGCAGCGCCTGCTCGACATGCGCCGGTATTTCCGTCAGCTCAAGAAAGAGATTCTCGGCGCGATCCAGAAGACCGGCCTTGTGGTAGTCCTGCGCCAGTTCGCAGAGTGCCAGCGAACGTTGCGCCTTGTCGAGTGTTGGCCGGGCGATGAGATTCTGATGAATACGGATGGCGCGCTCCACCTCACCACGCCGGCGAAACAGGCTCCCAAGAGCAAGATGCGTTTCGACGGTTTCAGTGTTCACCTCCAGCATCTGGGTGAACAGCTCGATAGCCTTGTCCGGCTGCTCGTTGAGCAGGTAGTTTATTCCACGGAAATAGTCCTGGGAGAGACCGCCGTCCGCTAACCGCGATTTTTTCCGGCGCTGATCCCGGTGCGCGGCATACCAGCCAGACGCCGCGGCCAGCGGAAGCAGCAACCACAGGAGAATCTGGGCATCGATAGTCATGATGCCGTCAAGTTCAGGGGACATCCCGAATGGGCAGTGCGCGCAGATTGTTGATTTCCTGCTCAAGCTGCCGGTTATCGCGTCGCGCATGCAAGAGTTGGCGTTGCATGCGCGCCTGCATCGCGAGGCTCGCAAGCAGGCCGAGCGCGATACCAATCGTGAGAGTCGTCAACATCATGAACGACAACGGCGTCACCCAGTGAATGCCGAAATAATAGTTCAGCTCCACCACCTGTGCGTTTTTGGTCGTGAAGGTAACCCCGACCAGCAGCACAGCAAGTATCAAGATGCCATACAAAAGTCGTTTCATGTTGCCTCCAGGAGTCCGTTACCGTGACGGACCTCAATGATGTCTGAGATCATAACCGCTTCCAGGTGCGGTTGCGTACTCATGGCTCAAAAAAAATGCGGCACCTGGAATTCAGGATGCCGCATGATTCTGAATAAAACCATCGGACGTTCAGCTATCTACCCGCTCGCGTAATTCCTTGCCGGGTTTGAAGTGCGGAACGTGTTTGTCGGGCACCTGCACCGAGTCGCCGGTCTTGGGGTTTCTCCCAACGCGCGGCGGACGATAGTGCAGCGAAAAACTGCCGAAGCCGCGCACCTCAATGCGCTGTCCGGCCGCTAGTGCCGTCGACAGCTGATCGATAAGTTCCTTCACGGCGAGTTCCACATCCCGATAATCGAGCTGTGGTTGCTTGACCGACAGCTGTGCGATCAGTTCCGACTTGGTCATCTCAACCTCCGACAATCTGCCGCCCCGACATGGGCCGGGGCGCACTCCCGCATTCGGCTTTTTTTGTGCAGACCTGCTTCCCTTAGCTGTCCTTGTTGACCAGCTTCTCCTTGAGCTTGTCGCCCAGAAGCGAACCGACCGATCCAGGCTTACGCGTGTATTCCTGAACAGCCTCGGTCTCTTCTTCCATGTCCTTGGCCTTGATCGACAGGGAGATCTTGCGGTTCTTGCGGTCGATGGTGGTGATTTTCGCCTCCACCTCGTCACCTTCCTTGAGCAGACTGCGCGCATCCTCGACACGGTCGCGCGACAGCTCCGAAGCGCGCAGATAACCTTCGACCTCCGGACCGCCGAGATTCACCGTCGCACCCTTGGCGTCCACGCTGATGATCTTGCCCTTCACGATACTGCCCTTGCTGTGCTCGGCAACGAAGTTGCTGAACGGGTCGCCTTCCATCTGCTTGATGCCGAGTGAGATGCGCTCGCGCTCCGGATCGATGGCGAGAATGGTCGCCTCGATCTCGTCGCCCTTCTTGAAGTTGCGCACCGCTTCTTCGCCCGGCGCATTCCAGGAAAGATCGGACAGGTGGATAAGCCCGTCGATGCCGCCTTCGAGGCCGACAAACACGCCGAAATCGGTGATCGACTTGATCTGGCCGTGCACCTTGTCGCCCTTGTTGTGGCTGGCGGCAAACTCTTCCCACGGGTTCGGCTGGCACTGCTTGATGCCGAGCGAGATGCGGCGACGCTCGGTGTCGATGTCGAGCACCATGACCTCGACCTCGTCGCCCAGCTGCATGACCTTGGACGGATGGATGTTCTTGTTGGTCCAGTCCATCTCGGAGACGTGCACCAGACCCTCGACGCCCGGCTCGATTTCGACGAACGCGCCGTAGTCGGTGATGTTCGTGACCTTGCCGAACAGGCGTGCACCTTCCGGATAGCGGCGCGCGAGATCGACCCACGGATCGTCACCCAGCTGCTTGAGGCCGAGCGACACGCGGTTGCGCTCGCGGTCGAAGCGCAGCACCTTGGCCTCGATTTCGTCGCCGATCTTGAGCACCTCGGACGGATGCTTGACGCGCTTCCACGCGATATCGGTGATGTGCAGCAGGCCGTCGACACCGCCGAGATCCACGAACGCACCGTAGTCGGTGAGGTTCTTGACCACGCCCTTGATGACCTGGCCCTCCTGCAGGTTGGAGAGCAGCGAATCGCGCTCCGCCGACATTTCGGTTTCCACAACCGCGCGCCGCGACACCACCACATTGTTGCGCTTGCGATCGAGCTTGATGACCTTGAATTCGAGTTCCTTGCCTTCCAGGTAGGTGGAGTCGCGCACCGGGCGCACGTCCACCAGCGAGCCGGGCAGGAACGCACGCACCGAGTCGACCAGCACGGTGAAGCCGCCCTTCACCTTCTCGGTGATGACACCCTTCACAATCGACTGCGCCTCGAACGCCTTGTCCAGTTCGTCCCACGCCCTGGCGCGTTGTGCCTTCTCGCGCGACAGCTGGGTTTCGCCGTGGCCGTTTTCCATGTACTCGAGGACAACATCGATGCGGTCGCCGACCTTGACGGTCAGTTCGCCCTGGCCGTCCCGGAATTGTTCCAGAGGGATGATGCCTTCGGACTTTAGTCCGGCATCCACAATGACGAAATCGTTTTCGATGCGCATGACCTCGCCGACGATGAGGCCGCCTGGCGCGATCTTGCTGGTTTTCAGACTCTGTTCAAACAGTTCGGCGAAAGATTCACTCATGATTGTTCATTGGCCCATATATTAAAGAGATGCAGGGGGACTGCATCTGTGGCCCGCGTCACCGACTGCGTGATGGCGTCACGGGGTTGAGGTTGCAAAAAAGAGATTCACCGGCCGGGCAGCGCGCTTAGCGGGTCGCGGTCTGCGTCTCGGCAAGTCGCGCCTGCAAACGACGGGAAACCGTCTCCACCACCTCGGTCAGGCTCAAGGTGGAGCAGTCCAGTATCCAGGCGTCGTCGGCGGGTTTCAGCGGAGACACCGAACGTCCGGTATCGCGCGCATCGCGATGGCGAATCTCACCCAAAATCAAACCTAGGTTAGCATTGAATCCCTTTTCCTTCAACTGTTTATAGCGTCTTTCCGCGCGCACCTCGGGGCTTGCCGTCAGGAATATCTTAAGAAGCGCGTCCGGAAACACGGTGGTTCCCATGTCCCGGCCATCCGTGATCAAGCCCGGATTCTGGCGGAAATCCCGTTGTTTTTGCAGGAGCGTGGTACGAACTGCGAGCAGGACCGCGACCCGCGAGGCGAGCTCGCCGGTGGTCTCGGTGCGCAGTTCGTTGCTGACATCCTTGCCATCGACCGTCACTTGCGCCGGGCTGCCGTCCGCCTGCGGGACGAAGGTAATCTTGAGCGTTTCTGCCAGCCGGCACAGGGCCGGCTCGTCATCGAGACTTATCCCACAGCGCTGGGCCATCAACCCCAATACCCGGTACAGCGCCCCGCTGTCGAGATAATGCCAACCGAGACGGGCGGCAAGCAGCTGGCTCACCGTGCCCTTGCCCGACCCACCGGGGCCGTCGATGGTCACCACCGGGATTTTCCTGGATGATTTCATAAATACTGCTTTAGCCGCAGATGAACACAGATGAACGCAGATAAGTACAATCAACGGATTGTTTAGAGTTGCTTTTCAATCTGTGTTCATCTGCGGCAAAGAATCATACATGCATTACTTCGACCGCCAGGCCGGCGCGTTTCGCCAGCTCGACGAAGCCCGGGAACGACGTCGCCACATTCTTGCAATCGTGGATCGTGACCGGGGCACTGGCGCGCAGCGCACTCATGGCGAACGCCATGGCAACGCGATGATCGCCACGGCTGTCCACGTCCCCGCCGCTAAGCTTGCCGCCCTGGATGACAATGCCATCCGGTGTCTCCTCCACGTCGATGCCGAGACGCTTCAGACCCGCGGCCATCACGGCGATGCGGTCGGATTCCTTGACGCGCAACTCGTGCGCGCCGGTCAGCACGGTTTCACCCTGCGCGCAGGCCGCGGCGATAAAGAGCGCCGGGAACTCGTCGATCGCCAGTGGCACCTGATCCTCGGGGATGGGGATGCCTTTGAGCTTGCTGCCACGGATGCGCAAGTCCGCTACCGGCTCGCCGCCCACCTCGCGCGCATTCTCGATGGCAAGATCCGCGCCCATGAGTTTGAGGATATTGATCACGCCGATACGGGTCGGGTTGATACCGACATGTTCGAGCAGCAGCTCCGAACCTTCACTGATGGCCGCGCCGACCAGAAAGAACGCGGTCGAAGAGATATCCGCCGGCACATCAATGTCGCAGGCCGTGAGTTTCCCGCCGCCATGTACGCTTACACGCGCGCCCTCGACTCGCACGTCGTAACCGAAGCCGCGCAGCATGCGCTCGGTGTGATCGCGCGTCGGCGCCGGCTCGGTGACCACGGTCTCGCCCTCGGCGTACAGGCCGGCGAGCAGCAGCGACGATTTCACCTGCGCACTCGCCACCGGCATTTTATAGTCGATACCGTGCAGCTTCTGCCTGCCGTGAATGTGCAGCGGCGGGCGCCCACCTTCATTGGTGTCGATGCGCGCCCCCATCTGGCCGAGCGGTTCGGACACACGCTTCATCGGCCGCTTGCTCAAGGAATCGTCGCCGATCAGCACCGAATTGAACGCCTGCCCTGCGAGTATGCCGGCCATGAGGCGCATGGCGGTGCCGGAGTTGCCCATGTCGAGCGGCTGCGCCGGCGGACGCAGGCCGTGCAGACCGACGCCCTGGATAGTAAGTCGGCCTTGTTCCGGTCCCTTGGCCAGCACACCCATGGCGCGGAACGCGGCAAGCGTACAAAGCACGTCTTCGCCTTCGAGCAGGCCGGTGACGTGGGTGATCCCCTCGGCCAGCGCGCCCAGCATCACCGAACGGTGTGAAATCGATTTGTCGCCGGCCACGCGCAGCCGGCCCTTCAGCCTGCCGCCCGGCGCGACATGATAATCCATGTTTTTTTCCGATGAACTCACGTCTTGCTTCAATTCTCTCTCATTCAATGAATAAATATCCCCTCTCCCCGCTTGCGGGGAGAGGGTTGGTAATGTTGGGGGGGTGCGTCCCACGCACCAACAGTTCGCTCGCCCATGGAACGGTGCGCAGAGCGCACCCTACATTATTATTTACTGATCCGACCACCAAATAGTGCATACGGCCTTCCCCCTCTCCCTCAGGGAGAGGGTCGGGGTGAGGGGAGATAACCGTGAAATATCCCCTCATCCTGCCCTTCTCCCTGTGGGAGAAGGAACCCGGTAAATACCGCAAGTACGCACTATTTACCGTTCTGCTCAGTAACGAGGGTGCGTCCCACGCACCAACGGGTCGCTCGACTATGGAATGGTGCGCAGGGCGCACCCTACCTTACTTACTTCTGGTCATTCGTTACAAGGGCGTCGCGCGCCGCCTTGGCGTGCGCGAACAGTATTTGCAGCTTCGCGCCGTCTCCGGCGGCGACCGCCGCGATCAGGCCATCCAGCTCGATCCGATACTTTTTCAACATGTTCACAATCGCGTCGCGATTCGCGAGGCTGATGTCGCGCCACATCACCGGATCGCTCGAAGCGATACGCGTAAAGTCGCGGAAGCCGCCGGCCGCATAGGCAAAGATCTCGCGGCTGTCTTCGAGATGCGCCAGCATGTCCACAAGCGCGTAGGCCAACAGGTGCGGCAGATGGCTGGTGGCGGCCAGCACCGTGTCGTGGTGCTCGACGCTCATGCTCACCACTTCAGCTCCGGCGGCCTGCCACATGGCGCGCACCCGCGCCATGGCCTCGGCGCTGGTCTCCGGCAGCGGCGTCAGCACCACGCGCCGCCCGACAAACAGACTGGAAAAGGACGCTTCAACACCGGTGCGTTCGGTTCCGGCAATCGGATGCCCGGGTACAAAGCCGTTCAGCTTCTCACCCAATGCAGCACGCGCCGCCGCCACTATCGCGCTTTTCACGCTGCCGACATCCGTGACCACAGCATCCTTCGCCAGGTACGGTGCAATCGCGTCCAGAATTTCGGCCATGCTGCCGACCGGAGTGGCCAGCACCACCATGTCGGCATCGCGCACCGCCGCCGACAGCGAAGTCTCGATGCGATCGACAACACCCAGTTCCACCGCGCGCTGCAAATTGGCCAGGCCACGGCCGTAGCCGATCACTTCGCGCACGTGCCCGGCATCGCGCAAGGCGCGCGCCAGCGAGCCGCCAATCAGGCCGACACCGATGAGGGCGAGTTTATTGATCATAATCTTCCTTGTAGGAGCGACCCTATGGTCGCGACCCTCTCCCCATCCCTCTCCCACAAGCGGGAGAGGGGGAGAAGGTGGAAAGCGACGATATGATTCGCGACCATAGGCTCGCTCCTACAAAATCTTTTTCAGCGCATCCAGGAAGCGCTGATTCTCATCCGCCAGCCCAACGGTGACGCGCAGATGCCGCGGCATGCCGTAGTTCGCCACTGGCCGCACGATCACGCCGGCGCGCAGCAACTGCTCGTACACGCGCCCGGCCTCGCCCACTTCGACACACACGAAATTGCCGACCGATGGAATGTAATCCAGGCCGAGCTGCTCGAAACCTTTTGCCAGTTGTCGCATGCCATCGGCGTTCACGCGCCGCGCCTTGTGCAGATGCGCGTCATCGCCGAGCGCGGCCAGTGCCGCCGCTTGGGCGATGCTGTTCACGTTGAACGGCTGGCGCACACGGTTGAGGATGTCGGCAACCGCCGGACTGGATACGCCATAGCCGACGCGCAGTCCGGCCAGACCGTAGATCTTGGAGAAGGTGCGCGCACAAATGA
>DATEYP010000125.1:0-21071 GCA_035256085.1 Acidiferrobacterales bacterium
GTGCGCCAATGGCATGATTCATTTGCGATAATCAGCGTTCATCTGCGGTAAATGCCGTTATTTAGGTCCATACCCCCTCGATTTAGCCTCCCATCGACGAAATATGTTCCATTACAAAAAGTTACGCCTATTCTGGCGCAACTTTTGCAGTAATTTATCGAGTTACGGCAGATTTCATTGGAACCATGCCGCGCAACCCACATCCCAGGCACTTGCCAGCGATTTCCCATGGCTGACAGACAATCCAATATCAAACCGCGTCTTTCGGTCGTTTCCGGCTCCGCACCGGGTGCACAGGGCGCTGTGCCGCAGACGGGCATCGCGTTCTCACAGCGTCTGCAGGCGTACAAGTTGTGGCGCGACGGCCTGTCCGACGCCATCCGCGCCTATCAAACCTGGGTCGAAAGCCAGGGGTATACCGACGGCAGCGAAGACCTGCGAACCTACGAACTCATCGAGGAAATCCAGTCGGACAAGCTTACCGTGGCCTTGGCAGGTGAATTTTCACGCGGCAAAACAGAATTGTTGAACGCGATATTCTTTGCCGAATTCAAGCAACGCCTGCTGTCGTCCGGGGCGGGCCGCACCACCATGTGTCCGACCGAGCTGCGTTACGACGAGAAAGACGAGGCCTCGATCCGGTTGCTGCCCATCGAGACACGCCATACTTCGTTGTCGATCGCCGAATACAAACGTACCCCCATTCACTGGACCACCCTGCATATATTGAAACCGGATTCCGCCGACGAAGTGCGCGCGGCATTTCTGGAAACCACCCGCACGAAAAAAGTACATGTGCGCGAGGCGCAGGAACTGGGCCTGTATGATCCGGAGCGCAGCCGGCGTCAAGGCGAGGCCGTGCCCGCCGACGGGATAGTGGAGATACCGGTCTGGCGGCACGCGACGATAAATTTTCCGCATCCACTGTTGAAACAGGGATTAGTCATACTCGACACGCCCGGCCTGAACGCCGTCGGGACAGAGCCCGAACTGACCCTCGGCATGTTGCCCGGTGCGCAGGTCATCTTGTTTGTGCTCGGGGCCGATACCGGGGTGACCAAATCGGATTTCGACATGTGGACGCAACATGTGCGCAAAACCCGGCGCGGCGGTGTGCTCGTGGCTTTAAACAAGATCGACGTGATGTGGGACGAGCTACAGAGCGAGGCAACGATTGCCGCAAACATTGCCCAACAGGCCGAGAGTGTTGCGCAGACGCTACAAATAGACAAGAAATGGGTGCTGCCGGTTTCCGCACAAAAGGGGCTGGTCGGCCGGATCCAGTCCGATAACGCACTGCTTGAGAAAAGCGGCCTGCTGTTGCTCGAAAAACGGCTGGCGCAGGACTTGATTCCGGCGCGCCACGCCCTGATTCGCGACCGCGTCGTGCACGAAATGAGCGCACGCGTGGAAAACAGTCACAATCTTATCAAGTCGAAACTGGCGGCAAATCAGGAACAGCTCGACCAGCTTAAGCAACTCGGCAACAGAAACCTGGACGCCATCCATAAGCTGGTTTCGCATGTGCGCGCGGAAAAGAAAAAATATGATAAAGAACTGGAGGGTTTTCAGGTCACACGCTCGGCCCTAACATCGCAGGCCAACACGCTGCTGGGCCACATCAGCATGAAAAGCATCGATGCCTTGATTGAGACTGCGCGCCACGACATGCAAGACAGCTGGACAACCCATGGCCTGCAGTCCGGTATGACCACGTTTTTCAACGGCGCCGCAATACGCATGCAACAGGTGAACCAATGCGCGGATGATATCCGCCAGGCAGTGGAGCGGATCTACGCGCGCTTGCACACCGAATATGGCATGAATGTAATCAAGCCGCCGGCCTTGTCCCTGATAGCCAGCCACCTGGAATTCAAACGCCTTGAGGAAAAAGCGGAGATTTTTCGCGCCAGCCCGGCAACGCTGATGACGGAACAGCGTTTTGTGATCAAGAAATTCTTCATCACCCTGGCGAGCCAGGCGCGCCAGACGTTTCACGAATGCAACGAGTCTGCCAAGAACTGGTTTAAGGTGGCGGTATCACCGGTGTTTGTCCAGATACAACAGCATCGCGCCGCGATCGAACGCAAGCTCGAGATGCTGAAAAAGATTCAACAGGACATGGACAGTCTGAATGAACACATCACCGCGCTTGATCGCGAGCGTCAGAATCTCGACGCGCAACTGTGCACTGCGCAACACCTGCTCGAACGCATCCAGCAGCCTTTTCACTAAGGTAGTTCTGAATATTTCCTAGAATAATATTTCTCGCCGCAAAGACGCAAAGAAAAAACAGGAGTATTTATCCTGGAAAAAGCTGTCAGCCGCAGATGAACGCAGATAAACGCGGATATTCAATGCACTGCCCGTATTCGCCAGCCCACCAAAAGGGTGAATGGTCTCGGCGCATCAACGGCATGATTCATTTGCGTTAATCTGCGTTCATCTGCGGCTAAAGCCGTTTTAGGTTTATCGAAAAACCTTTGCGTTCTTTGCGTCTTTGCGGCAAAAACTTCTTAGTTAGGCTCCTTGGCGGCGCGTGTGTACTCTACGTCACGCACTCCACTTCTGGATGCGCCCCGCAATGCGTTCCAGGGCCAGCACCTCGCTCACTGCGCCCAGCCGTATCGCTTGTTCGGGCATGCCGAATATCACGCTACTGGCCTCGTCCTGGGCCAGGGTGAAGGCACCGGCTGCGTGCATGGCTTTCAGTCCCAGGGCGCCATCGCTGCCCATGCCTGTGAGCAACACCCCCAAGGTCTTGGTGGCGGTCATTTGTGCTACGGAGTTAAACAACACGTCCACCGAGGGACAGTGCAGATTCACTGCCGGTCCATCGTATACCCTCAATACGTATCCACCGTTCTGGCGCACGAGCGCCATTTGTCTGCCGCCGGGCGCGACTCGCGCCATGCCGGGGAGGAGCTTTTCGCCATCCGTGGCTTCATGCACATCGAGCGCGCAACTGCGATTAAGGTGGTCGGCGAACATGGCGGTGAATTTCGGCGGCATGTGCTGCACGATGGCGATGCCGGGCACGTGGGCCGGCAGGTGGCGTAAAATCTCCATGATGGCCTGGGTACCGCCAGCCGAGGCGCCGATGGCAATGACCCCCGCGCCCGCCGCGTTGCGAGGATTTACCGGCTTCATGGCTAACGGCACAACCGGGTCCGTAATCGTGAAACGAACGCGCGCTGCTGCCGCCATCCGCACTTTGGTCCGGATTTCAACCGTGAGTTCACCCAGGTGATCGCGCATGCCGCTGACGGGTTTGGTGACGAAGTCCACGGCTCCGAGTTCCAGTGCCCGAAGCGTGGCTTCCGCATTGCGCTGGGTTAGTGAGGAGATCATCACGACCGGCATGGGATGCAGACGCATGAGCTTTTCGAGGAAGGTGATTCCATCCATGTGCGGCATTTCCACATCCAGAGTGAGCACGTCTGGCTGCAGGTCTTTGATTTTTTGTCGTGCAATCAGCGGATCCGCGGCCGTGGCCACCACCTCGAATACCGGATCTTCCTGAAAGATTGCCGTAAGCAGTTGGCGCATAAGCGCCGAGTCGTCAATGATCAACACGCGAATCTTTCTTGTGACGGACATAAAGGAAGCCCTACTTCGTTCGTCTTGTCATCATCTGACGAAGCCCTACTGCGTTCGTCTTGTCATCATCCAACGAAGCCCTGCTGCGTTCGTCTTGCCATCATCCAACGAAGCCCCCTGCTGTACAGGGATGTACCAATGCCGCGAGTGCGGGATGCGCAGCAGTGGCCTTTGTCCGTTCTGTCTTGTTCTGTTGTCGCGTGGATCGTGACGAGCTCAGAACAGTGTCACATCGCCGTCCGTTTTCTGTTTCTTCAGACTGATCAGGTAAACCATTTCTTCCTCGGCCGTGCGCACCGCCTCGGTGCTGCCCAAACGTTTCAGAAATACCTTGCCGGTATGGGCATGAAACAGAATACGACGCGCCTGGTAACCCCCCACGTCCTCTTTCATCACCGGAATCTGCTCGACATTCAGAAAACGGCGCACAAAGTCGATATTGCGCTGCGGCACGCCGTCCAGGCTTTCGCGGATATTCAACACATGACCGCCGCCGAAAACCTTGGCCTGGAAGCGCCGGCGATGCCCGCCGAGTTTCATGATCTCGGTGATCAAGAGTTCCATGGCGTGTACACCGTAACGTGTACTTACCGGATTATCCGGGTCGAATCCCTCCGGTAGCATAAAGTGATTCATGCCACCGACACCGCTCACCGGATCATACAAGCAGGCGGCAATGCACGATCCCAGCACGGTGTCGATCACCAACGGCTCGCTGCTCGCGCGCAGCCCCCCGATATTAATGGTGACTCGTTCCACGCCCTCTTCCAGGGCCGGCAGGTGTATATTGTTGCGATGATGGGCTGGAATCTTCATGCGCAGCGGCCCACCCGCGTCTGGTAGATACTGTGGCCTGCCGCGCGATACAGGCTATCGAAACCATGAACCGCCTCCGCGTGCCCGAGCATCAAAAATCCATCCGGTGACAACATGGTCGACATGCGTTCCAGCAGGCGGCACTGGGTGGCCTTGTCAAAATAGATTAGTACGTTACGGCAGAAGATCACGTCGAACGGCGCGCGCATGGGCCAGGGCTCGTCCAGCAAATTGAGCTGCCGAAAGCGGAGTAGCGTTTTGAGCGCGGGCTTTACGCGCACCCGGTTTTCGAGCTCGCCATGGCCTTTGAGAAAATAGCGGTGCAACAGCGCCGGCTCTACATGGGTGGCCTGCTCCGCGGTGTAAATGCCCTCGCGTGCATGTGACAGCACGCGTGTATCGATATCGGTGGCGAGAATCTTGATGTCCCAATCGGGGGCGTCGACAAAGGCCTCGCGCACGGTCATGGCCAGGGAATAGGCTTCTTCCCCGGTGGCGGTAGCCGCGCTCCACAGGCGCAGGCGCCGGGCCTTGCCCTGGCGAAGCCTGGGAAACACCTGTTCGGCCAGAAACTGAAAGTGGTGCGCTTCGCGAAAGAAATCGGTCTTATTGGTGGTGATCGCGTTGATCATTTCCATCAGTTCAACGCCGTCCGGGTCCCCCTGGCACAGTAACTCGTAGTACTGGGCGTAACGCGTGAACTGATAGTGGCGCAGCCGCCGCGACAGGCGCGCGCACACCAGGGCCCGTTTGTGTTCGGACAGGGCGATACCAGTATGCAGATGAATGAGTTCGCGCAGCTGCCGAAACTCGCCATCCGTGATCATGCGGAGAGAGTCGCTCAGCAAGCTGGCGGCGTGTTCGCCGGTTCCCGCGGCAGTGCTGTGCATGTTATGCCCCAGGTTCAGGATTTCCCTTGATTATTCGATAGACGCCGTTTGCGCGGACCCGTCTCAAAACTCGGTCCAATCACCGCTACCGGTGGCGGTGCGCGCACTCGGGACCGTTTTTGGTTTGAGCGGCTGGACATTGGTGCGTCGTTGCGCCGGTTGGCCCTCCGTCGCTTTAGCCGGGACTGGCGAGCCTTCTCTGGTTTTATCCACTGGGATGACCGCGACCTGCGTCCCGGCAGCGGCCGCGTCGGGCATGGTCCCGGCGCCCAGGTTAAAGTGCGCGACCAATGACTTCATTTTTTCCGCCTGGCTGGCGAGCGATTGGCTGGTACTGGAGAGTTCCTCCACCTGTGCGGCATTCGTCTGGGTTACCGTATCCATTTGCATGATGGCACGGTTGACTTGATCGATCCCCGAAGCCTGTTCCTGGCTGGCGGCGCTGATTTCCGCAACCAGATTGGCCACGCGTTTCACTTTGGTCGAAATGATTTCCAGCTTGGCGCCGGAAATGCCCACCAAGTGGTTGCCGTCGCCGACCTTCTCCAGGCTGTCTTGGATCAGCCCCTTGATCTCTTTCGCGGCGGTCGCGCTGCGCTGCGCCAGATTCCGCACCTCGGACGCAACCACGGCAAAGCCGCGGCCGTGTTCGCCGGCACGCGCGGCCTCGACGGCCGCGTTCAAGGCCAGCAAGTTTGTCTGAAATGCGATTTCGTCGATGACACCCGTGATATTCGCAATCTTCTTGCTGCTGGCGTCGATCATGTCCATGGAACGTTTGATCGACGTGGCCATGACCACGCCTTCGTTGGCCGCTTCGCTCGACTCGGTGGCCAGCTTGTCCGCTTGCATGGCGTTATCGGCGCTTTGTTTTACGGTGCTGGTCATCTCCTCCATGGAGGCGGCGGTTTCTTCCAGCGAGCTGGCCTGCTCCTGGGCGGAAGCGGACAACTGCTCCGCCGCATCGGTCAACTCTTGCGACCCCACGGCAACCGCGTCGGCGGCCAGGGCGACCTGGCGGACGCTCTGGTTCATCTCATCAACCAGGATATTCAGCGCCCCGCCGGCCTCGGCAATCTCGTCGCGTTGACGATGATCGACCTCTACTGACACCGTCAGGTCCCCCTCGGCTGCCTGCAGCATGCCTCGCACCAGCCGGTTCATCGGTCGGGTAAGGGTCCGTGCCACGTAATAGCCGACCCCCGCGAGCAGCAGCAACGAGACGACGACCATTAGCATGGTCAACACCTTGGCCTGAAGATACGCACGACCGGCGCTCTCGTAGCTGTCCTGGTACTCCTTGAGTATCGCGGGATCATCGATCGCACGCATTCTTATCACGTTTTGCACGTAGGCATGGGATGTTTCGGCGAATCCCATCACCTGCTTCAGGTTGTACAGACCGATCGCGCCGCCGGCGCTCACCACCAGACAGATCAGAGCGGCCGCGCCGATTAGCTTACTGCGCAATTTCATGCCTTTGACATAGAATGTTTCCATCGCATATCTCCTGTTTGATCGGACACGCCGGCAAGATTGGTCTTGCTATCCCGGCTCATCGCGATGCACGGAGTCGTCGGCCGGTGATTTGGGATGACTCGCCTGTATTCGTCGCCTTCAGCTTCTGACCGACGCCCGACCCGAGGGCGGGGCGCGCCACCGCTTCGGCCTCCAGCCTGAAATGCGAAACCAGTTTCTGCAAATGCTCCGCTTGCACGGCCAGTGACTGGCTGGTGCCAGAGAGCTCCTCGACCTGGGCCGCATTCGACTGGGTCACGCTGTCCATTTGCATGATGGCCCGGTTGACCTGCTCGATGCCCGAGGCCTGTTCCTGGCTGGAAGCGCTGATTTCAGAAATAATCTCGGCGGTGCTCTTGACGCTCTCGACAATGCTGCCAAGCGTTTTGCTCGACGCGCCCACGAGTTGCGTGCCGTCCCGTACCTTGTCCACGCTGTCGCCAATCAGCGTCTTGATTTCCCTGGCGGCGGATGCGCTGCGCTGGGCCAGATTGCGCACCTCGGCGGCGACCACGGCGAATCCGCGGCCTTGTTCACCGGCGCGCGCGGCCTCGACCGCGGCGTTGAGCGCGAGCAGGTTGGTCTGAAACGCGATCTCGTCAATGACACCGATAATATCGGCAATTTTAACGCTGCTGGTGTTGATGACTTCCATGGATTTCATGGCCGAGGCGGACGTGACCATGCCCTCGCTCGCCGACTCGCTCGCCTTGCGCGACACCATGTCCGCCCGCAGGGCATTGTCGGCGTTCTGCTTGACGGTGCTGGTCATCTCCTCCATGGACGCGGCGGTCTCTTCGAGCGAGCTGGCCTGTTCTTGCGCGGATGAGGAAAGCTGCTCGGTGGCCGAGCTCAGTTCCTGGGAACCGGCGGCGACCGCGTCGGCGCCGTGGCGGATATTGCCGACC
This sequence comes from Acidiferrobacterales bacterium, assembly GCA_035256085.1. GTDB lineage: Bacteria > Pseudomonadota > Gammaproteobacteria > Acidiferrobacterales > UBA6901 > UBA6901. The sequence continues at coordinate 7,733 of DATEYP010000125.1, forward strand.
AGACGCTGCAGATTGTCGTTCATTTCCCCCAATGCTTTCAGTAATTGTCCGAGCTCATTGTTGGAATGGGCCTCCACCTTGCCCGTGAGGTCGCCGGAAGCGATGCGCACGGCCAATCCAAGCGCCTGCTGCAACGGTTTGCCGATGGCGCGAATGGTGTGCAGGCCGGAATACAGCATCACGGCCATGATGCCGGCCAGCACAATGAGAACGACCACGATCAGCCGCACGCCATTCGCGGCATACTGTTCGTAGGTCGTTTTGACGGCCGCCTCCTGGATTTGCAGCAGCTGGGAGATGGGTTTCAGCAAGCCGGCATGAATCACCGGCCATTCGTCTTCCAGCATCGCGTAAATCCGCTTTTTTTCATCCGCACCATAGGCCGCCTCGAGTTTGTTCAGAAACGGGGCCAGGATCACGATCTGCTTGTCGATTTTTCCAATCAGCTCGCGCGCTTCGTCGCTGAGTTCGTTGTTTTGCGTGCGCGCCTTGTACTCCTTCCATCGTTCCGGGACGTTGACGCGCGCCTCGTTCAACTGGTTGGTATTGCCCACCGCCGGCATTTGATCCACGAGGTATCCCGCCATGCGGAAGCGCAAGTCCTTGAGCCTGTCGTCAATCGCGGCGAGCAGTGACGCCGGCACCACCCGGTGTTCGTAGACGGACTCCAGAGCCTGGGTGCCCTGCCGCACACTGTAGATATCCACGCCGGTCATGGCCGTCAGGGACAGGAACACCAGGCCCATGCTGATGTAGAGCTGCTTTTTAATGCTTAAGTCGTTCAACATAGATAACCTCTCTCGGGGACATCCCCACGCTGTGAAAATAATAAGTCTGAGCCAGGTGGGGCACGGCCTGCCTCCTGGCTTACTCTACGGGGAAGCCCTTGGCCTTCCACTCCGGGATACCGCCACGCAACCAATGGATCTTCTTGTAACCGGCCCTGACCGCCAGCACGCTGGATTTGTAACTCTTCCAGCACTCGCCCGCGTTGCAGTAGAAGATCACCGGCGTGTTCTTGTCCGCGGGCAACTTCGAAAGATCGAAGCTGTCCTGGCTCGCATCGAAGTTCACGGACTTGGCGCTCTTCTCCTTGTAGGGAACATTCACGGCGCCCTTGATGTGTTGCTCGACATATTCATTGGCGACGCGTGTGTCGACGATCAACACCCCGCCCTCCATCATGGCCTTGGCCTTTTCGGCCGTAACCACCGTGACCCCGGGAAGGGATTCGGGAGTCAGCGCCGCCGCCAAGGCCGGGACGGGAAGCGCAATAACAATAAGCCCGGCCAGGGTGTAGAGAGACTTTCTGAATTCAGCAATAACGTGTGACATGACTGATACCTCCAAAATAGATCGAGCTTCCAAAACCCTCGTAACCCTGCCGCGCAATGCCAAACTCCACAGAATGGTTGGGCGCGCAGGCTTGCTTTGCGAAAAATGTTGCGTCGGCCAAACGCTTCGTGCTCAAGCGCGCACTTTTACACAGCGTGTACCCATCACACAGCCCGCCGTTGATCGGGCTCGCCTGCGGGTGGCGACGCCGAGGCCAGGTCTTCGGGTGCGACCAGTTGATCGACATTCAGCAGCACCATCAGTCGATCGTCGATCTGTGCGAGACCTTCGATGAACCGGCGATTCGCGTGCCCTTCGAATTCCGGCAGCGCCCGTCTCTGACCGTGGTCGACGCTGATCACGTCGCTCACGGTGTCGACCAGAATGCCGGCCAAACGGTTTCCCACATTGACAACGATGATGACCGTGGGGCTGTCGCGCTCCAATGCGTCAAGCCCGAATCGCAGGCGCAGGTCAATGACCGGGACAATCGCTCCGCGCAGGTTGAGCATTCCCCGAATGTACGGCGGACTGCTGGGCAACGGAGTCACCTTGGTCCATTCGCGAATCTCCTGGACCTTGCTGATCGCAATCCCATAGTCCTGATCGCCCAAACGAAATGTCAGGCACAGGTTATCGGTATCGGTTTGTGCCAGGTAGGAATCGACCGCTGAGGCTGTTTCCATTTCTTTCTCCTTTAATGCAGGGCGCGGACTGGCGCTGACGGCTGGGATGACGGCCAGCTGACCGCCGCTGGTTGAGTTGAATTCAGGTTGAGTGCCGGTGCCGCGACGGCGCACACCAGCCCCCCGATATCGAGAATGAGGGCTACCGTGCCGTCTCCGAGTATGGTCGCGGCCGAGATGCCGTCCACGCGGCGATAATGCGATTCGAGACTCTTGATCACGATCTGTTGTTGACCCAGCAGATCGTCCACCAGAAGCCCGGCGCGACGGCCGTTGGCTTCCACCACGACCACGATCCCGGCGTTGCTGTCGTCGACACCGGGCACGCCGCCGAACACGCGGCGTAACCGGATGAGTGGCACGTATTCATGACGAAACTGAAATATCTCTTCGCCACCGGGCAGACAGCGGATTTGATCCTGTGCCAGCGCCATGGACTCCGTGATGCTGGTGATCGGCAAGATATAAGTCTGCGCCCCGACCTGTACACCCAGACCGTCGAGGATCGCCAGTGTCAGCGGCAAACGTATTGTGAAGTGGGTGCCGTGCCCCGCTTGCGAGCGCACATCGATATTGCCACCGAGGGAATGGATGTTGCTGCGCACCACATCCAGCCCGACCCCGCGACCGGACAGATCGCTCACGCTGTCGGCGGTGGTAAACCCAGGGAGAAAGACGAGCTCGGCGATTTGTTCCGCGGACAGCTTTGCATTGTTCGGAACCAATCCACGCTCCACCGCACGCTGTAATATCTTGTCCTGATCGAGCCCGCGTCCGTCATCCTCGATCTCGACGATGACGTGGCCGCCGCGCTGACTGGCGTCGATTCGAATGCAGGCGGTCTCGGGTTTGCCGGCGGCGTGCCGTACCTGCGGCGTTTCGATACCATGATCCAGGCTATTGCGAACCATGTGCAAAAGCGGATCGCTGATGCGTTCTATCACGGTCTTATCCAGTTCCGTGGCTTCCCCGCTGATCTTAAGCTCCACCTGTTTGCCGAGCTGCTGGCTGATATCGCGCACCAGACGCGGTAGCCGGTTAAAAACAAATCCAATGGGCAGCATGCGGATGCGCATGACATTTTCCTGCAATTCCCGCAAATTTCGCTCTAGCTGAGCCAGACCGGCGCTCAGCCGCGGCAAACTGTCGGGCCCGATCTGCGCGACGGTCTGATTTAATATAGTCTGGGTGATAACCAGTTCCCCGACGATATCGACCAGCGTATCCATTTTGCTGGTGCTGACCCGGATCGACGTGCCGCGTGACTTGGCTTGATCGTCTTCGGCGCCGCGTGGCGCCGCATTGGCTATCTCGGGGAGGGGCTGCCGATCCAGGATCGGATCCACTTCAAGTTCACACTCTCCCGTGACCCAGGAGAATACTTCGGTAATGGCCTCACGCGTTACATTGCCGGACAACTCCAGCTTCCAGCCGAGATAACAGGTTTCCGGATCCAGATCGGCCCACGGCGGCAGGCGCGCCAGATCGGTCTCGATGCGGAGTTCACCCAGGGTTGAAAGCTCACGCAACACCCGTAATGGGTCATTGCCGCTGAAGAACAGGTCCGGCTTGGGTATGAAACGAATTTTCCACGCGCGCGGCCCGCCGGTGCCGGCTACGGCGACGCCGCTGCCGGCAGCACGCAGCGGTGTAAGGTGCAAAGTCTCGAGCTCGGCGTTGACTTCCTCGATAGCGGCCGCATTGACCGGCTTGCCGCTGCGGGCGTTGACCAACAGAATTCGAAGACAGTCCACGGAACGCAGCAGCAAGCCGGCCGTGTGCCGATCGACCCGGCGGCTTCCGGTACGCACGTCATCCAGGAGGGTCTCCAGCAGATGGGAAAAATCCGCAACCCAGCCGAAGCCGAAGGTGCTGGCGCCGCCCTTGATCGAATGTACCACGCGAAATATCGTATTCAGTACCTCGGGATCGGTGGCCACCGCCCCGCGCGGCAGGTTCGCGGACAATCCCTGCTCTATTTGCAGCAACGCCGACTCCATGCTGACAAGCCCTTCCTGACTCTCGTCAAAGAAGGTTTGGTGAAATTGGCGGATATCAATGGCCATCGGCTTATCCAAGAACCTTTCTCACTACGTTCAATAGCTGTTCAGGGTTAAAGGGCTTGACGATCCACCCGGTCGCGCCGGCGCTCTTCCCCTCCTGCCGTTTCGCGTCCTGGGACTCCGTTGTGAGCAGCAGGATCGGAATAAATTTGTATTCGGGCAGAGCACGCAAGGACTTCACCAGCGTGATGCCGTCCATGTTGGGCATGTTCACGTCCGCGATTACCATGTCGAGTTTCCTGCCCTGGGCAAGCGCCAACGCCTCCTGCCCGTCACTGGCCTGAACCACTTCGTGCCCGACGCTGTGCAGGGTGAAGCTGACCATCTGGCGCATTGTGGCTGTGTCATCCACGGTCATGATCGTTGCCATTTTTCGTACCTCCGTCAGAACAGTTCGACCGCTGGCCCGGTGCCCTTCTTGCGTGGCGCCTGCGGGTGGGAATCTTGGTGCGCTTCGGCGGCATCCGTAACCGGCTGCGAGACGGCGTGCAATCGCGCCAGCCAGCGATCATCGCCAGGCAGGCGCTTGAGCAGGCTCTTGTCGAAGGCGAGTGTCTCCTGCATTAACTGAAACAGCATGTTGCGCAGTTCATCCATCGGTTCGAGCATGCCGTTGAGTTTCTGGCTCGTGATATCGTGGAACTGGAGCGAGATCACCACGTTTTGCACATCCTGGGCGATCTCCTTGCTGATCGCGTTGATGCTGCTGACGGTATCGGCCACTTCGCGGTTTTTTCCTTCCAGCGACTGTGTCAGTTGCAGCACTTCATTCTTGATCCCGGTGGCGTGATCCACGTCGGCAGCGGACAGGGTACGCATGTCGCCGTAGGTCTTGTTCAGCCCGGTACGCACGCCTTCCAGGTGCGAGCGAATGCTGTCGCTGAATTCATGCGAGCGTTTGCTGAGACGGCGGACCTCTTTCGCCACCACGGAAAAGCCGCGGCCTTGCTCACCGACGCGCGCGGCTTCGATATCGGCGTTGAGCGCCAGCAGGCTGGTCTGGTCGGCGAGTTTGTCCACGTCCAGCAGAAAGCCGTCGATGGCCTGAGCGCGCTTTTGCACGGCATCCAGTTCGCGCACCATGCGTACCGACAGATCCGCCACGCGCACCACTTCATCGGCCATTTTGGTCAAACGTTCGTCCGAGACGCGAATAAAATCCTTGAGTGACTGGGGCACGCCTTCCGTCATGGCGCCCTGGGTGCCTTCCAGCAACTCCATGGCCTGACGCGCCTGCACCGTGGCCTTGTTGATGATCGCCTGAAAACTGTTGGCGATGGTGGTGGCGGCATGCTCGGTCTGCTGGGTGACGGTATGAATTTGTTTGCGCATGGAGAGCGCGGCATCGCTGTATTGTTGCGACACATTCACCCAGTGCAGCAAGAGTTCCTCCAGCCGGCGCTTCTGGTGCTCGCTGGCCATGGACTGCACCATCTCGTCTACCTGCGGCAGGATCTCGGCCGACGTGGCAAGCGGCATGAGGGCCTCTATTTCCTGCTGCACAATGTCGGCCTGTTGCACATCTTGTTCCTCCACCAGCACGGCGGACTTCGCAAACTTTTTCCGGCCCAGCGCGAGCAGCGCGATGATGCACAACCCAAACAAGCCGCCGCTGCCGAAGGCCGTCCAGAACGGTGCAAAAATCGCGACCCAGATCCACGCGCACACGAGCCCCAGCACCGGGGGCAGCCACCAGGGACTCCGGAAAGCGTCGAGATGCAGCAAGCGCAAGGAGGATAGCGTGTTCACGCCGCAACCCCGACGAGGTGCTCGAGCCCCAGCAAATGGCCGGCCTGTTGCATCGCTGGACTCACCGCATGCCAGCGCATGGGCACACCCAGTTCCTGCAGCTGACGGCAAAAACCGGCCAGCACCTGCATGGCGGCGGTATCGACCTGCTCCACCTGTCCGGCGTCCAGGACCAGACCGTCCAGAACCAGACTGTTCGGCTGCGCCAATACCTGCCCAAGCTGGGCATGCAGCGCGCGCGCCTGGGCAACACTCAGCAGAGTGTCGAAGAACAGATGTATTTTTCCGTTCTGCTGGAATATCCGTACCGGTTCCATCGCATCATCCTAAATTTGCAGGTACAGGCCCCGACGGGTCCGACGCGGCTGGCCTACAAGCAACTGCTTAGCCAGGTAACGTCACTGCCGTCTCGACGGGAGACTGCCTCAGAATGTTGCAATAGCTATGCCAATAACAGCAGCAGTTGCGAAATAAACCCAGGTAAATGGCCAATTTACGGCCGAAGCATGGGCAATTCTGGCGAGGGGAAACTGGGGATCGGTAAGGGCAGGCCGCGCCTGGCTGGAGACTCGCGAGCAGCGTGAGTATCCCGATGCAGGGTAATGAACTTTATAATACGGCTGTTAGCCGCAGATAAACGCGGATATTCAATGTGCTGCCTGTATTCGCGAGCACGCCAACAGGGTGAACGGCCTCGGTGCATCCAAGGCATGAATCATTTTCGCAGATCTGCGTTCATCTGCGGCTGACTGCTATTTCCAGCGGGATGACTCTACCAGAGGAAAACCATGGCGAGAATAAACAGGGCGGTCATAATCAGCGCCGCCGGCAACAACATGCTGCGATCCAGCAACTCTCCTTCGTCTGCCGCACGTGTCTCAGATCCCAGTACCTCGAAGGACTCCACTGTACGCCGGTCGCCGTAACGCCGGTCACTCCCGTCCGGCGCATACCCTGAACCGCGCCGTTCGTGACCGCGATCATCGACGCGCAGACGCGCAAGCAACAGGCGCTGACGGCCCTCTTCCGTTTCGGCGAGCCGCATGACCTCCGGTACAAGCTGCGGCAGGGAACGAAGGGGGCGCCAATGCTCACGGTCGGTACTGAGGTCGTCGTTTTCCCGAATGCGGCCGAGGAGAATCTCGCGCGTGATCTGTTCGGCTGGCGACGGGCCGCGAGTCTGTCCGTCCTTTCGTACATACCAGAGACTCATCCTGATGTTCCCCCTGAAATTAACTGTACCACAAGTGGCCGGGCCGTCCACGGCAGGATTCTGGGCCGGCGCGTGGCACACTGATAGACTGCGCCGCCATGCTGCGCTTCACTGACATCTCCCTGCACCGCGGCGGCCGCGCGCTGTTCGCGGACCTGACGTTCACGCTGCCCGCCGGCTGGAAATGCGGCGTGACCGGCGCGAACGGTGCCGGCAAGTCCACGCTGTTCGCGCTGGTGCGCGGCACGCTGCATGCGGACGGCGGCCGCATCGGCCTGCCGCCCGGCTGGGTGATCGCGCACGTGGCGCAGGAGACCACTGCCAGCGAGCGCGCCGCCATCGACTACGTGCTGGATGGCGATGCCGAGCTGCGCGCCATCGAAGCGGCGCTGACGCGCGCACAGGCGGACGGCGACGGGCTGGCCGAGGCCACGCTGCATGCGCAGCTCGACAGCATTGACGCCTGGACCGCGCGCACCCGCGCCGCGCGCCTGCTCAACGGCCTCGGCTTCGCGCCTGCCGACGAGGCCCGGCCGGTCAGTGCCTTCTCCGGTGGCTGGCGCATGCGCCTCAACCTGGCGCAGGCGCTCATGTGCCGCTCCGACCTGCTGCTGCTCGACGAGCCCACCAACCATCTGGATCTCGACGCGGTGCTGTGGCTCGAGGACTGGCTGCGCGCCTACCCGGGCACCCTGCTGGTCATTTCGCACGACCGCGATTTTCTCGACCGGGTGACCGACCACATCCTGCACCTGGAAGCGCGCGCCGAAACGGCGCGCGCCGCGCTCTACACCGGCAATTATTCAGCCTTTGAGCGGGCGCGCGCCGCCGAGCTGGCGCGCGAGCAGGCGGCGTCCGAGAAGCAGCGGCGCGAGGCCGCGCACATGCGCGATTTCGTCGAGCGCTTCCGCGCCAAGGCCAGCAAGGCGCGCCAGGCACAGAGCCGTCTCAAGATGCTCGAACGCCTGCCGGAAATCGCCGCGGCGCATGTCGACTCGCCGTTTCATTTCCAATTCCGCGCGCCTGAAAAACTGCCGGCGCCGTTGCTCGTGCTCAAGGACGGCGCCGCCGGCTACGGTGACACCACCATTCTGCACAACATAAACCTGAGCCTGGCGCCGGGCGATCGCGTCGGCCTGCTCGGGCCGAATGGCGCCGGCAAATCCACGCTCATCCGCCTGCTGGCCGGAGAACTGGCATTGCGCGGTGGCGAACGCATCGGCGCGCGCGACCTCAAGGTCGGCTACTTCGCCCAGCACCAGCTCGAACAGCTGCGCCTCGACGACAGCCCCCTGACCCACCTGGCGCGCCTCGACCCACGCGCGCGCGAGCAGGAATTGCGCGATTTCCTCGGCGGCTTCGGCTTCGTCGGCGACCGGATGCTGGAAGCGGTGGCGCCGTTCTCGGGCGGCGAGAAGGCGCGCCTGGTGCTGGCGCTGCTGGTCTACCAGCGCCCCAACCTGCTGCTGCTGGATGAACCGACCAACCACCTCGACCTCGAAATGCGCCACGCGCTCGCACTGGCCTTGCAGGAGTTCGACGGGGCGATGGTGGTGGTCTCGCATGATCGTTATCTCTTGCGCAGCGTGACCGACCGCCTGGTGCTGGTTGCGGACGGCCGCGCCGAAACATTTGACGGCGACCTCGATGAGGAATACCCGAAATGGCTGGCGGCGCGGCGTTCGCGTCCGGACGAACCGGCCGCGGCGGCGACGCGCGCCGCCGCCCCCAACCGCAAGGAACAGCGCCGCCAGGACGCCGACAAACGCCGCCAGATTCAGCCGCTGCGCAATCGCCTCAAGACCCTGGAGCAGGATCTGGAGCGCCTGGGCGCCGAAAAGGCGCGCATCGGCGTGGCGCTGGCCGACAATGCGCTTTACACCGGCGCGGAAAAGGAGAAACTCAAGGCGCTGCTTCAGGAACAGGGGCGAGTGCAACAGGCCCTGGCGCTGGCCGAAGCCAGCTGGCTTGAAGTCTGCGAGGCGCTCGAAACCACAGACCGTACTGACATTTGCTGACCCTCGACCACGGAGACCCCCATGGAAAACCGTCTGATCGAACTTGAAACCCGCCTGGCCTTTCAGGACCATACCCTGCAGGAGCTGAACGGCGTGATCGTGCGCCAGCAGCGGGAAATCGCCGGTCTTGCCCACGAGATCGAGAACCTAAAGGCCCAGTTCAAAACGCTGGCGCCGGAACTGGTGGCCAGCCGGGGCGACGAAACCCCGCCGCCGCATTATTGAAGCCGTCTTTTTTTACCACTGTAGGTCGCCCTTCCGGGCGACATGTCGGCCTGAAGGCCCACCTGCCTCACCACGACGCCTGGGCGCCATCGATTGGGAGACACCACGCCGGACTGTCGCCGGCAAAATTCACCCCCGCGCCGGATTCTTTGCTATCTTTATAGAGCCGCAACCGCCATGCTGAACAATGCGGCGGAATCTTCGTAACCCATTAGCGGCGCGCCACACAACGGACAACCATGGCACAGACCAAACCAGTCAACAAAATCCTCCGGGTACTGATACTCGACGAGTCCCCGGATGACGCCGAGCAGGCCAGTGCCATCCTGCGCCAGGCCGGTTTCATGCTCAAGACCCAACGCCTCGAGACCGGGGTGGCAGTTGAACAAAACCTCGACAACAGCGAATGGGATCTGATCCTGTGCGCACACGGCATGCCCAACCTGCCGGCGCGTCAGGTGGTCGAACTCGTGGCCCACAAACAGCCCTTTGTCCCCGTCGTCGTGCTCGCGCGCCGTATCGCCGACGACGAGCTGCGCCAGCTCATGCAAGCCGGCGCGCGCGACGTGATTATCAAAGGCCAGTGGGGACGGCTGCTGCCAGCCGTCGAGCGCGAACTCGCCGTCGCCAACGAACGTCGCGCGTGGACCGTGACACGCGAGGCCATGGGCCAGCTTGAGGCACGCTACCGCAGCATGATCGAGGCCTCGCTGGAAGCCATTAGCTACGTGCAGGACGGTATGCACATGGATGCCAACCCGTCCTACCTCAAATTATTTGGCTACGAAAACATCGATCTGCTCAAGGAAACCCCGCTGCTCAATCTCATCGACAAGCAGGACCAGGCGCGTTTCAAGGCGGCCCTGCGCAAACCGGAAGGCGCGGAGAAGACACAGGAGTTCCTGGCCGTCGCGGCCGATGGCACGCGCATCCCGATCGAGGTGGCGCTGAATCCTCTTGCCATTCACGGTGAACAGTGCGTGCAAGTCGTGGCCACGGACATTTCCAAACGCAAGGCACTGGAAGTCAAGCTGCAATCGATGCACCAGCGCGATCCGCTCACTGGTCTTTCCAACCGCACCCATTTTGTCAGTGCCCTCGGCGACGTACTGAAGACACCTGGCGGCGTGCTCTTCGGGTTGACCGTAAACCAGCTGGCCGCGCTCAACCAGACGCTCGGCCACACCGCCTGCGACCGCTTGCTGGTGCAGATCGCGCGCCAGCTGCGCGAACTGCTTGGCAGCCAGACGCCCGTGGCGCGCATCACCGGTGGCCAGTTTGCCGTGCTGCTCGATGCCAAGGCGGCGGCCGGGGCCGAGACGCTGGCGCAAAAATTCAACGACATGGTCGCCACGCTATCTGCCAGCGAAGCTGACCGCACCATGAAACCGGACGTGACCATCCAACGGTTGCAGCTTGAGGCCCGGCATAAGGACCGGCAGGCGATCATGGATCAGGTGTTCAAGGCCGATATCCAGGCTGCGCCAGCGGCATTGCCCCCAAAGGTTGTCAAAGCGACCGTCACGCCGGCAACCATTTCCAAACCTCAGGCGATTCCGGCTCCGGCCTTCCAACCCGTTGCGTCACCAGCTAGCGGCGACTGGGGTGAGGCCGTGCAAAACGCGCTGGCACATAATCAGATGCAGCTGCTGTTTCAACCGATTATCAACCTGCACGGCGAACCACGCTGCCTCTATGAGGCGCAACTCACGCTGCGCACGCTGGACGGCAAGGTCGTCCCGCCGGCTGAGTACCTGCCGTCAGCCGAGGCCATCGGTCTGGGAGCCAAAATCGACCGCAACCTGATGCTCAACGTGATCGATACACTGTCGAAATACCGTCTGGATGGCCGTCCGGGCACCGTTTTTGTCGGGCTGACGTCTGCCGCGGTTCAGGACAGCGCTTTGCTCGCCGCCATCCAGATGCATATCAAGGCGACCGGCCTCGACCCTGCCGACCTCATCCTGCAACTTGACGAGACGGTGCTGGCGCAGCATCCCGATGTGTCTGGCCGTTTTATCGAGAATGCGCGGGCCATGGGTATGGGCATTGCCATAGACAATTTCACCGGTCAGGCGGTGAGCCTTGAAACACTGGCCGGGATGAATGCCGATTTCCTTGGAGTAAACTGCGGTATTGACGGTCTGAATGAGGACGCGCTGATCGGCGCTATTGATGCGGCACTCGTACTAGAGCGGGTGATCGTGGCGAAGCGGATCGAAGACGCCGACGTCTTCACCGGACTCTTCAGTCGTGGCGTGCACTACGTCCAGGGGGATTACCTGCAGCCGGCCAGCCCTGGCCTCGACTACAGCTTCGAGAGCGAGCAGACGCTCGCCTCGGATGAGCCGCTCGCTCCCACCTGGCGCGTGGCGGGCTGACAGACTAGCTGGCGAACAGCTTCAGAAAATACGGCAACCACCAGAGCACGAGCGCAATACTGAATAGCAGGTTCACCACGATTATTCGCCGGTAGCGGTCCCGCTCTGCGCCCTTGGCGCCACTCATCAACACCCTCCCCATTAACGCATCCAGCAGCAACACCTGAAGCAGAATTGGTGCGAGCACCGGCAGAATCAGCGTGGTCCCCAGTTGCCAGCCGCTATAGACCACCGCCGTGCCCGGACGCGGCGACGCCAGCATGTCCAGAATCACCAGCGCAATCAGCGCGACTCGCAATACGCCCATCTGGCGCAGCAGGCTACCCGGCTGGGCGCGCTGTCTGTTGGCAGACCGGAGAGATTTTTTTTTCGGGGTCGAGCGGGATCTAGTCGACATGGAAAGACTCTTTGAAATCAATGGCGCGGGCAGCGTAGCGGTTCTCGCCATCAAAGAGAAGAGGCGATCCCGATGCTCCGCCGTCCATGGCGAGCTGCGTCAGGAGGCACGTGCCGGAAAATTACGGTAATGTCCCATTGCCGCACGACGCGTGTAAATATAGGCCCATGGAAACCCTGCACACCCTGATCACGGAGGATGGCGCCGCCCTCGCCTACCGGCGCTGGCGTGCGCCGAAAGCCGCGCAGGCGCTGCCGCCGCTCGTGCTGCTGCACGGTGCTGCCAGCAACCTGACGCGCTGGTCGGAATTCACGGAGCAAACCCGCCTGCGCGCAACGCGCGACCTCCTGCGGCTCGACCTGCGTGGTCACGGGCAATCTCTGTATCGCGGTCGCATCGGGCTTGAGATCTGGTCCGACGACATCGCCGCGATCCTGAAACAGGAAGATGTCGCGCGCGCGATTCTGGTCGGACACTGTCTGGGCGCCAACATCGCCGCCACCTTTGCCGCGCGCTATCCAACTATGACCACCGGCATCGTACTGGTTGAACCGATGCTGCGCGACGCGCTCACCGGACAACTGCGCAAGATCCGTCCGTTCCTGCCGCTATTCAAGCTCGCGGTGTACGTATTACGCGCTGCCAATCGCCTTGGTCTCTACCGTCGCCATCTGGAAGCCATCGACCTGCGTGAGCTCGATCATGAATTTCGCACGCGCCTCGCCGAACCAGGCGGCGGCGAAGCATTGGTGAAGCGCTACGCCTCGCCGCTGCACGACCTCAAGATCATGCCGAGCGCCAACTTCCTTCAGGATCTGATCGAGGTCGAGCGGCCGCTGCCGCTGGAGAAAATCCACGCACCGTTCCTGGCCCTGCTTTCCACCGGCCGCACCTTCGCCGATCCGGACATCACCCGCGCCCGGCTGTCACGCCTGCCACAGGGCGAGATTCAAATGCTCGATGCCAAACACTGGATACCGACCGAACAGCCGCAGGCCATGCGCGAGGCCATCGAAACCTGGTGCGCAAAAACAAATTAGTAAGAATTTCAGCCACAGATGAACACAGATAAATACAGCTATAGCTAAGACAAAACGCTTTTAGATCCGCGCCCATCTGTGTTCATCTGCGGCTGAAAATTATTACATGGAATTCACTAATGCGACTCAATAAGTTCTTAAGCGAAACCGGCATGTGCTCGCGCCGCGAGGCCGACGCCTGGATCGCCAGCGGTCGCGTGTCCATCAACGGCAAGCGCGCCGAACTCGGCAC
>DATEYP010000126.1:0-10502 GCA_035256085.1 Acidiferrobacterales bacterium
CAGATAAACGCATATATTCAATGCGCTGCCTGAAATCGCCAGTCCACCAAAAGAGCGAGTGGCTTCAGTACATCCATGACATGATTCATTTGCTTTAATCTGCGTTCATCTGCGGCCAAACGTCGTTTTTAGGTTTTATCACATGCATATCCTCAAGATCATTCTCGATATCTGCCTGCTGCGCGGGCGCGCGCAGGACCTGCCGGCGTCCATGAAGATGGTGTGGCTGACGGCTGCGGCCAGCGTAGCCGTGAATGCCGTGGGCATGCCCGAGCGCGCCACGGATCTGGCGCAACTGTTGTTCATTGCCTCGCAGGCAGTATTGTTCGGGGCGATTATCTGGCTGCTGCTGCGGCTGCGTGGTTTTGCGGCACGCTGGATGCAGACCGTCACGGCGCTGTATGCCGTGGATGCCGTGTTCAGCCTGTTGCTGCTGCCATTGCTGCCGGCATTGATGGAAATGATCAAGCAGGGGCCGGAGGCGAAGCCCGGTTGGGAGGCCTATCTGCTGCTGGCGCTCAGCGGCTGGTTGCTCCTGATTATCGCGCGCGTGCTGCGCGAGGCCACCGAGTGGCCGCTGCCGCTCGCCTTTCTGGCCGGCTTCACCTCGCTGCTGGCGGTGCGCATCCTCGGCCACCTGATCGCGCCGCTGTTCGGGCTGATGGTACAGGCCTAAATAATAATGGTTATGTTTGTGCAGGCATGCCTCACTTAATGCGTATTCATATACTCGGTATCGGCGGAACCTTCATGGGTGGTGTGGCGGTGCTGGCGCGTGCGCTCGGCCACAGCGTGACCGGCTCGGACGCCAAGGTCTATCCGCCGATGAGCACGCAGCTCGAGGCCGAGGGCATCACGCTGCGCGAAGGTTACGACCCGGCGCACCTCGAGCCCGCGCCCGACCTGGTGATCATCGGCAATGCCTTGTCGCGCGGCAACCCGGCGGTCGAACACGTGCTCGACCGCGGCATTTCCTACACCTCGGGTGCGCAATGGGTGGCGGAGAACATTCTCGCGCACCGCTGGGTGCTGGCGGTCGCCGGCACGCACGGCAAGACCACCGCCACCAGCATGCTCGCCTGGATTCTGGAATACGCCAACCTCAAGCCGGGTTTCCTGGTCGGCGGCGTACCGGAAAACTTCGGTGTGTCGGCACGCCTCGGCGACGCGCCGTTCTTTGTGATCGAGGCGGACGAGTACGACACCGCGTTCTTCGACAAGCGTTCCAAGTTCGTGCACTACCGGCCGCGCACCGCAATTCTCAACAATCTCGAATACGACCACGCCGACATTTTTCCGGACCTTGCCGCCATCCGCCGCCAGTTTCATCACCTGGTGCGCAGCGTACCGGGCAGCGGCCTGCTGGTGGTGAACGGCGCGGATGCACAGCTTGCGCAAACCCTGGAGATGGGTTGCTGGACGCCGGTGGAAAAATTCGGAGACCCCGCGGGTTGGCAGGCCGAGCCGCTGCTGCCGGACGGCAGCCGTTTCCGCGTGTTGTTCCAGGGCAAGGAGCAGGGCAGCGTGGAATGGGAGTTGATCGGAACGCACAACGTGCTCAACGCGCTCGCCGCACTCGCGGCCGCGCGCCACGCCGGTGTGCCGGTGAAAACCGGTTGCGCGGCGCTCCAGGAATTCCGCAACGTCAAACGCCGCATGGAAGTGCGCGGTACGGTGCGCGGCGTCACGGTGTACGACGATTTCGCGCATCACCCGACCGCGATTCACACCACGCTGGATGCGTTGCGCGCGCGCGTCGGCAACAAGCGTATTATCGCGGTGCTGGAGGCGCGTTCCAATACCATGCGTATGGGCGTGCACCGCGCCGAGCTCGGTCCGGCACTGGCCGGAGCCGACCACGTGATCCTGTTCCAACCGGCCGAGTTCCCCTGGGACATCCACATTGTTACTGCGGCACTCAATGGCCGCGCGTGTGTGTTTCGTTCGGTGGACGAGATCGTGACGGTGCTCGGCCAGGAACTGCGGCCCGACGACCAGGTACTGATCATGAGCAACGGCGGTTTCGACGGCATCCACGCCAAACTGCTTGCGCGACTGGCGGCAACGCCCGGCGCGGCAACCAGGTCTACCGGGTGAGCAGGGAGGCGATCGCGCTCGCCATGACCGGCGCCTCGGGCGCGGTCTATGGCTTGCGTCTGCTCGAATGCCTGCTGCAAGCGCAAAAAACCGTTTATCTCATGCTCTCGCCGGCGGCGCAGATTGTGCTCGCACAGGAAACTGATCTGAAGGTGCCCGGCACGCCGGCCGAGCAGGAAAAATATTTCAGCGCACGCTATCGCGCGCGCGAGGGGCAGTTAAGGGTGTTCGGTCCGAACGCCTGGTTCTCGCCGCCGGCGAGTGGCTCGAACGCCCCGCAGGCAATGGTGGTCTGTCCGTGCACCAGCGGCGCTCTCGCCGCCATCGCGCAGGGCAGCGCCGACAACCTCATCGAGCGCGCCGCCGACGTGGCCATCAAGGAAGGACGGAAATTGATCCTGGTGCCGCGCGAAATGCCGCTGTCCGCGATTCACCTCGAGAATATGCTGAAGCTCGCGCGCCTCGGTGTGGTGATTCTGCCGCCCAGCCCCGGGTTCTATCACCGGCCGCAGCGCATCGAGGATCTGGTGGATTTTGTGGTGGCGCGCCTGCTCGATCATCTCGGTCTCGAACATCAGCTCGTGCCGCGATGGGCGGACGAGACCCCGCGAAACTAGCCTTTCGGCACGCTGTCATATAAAAAATCGACAGCAGGCCATGGTTGTGCACGGCGCCGGGCATGCCTTACCCTTTCAAGGGAAGCACGCCTGCACAAGAACGGTTCTTTCAAGATACTTCATCGGAGAATTGAAAAATGAGAAAGTTGATCGGTTTGCCCCTGTTTGCCCTGTTGCTGCTGCCGCTGGCCGGCCAGGCGCAGTTCCTCGAAGACGTCGAATACAAGCGCGTCAGCCCGCAGCCGGTCGAGACCGGCAGCAAGATCGAGGTGCGCGAGTTCTTCTGGTACGGTTGCCCGCACTGCTTTTCGCTGGAGCCGTCGGTCGAGAGATGGCTCAAGACCATGCCGAAGAACGTCCGGTTCGTGCGCACGCCGGCGGTGTTCAACGAGCAGTGGGCGGTGCATGCGCGCGCCTATTACGCCTTCGAGACGCTCGGCATCACGGCAAAAATGCACAATCCCCTGTTTCATGCGCTGCACGTCGACAAGCGCCGGCTGTTTGACGCCGACAGCATCGCGGCGTTCGTGGCGGAAAAGGGCGGTGACCGCAAGGCGTTTCTCGATGCCTACAATGCCTTTGGCATGCAGGCGAACGTGAATCGCGCCACCCAGGCCGGACGCGCCTACAACCTTGAATCGGTGCCTACGCTGATTGTGGATGGCAAGTACATGACCAATGCGAATATCGCCGGTGGTTTCGACCGCGCCATGCAGGTGGTGAACTTCCTGGTGGCGAAGGCCGCCGCCGAGCGTTCCGCGCCGAAGAAATAAATCCCCAGTAAACACATGAGCGGCCTGTTTCTGGTCAAGGTGGTGGTCTCGGCGCTGGTGATTGCGCTCGCCAGCGAGATCGCCAAGCGCGACTCGTTCTGGGGCGCGCTGCTGGTGGCCCTGCCGCTCACGTCGATTCTGGCGATCAGCTGGCTGTACGCCGAAACCCGCGACAACATGCTGGTCACGCGTTTCGCGCGCGATATTTTCCTGCTGGTGCCGGGTTCACTGCTGTTTTTCCTGCCGTTTTTGCTCGAAACCAAAACCCGCCTCGGTTTTCTGCCCAATCTGTTTGCCGGCCTGGTGCTGCTGACGCTGGCTGTCTGGGGGATGCGCCGGATTTTGTCTTGAGCCTGATCAGGCGCAGGGCCCGGATATTTCTGGGAAAGTCGACGGGGGAAAGCCGGAAAATAGCGGCCGGAAGCAGGAAAAAGCCGGATTTGGCGCGCCCTAGAGGATTCGAACCTCTGACCTTTGGAATCGGAATCCAACGCTCTATCCAGCTGAGCTAAGGGCGCGTGCGGCCAAGGATAACCGCGCTCCCCGGAGGCGTCTACCGGCCTGACTTAGATCAAGGCGTGTATCCCGGTAAAATCGGGTATACTGCCGGCCGCGTGATTCCCGGTCAGCCGCTTGGCGGCGGCGGAAAGCACCGAATTTCACTTTATATTATCAGGAGACAGTGACTCATGACCGACCGTGCATTTCTGAAAACATTTTCCGGCCTACTGGCCGCGCTGGTGGCGTTGACCGTTATCATTTTCGTGGTAGCGCAGATGGTGAGCGGCTCCAGCAAGGCGAAGACCAAGGCCGCGCAGACCGCGCCCGCCAATGCCGAGGTCGCCGCGCGCATCAAGCCGGTGGGCGAGCTGGTCGTGGCCGGCGCCACCGCGGTGGCGAACGGCGTGATTCCGGCTGCGCAGGCTGCCGATGGCAAGGGCACCTACGACAAGGCCTGCATGGCCTGTCACGCCGCCGGCGTGGCCGGTGCGCCGAAGCTCGGCGACAAGGCCGCATGGAAGGATCGCATCGCCCAGGGCAACGACACCCTCTACACCCATGCCATCAAGGGTTACCAGGGCAAGAAGGGCTTCATGCCGGCCAAGGGCGGCAACGCCGCTCTGTCGGACGCCGATGTGAAGGCATCCGTGGACTACATGGTCGGCCAGTCCAAGTAAGCG
This sequence comes from Acidiferrobacterales bacterium, assembly GCA_035256085.1. Classification (GTDB taxonomy): domain Bacteria; phylum Pseudomonadota; class Gammaproteobacteria; order Acidiferrobacterales; family UBA6901; genus UBA6901. The sequence goes on from DATEYP010000126.1 coordinate 4,669, forward strand.
TTGTTTCGTTTCAGATAAAAGCGGCCGCAAGGCCGCTTTTTTTTGTCTCGAGTTTTTATCCTGGAAAAAGCAGTCAGCCGCAGATGAACGCAGATATTCAATGCGCTGCCGGTATTCGTCAGTCCACCAAGCGGGTGAATGACCTCGGTGCATCCATTGCATGATTCATCTGCGGCAAAAGCCGTTTTTCGGTTTATGGCTTGCGCTAACGGCCCCGGTCGAGGCACCGATACTGGATGGCCTCGGACAGGTGGGTGGCGTCGATGTGCTCAGCGCCATCGAGATCGGCAACCGTGCGCGCGACCTTCAGAATGCGGTGCGCGCCGCGCGCGCTCAGCGACAGGCGTTGCATGGCCAGCTCCAGCAGCCGGCGGTTGTCGGCATCGAGTGCACACACCTGTTCGATTTGTTTTGTGCCGAGGCGAAAATTTGCCACACCGGAGCGTTGCTGCTGACGGTCGCGCGCGGCTTGCACGCGTTCGCGCACCTGCGCCGAGGGTTCGGCGTCGTTCTTGCCCGGGGCCAGTAGGTCGGCGTGCGGCACGGCCGGAACCTCAATATGCAGGTCGATGCGGTCGAGCAGCGGGCCGGAGACACGCGCGCGGTAACTGCGCACCTGCTCGGCCGTGCAGCGGCAGCGGCCGTTGGCGGCGCCGAGATAACCGCACGGACACGGGTTCATGGCCGCGACCAGTTGAAAGCGCGCCGGAAAATCCGCCTGGCGCGCGGCGCGTGAAATGGTGATCGCGCCCGATTCCAGCGGCTCGCGCAGCACCTCCAGCACGCGCCGGTCGAACTCCGGCAACTCATCGAGGAACAGCACACCATGATGGGCGAGCGATATCTCGCCCGGCATCGGGTTGCCGCCACCGCCCACCAGCGCGACGCCGGAGGCGGTGTGATGCGGCGCGCGGAACGGGCGCTGTTTCCAGCGCGAAAGTGAAAACCCCTGGTGACTCACCGACTGCACGGCCGCGGCCTCGAGCGCCTCGGCGTCGGTCATGCGCGGCAGGATGCCGGGCAGACGGCTGGCGAGCATGGTCTTGCCGGTGCCGGGCGGGCCGATGAGCAGCAGGCTGTGGCCGCCGGCCGCGGCGATTTCGAGGGCGCGCTTGGCGCTCTGCTGGCCGCGCACCTCGCGCAGGTCCGGCCCGCTGTCTTCTACTGGCAGCGCTGCAAGCCGGTGCGCCGGCAGCAACGCCGCGCCATGCAGGTGGGCGGTGACCTCGAGCAGGTGGGTGGCGGCGTAAACACGAGCGCCGTCCGCCAGCACGGCCTCGTCGGCGTTGGCGGCCGGAAGCATCAGCGCGCGCCGCGCGCCGCGCGCGGCGAGTGTCGCGGTGAGTGCGCCGCGCACGCCGCGCAGTTGTCCGGTGAGCGCCAGCTCGCCGATGAATTCAATGTCATTCAATGCCGTGACCGGGATCTGGCCGGAGGCGGCGAGAATGCCGAGCGCGATCGGCAGGTCGAAACGCCCGCCTTCCTTGGGCAGATCGGCGGGCGCGAGGTTGACGGTGATGCGGCGCGTCGGGAATTCGAACTTCGCGGTGAGCAGCGCGCTGCGCACCCGGTCGCGGCTTTCCTTCACCTCGGTCTCGGGCAGGCCGACGATCGACAGACCCGGCAGCCCGTTGGACAGGTGCACCTCGACGGTAACGGCTGGCGCATCGATGCCGGCGAGGGCGCGGCTGTGCACGACGGCGAGTGACATGGATTCCTTTCCCGATGCGGTGGTTTTTACTTCTTGAGCAGTGCCTTCTCCAGCTCCGCGACCTGCTTTTCGAGTTCTTCCAGGCGCGCGCGGGTGCGCGCCAGCACCGCGGCCTGCACCTCCAGTTCCTCGCGCGTGACCAGATTGAGACGCGCGAACGCCGCGGTCAGGGCGGCGCGCAAATTCTTTTCCACTTCCTCGGCCAGCCCGCCGGGCACCGCCCGGCGCAGCGAGTCCAGCACTTGCTCGATATTTTGCGGGTCGATCATTGGTCTGCTCCGGCGGATGAGTGTAACAGAAGCGGCGCAGACCCGACCAATCACTTCTGGCATACTAGCCTGGCAATCCAGAGAGGTACGGAGGAAATGTCCATGCAGCGTTGGTCCATGGCAGTGATTGGTTTGCTGGCGGCCGGTGCCGTGGTCGCGGATGAGGTGCCGGAAGGAGCCAGTGTCTACGTCGGCGTGACCACCAACGGCCTGTTTCGTGGCGTGTCGCAAACCACCGATCAGGATTTCTATCACCGTGACGGCATGAACAGCATGACCGGCGGCCGGCGCGCGACCGTGACCACGACCACCGTCGACGACGACATGTTCGCGCCGGCCTTGTATGGCGGCTTTGACTATCGGCACGGCAGCGGGCTGTACGCGAGTGTCGATGCCACCAGTATCGATATCCCCGGATTCGACGCGTTTGCGCGCGTGGACAGTTCCGCCGGTTACCGACACCAATTCAATTCCGGCTGGCGCACCGACGCTGGCGCGGTCGTCTATGTTTATCCGGGGGAGTCCGGCAGCAGCTTCTGGGAAGTGTACGCCGGTGGCGGTTACGGGCCCGTCAGCGGCAAGATTTGGTACGACCCGGTCAACGACAACGCCTACATCCAGGGGCGGTTGAATTTCGACCTCGGCAGCGATGTGCTGCTGAATCTGACCGCTGGACATTACAGCATGGATGTCGGACCGGACTATGAAGATTACGGGGCGTGGGTCAGCAGGGATTTTAGTGGGCTGACCGTGGGCGGTGGCGTATCTGATACCAGCCTCGACTCGATGATCATTTACATGTATCTGTCGTATCGCTTCCCGCTCTAGCCGCTGACTACGGCTCTCGTGCATCGCCACGGTGCATGAGGTGACGGGCCGCACCACAATATCGCGTTACTTGGTGCTTTCGCCGCCAAAGTCTTGGCGCCTGTTTTCATGGCAAAACGTCAGTCGCACTCTTGAATACCTTAACAGTACAGCCGCGATCCGCTGCGGACAGCCGTGTGGTTTCTTGCAGTCCGGCGCAGCGGTTGAATGGTGCGAGTCGTTGGCACAGGAATTGCCTTGAAGAGAGCGTCACAACACGGACTGCGGCATGGCCGTCCAGATTTTTGCGCAAACGCGACGGATCCGTTCCGGATCTGCTGGCGTTGGTCTGAACGATGTGCGATTTACGAACTGCAGCAGATAGGAATATGGCGCACGCGCCAGATTGGTTTGCAGTTATTTTTTTATCTCGAAATAGTGCGAGAACGTAACGTTTGCCCTGCTGGTAGCGAGCAGGTACAGTTTCCGCAATCTATCAACCAGACCTGCGTGCGCGAGGGTGTGCGTGGCGCATGTCCATAACGGAGGAAAATATCGATGAGCAAATCTCGCTGGCGTCTTTTTCTGCACGGTTCGCTGCTGGTTACGCCGATGGCGCAGGCACACCCCGGTCATCAGCACGATGGCGGCTTGCTGGCCAGCATCGCTCATCTATTCACGAGCATGGGTCTCGCTTGGTTGCTGCTCGCGATTGGCGTCGGTTACGGACTGTGGGCAGTCGGCCGGCGTGTCACGCAAGCTCGGCAGCGTGCGCGTCGGCGGTAGCCCGTGGATGCGTTGTCTCAATTGAACGTTGTACCGGCTGCTCCGCCGCGTCGTGCTGATGCAGGCTGGGTAGCGGAACTCGAACTCGGGTTTCGCGCGCGCGGCACGCAAACCGTCATCGCGCAGCGGCGGCATGTCGGGCCGTTGCAGGTGCAGCGCCCGTTTTATCCGGACGGCGAGCGCGCCTGTCACGTGTACATCCTGCACCCGCCGGGCGGCGTGGTGGGTGGCGATTCACTGGCGATCCGTGCCGTGGTCGAACGCGGTGCGCATGCGCTGTTGACCACGCCGGCGGCCGGCAAGCTGTATCGCAGTGCTGGCGCGAGCGCACTGCTGTCGCAGGACTTGAACATTGCCGACGGCGCCTGGCTCGAGTGGCTGCCGCAGGAGACCATCGCCTTCGACGGCGCGCGCGCCGCCAGCGCAACGCGCATTGCGCTCACTGGCACGGCCGGTTTTATCGGCTGGGAAATTCTGTGTCTCGGCCGGCCGGCGGCGAGAGAAACCTACACGCACGGTGAGTTCGTGCAACGTTTCGAAATCTGGCGCGATGGCGCGCCGTTGTGGTGGGAGCGCAATGCCCTGGCGGGCGGGGCGCCGGCACTGCACGCGCCCTGGGGCCTGGCCGGCCGGAGCGTGGTGGCGACGCTGGTCGCGGTCGGCCGCGTGCCGAGTGCACTGCCGGCCTTGCGCGAACTCCTGAACGCGGAGCAGGACGACGGCGAGTTTGCCGTCAGCCAGTTGCGCGATGTACTGGTGTGCCGCTATCTGGGCAATTCCGCCGAGCAGGCGCGTGCCGGTTTTATCGCGGCCTGGCGGCTGTTGCGCCCGGCGTTGTGGGGCATCGAGGCTTCGCCGCCGCGCATCTGGGCGACGTGATGGGGCCGTTTAAAAAAGACAAGGCAGCCGCAGATGAACGCAGATTGAAAAATATGGATCGCATAAACAGCACCTTTTATCTGCGTTCATCTGTGGCTAATAAATATTTCACAACGAGGTGAGGCATGGAACTCAGTCCGCGCGAAAAAGACAAGTTGATGCTGTTCACCGCCGCGCTGCTCGCCGAGCGGCGCAAGGCGCGCGGTCTCAAGCTCAATTATCCGGAAGCAGTGGCCTATATTTCGGCCGCGATCCTGGAGGGCGCGCGCGACGGCAAGACCGTGGCGGAGCTGATGAGCTACGGCGCGACGCTGCTGACGCGCGTCGAGGTCATGGACGGGATCGCCGAGATGATCCCGGAGGTGCAGGTCGAGGCGACATTTCCGGACGGCACCAAACTGGTGACGGTGCACAATCCCATTGTATGAATTTGAACCGCCAAGAGCGCCAAGAAAGAAATTCAAATGAAAAATAAACCACAGACGAAGATTCACCCTTAGCAATTAATTCCTTCTTGGCGTCTTGGCGGTTCAAAAAAGTATTTGGAGGTTTACCAATGATACCTGGTGAAATTCTGACGGCCGACGGCGACATCGAGATCAATGTCGGGCGCCGCACCTTCAAGTTGAAGGTGGCGAACAGCGGCGATCGGCCGATCCAGGTGGGTTCGCATTATCACTTTTTCGAGACCAACTCGGCGCTCCAGTTCGAGCGCGACCAGGCGCGCGGCTGTCGCCTGAATATTCCGGCCGGCACGGCGGTGCGCTTCGAGCCGGGCCAGACGCGCGAGGTCGAGCTGGTCGAGTACGCCGGCGCACGCGTGGTGTACGGATTCAATGCGCGCATCATGGGCGCGTTGGAGAAACACTGATGGCAAAGATTTCGCGCACGGCCTATGCCGAGATGTACGGCCCGACCACCGGCGACCGGGTGCGGCTCGGCGACACCGAACTGTGGATCGAGGTCGAGGCCGACCGCACCATCTACGGCGACGAAGTGAAATTCGGCGGCGGCAAGGTGATCCGCGATGGCATGGGCCAGAGCCAGCGGGTTGCGAAAGAGGTTGTCGACACCGTCATCACCAATGCACTGATTCTCGACCACTGGGGAATCGTCAAGGCCGATATCGGCATCAAGGACGGACGCATCGCCGGCATCGGCAAGGCCGGCAATCCCGACGTGCAGCCGGGCGTCGATATCGTCATCGGCCCCGGCAGCGAAGCGATCGCCGGCGAGGGGCTGATTGTCACCGCCGGCGCGATCGACGCGCATATCCATTTCATCTGTCCGCAGCAGATCGAGGACGCGCTCATGTCGGGCGTCACCACCATGTTTGGCGGCGGCACCGGTCCGGCGGCCGGCACCAACGCCACCACCTGCAC
>DATEYP010000127.1:0-21288 GCA_035256085.1 Acidiferrobacterales bacterium
ACCGAGATCGCTGGCGGCGAGCCTACCCTGTTCGCGACCGGCAACCTCCAGCAGTGCGCGGATGCCGGGAACGGTTTGTCCCTGGTTGATGCGCTTCAGACCCTGCGCGACGAGGATGCGATTGTTGTGGTCGAGCGGCACCACGTCCGCGACCGTGCCGAGCGCGACCAGATCGAGCAGACGCGCGAGATTTGGTTCCGGGATGTTCCGCTCCGTGAACCAGCCATTGGCGCGCAGTTGCGCGCGCAACGCCAGCATTACATAGAAGATCACACCGACCCCGGCGAGGTTCTTGCTCGGGAAGTCGTCACCCGGCTGGTTGGGGTTGACGATGGCATCCGCGGCCGGCAGTTCGGCGCCGGGCAGATGGTGGTCGGTGATCAGCACGCGCATGCCGAGCGCCTTGGCGGCGCGCACGCCGTCGACGCTGGAAATACCGTTGTCCACGGTGATCAGCAGGTCCGGCTGCTGCTGTGCGGCGACCGCGACAATTTCGGGCGTGAGGCCGTAACCGTATTCGAAACGGTTGGGGACGACATAGCGCACGTCGCGCGCGCCCATGGCCCGCAACGCGCGCACCGCGAGCGCGCAGCTGGTGGCGCCGTCGGCGTCGAAATCGGCCACGATCAGGATGCGCTGGCCGGCGCGCAGGCTCTCCGCCAGCAGCGCCACGGCCGCGTCCATGTGCTTGAGCCGGTCCGGCGGCAGCAGCCGTTCGAGCGAGAGATCGAGTTCATCCGCGTGCTGCACGGCGCGTGCGGCGTACAGGCGCGCCAGCACCGGGTGCAGGTTCTCAGACAGTTCGGCCGCTGCCGAGGTGCGCCGGACGATGCGTCGTGAGCTGTCCATCAGGCCGACCGCCATGGATGGCGGAAGTGCAGGGCGCGAAGCCGTCCCCACGGGGACAAACGCAGGAGCAGTTTTCCAGTCGCCCGGTAACTGACCAGCGGCCGCGCCCGCCGCCAGAAGCACCAGCGATGCCGGCGCCGATAGCGGAAACTGGCACCGGTATCGCTCAGCAGCGTGAGCTCGGCCAGAGCGCCGGCATGCACCGCGGTCATGAGCGGGGTCAGCCAGTCGTGTACGAGCCGCTCCAGCGCGGCCTGCCAGGCTTCGGTATCGGCCTGTGACAGGATTGGCGTGGGCAGCCCCAGCATCAGGAGCTGTTCCCCGCCGCCAGGGTGAGCCAGAAGCTCCTTCCCATTCGCCGGTAGCGGGCCGCTGGACACACCGGCCAGCCGTGCCAGACCGAGACAGAGCGGATCATCGGAGCTTACCCGCGTCCATTCCTCCACCCCGGGTTGCGACAGCCGCCCGCCGCCCCAGAACCAGACACTGTTCGCCGGCAGCAGGCCGCGTGCCTCGCGTGCGGCGTTCACCGGCGAGGTATACAGCAGAATCTGGATTTCGTTGAGGCGTGTGTGCCAGGCCTTGTAGTCCGGCCCCTGTGGCAGGAGCGGCTGCACATTGCGGCCGTTGGCGGCGGCGAGCGGTGTGGTGGTGATGGCGGCCGCGGCCGGCGGCTTCAGGTACCAGCGCTCCGGACGCGGCGCCTTGAGCAGCCAGCCGTCCTGGGCCAGGGATTCGTTCAGCTCCGCAACCAGCCGCGCGGCCTCGTCCTGCGACAGCCCGAGCCCGGCGCGCATGACGAGGCTGTCGCGCCCGAGCTCGAGATAAACCGGATCGGCCCGGATCCACCATTCGCGGTCGATGACGCCCATGTCGGCCACGCGGGTGACGGCGGCAACCGGGAGGTCACGCCCTGCTTCCGGAGTGATGCCGAACAGCGCGAACAGCCGTTGCGTGTCACCTTCCGCCCCGCCGGGCAACTGGTCCGCGCGCGCCAGCAAGCGCATCAGTGGCTCCGGGCCTGTCCTGAGCTCCGCCGAAGGGGCGGCCGGACCGGCGAACAGCCCAGAAATATAAAGGGTGACCTGTCTGGCCGGCGGGGACGGTTTGACTGCGAAGTGCGCTTGCATGGCGCGGGATTATACCGGAGCGCGCCGTGTCCCCGCGGATTGCTTTTCAGGCGTCATCCCGACGTGTGGTTGCCTTACGATTACCGGCTGCTAGCGTAGGTCGCCCTAAAGGGCGACCTACAATGCTGGAGAATGTCAGCCCTCTTCCTGGAATGCCGCTTCGCGGGTTTTACGGATGACCGGCAGCAGCACGATCACCATGGCGATGACCGCCATGGCCAGCATGGTGGCGCTGATCGGGCGCGTGAGGAACGTCGTCACATCGCCGCGCGAGACCGTCAGCGCCCGGCGCAGGTATTCCTCCATCATCGGCCCGAGCAGAAATCCGAGCAGCATCGGCGCCGGTTCGCACTCCAGTTTGTGAAATACATAACCGAGCAGGCCGAACAGCGCCATGAGGTAAACATCGAACGTCGAGCTGTTCAAACTGTACACACCGATCGCGCAGAACATCAGGATCGCCGGATACAGCAGATGGTAGGGCGCCGTGATCATGCGCACCCACAGGCCAATGAGCGGCAGGTTGAGCACCAGCAGGAACACGTTGCCGATCCACATCGACACGATGATGCCCCAGAACAGCGCCGGCTGACTGGCGACCACCGTCGGGCCGGGTTGGATGCCCTGAATGATGAGCGCGCCGATCATCAGCGCCATCACCGGGCTGGAGGGAATGCCGAGCGTCAGCATCGGAATGAACGAGGTCTGGGCGCCGGCGTTGTTGGCCGATTCCGGCGCGGCCACGCCTTCGATCATGCCGGTGCCGAATTTTTCCGGCGTCCTGGAAATTTTCTTTTCCAGTGAATAGGACGTGAACGACGCCAGCAAGGCGCCGTTGCCCGGCAGGATGCCGAGCGCCGAACCGAGGAGCGTGCCGCGCAGGATCGGCGCCACCATGCGCTTGAAGTCTTCGCGCGTGGGCATGAGGCTGGTGATGCGGCCGACCAGACGCGTGCGGGTCGCCTCGTTTTCGAGGTTGCGGATGATTTCGCCGACACCGAATATTCCCATGGCCGCGACCACGAAGCCGATGCCATCGGCGAGTTCCGGCAGGCCGAAGGTAAAGCGCTGCGCACCGGAATTCACGTCCGCGCCGACCAGCCCGAACAACAGCCCCAGCAGGATCATGCCGATCGCGCGCAGCAACGAGCCGCTGGCCAGCACCACCGACGCCACCAGGCCAAGCGTCATGAGCGCAAAGTACTCGTGTGGCCCGAACTTGAGCGCCAGCTCCGCGAGCGGCGGTGCAAACGCGGCGAGCAGGAAGGTAGCGATGGTGCCGGCCACAAACGAACCGATGGCCGCGGTTGCAAGCGCCGCACCCGCCCGCCCCTGCTTGGCCATGGCGTGGCCATCGAGCGTGGTCGCGACCGCGGTCGCCTCACCGGGGAGATTGATGAGAATCGCGCTGGTCGAGCCGCCGTACTGCGCGCCGTAATAGATGCCGGCGAGCATGATCAGCGCGGATACCGGTTGGAGCGTGAAGGTAATCGGCAACAGCATGGCGATGGTCGCCACCGGCCCGAGTCCCGGCAACACCCCGACGAGCGTGCCAATCAGCACGCCACCGAAGCAATACAGCAGATTCTGCAGCGTAAAGGCGGTGTCGAAACCGAGCGCGAGGTTGGCGAGCAGATCCATAACCAGACTAGCCTCCAAGCCACGGGCCGATCAGCGGCATTGGCAGTCCCAGCGCTTTCACGAACACGATCACACTGAAGATCACGAGCCCCACGGCCAGCGCAATGGCCACACGCCAGCGGAAGTACACGCTCGCAGCGGCCGCCGTTAACACCAGCACCGCCACTGCCGCGATCAGGCCGGCATTGCGCACCAGCACACCGAACAGCAGTGTCGCGCCGAGCACAATCAACAGCAGCCGCCAGTGAAACGGTTCGATGGCTGTGCCGGGCCGGATGAACGAACGTGCCACGGCAATCAGCCCGACCACGGCCAGCAGGCCGCCGAGCGCGGTCGGGAAGTAGCCCGGCCCCATTTTCAGTGCGCTACCCAGCTGATAGTTCCGGGCGAGCAAGACCACCGCGCCTCCGACCCCCAGAAACAGCAGGCCCGACCAGAAGTCTTTCGGGTTGCGAATCGGCATTCGGCACCTCCCCTACAGTGAAAAACTTACCCCCTCTCCCGCAAGGCGGGAGAGGGCCGGGGAGAGGGTGGGCGGCGAATTAAAATCGCTCTGCTTAATATCATCATGCTAACCCAGCTCCCCTCGGCAACCGCTCCCGGCGTTGCTCTACCTCCCGCATCCCTGCGGTCGTCCCCCTAACCCTCTCCCCACAAGCGGGGAGAGGGAATATTTTTATTCGCTGATTTAGGGAGAATGAAATAATGTTTTGTTCTTCTGGAGACAGGCCTCGTGCCGTTCACAACCGACGCGAGGCCTGCGACGCTCAATCGGCGTAGACGCCGGCCTTCTTGATGATTGGCGCCCACTTCTCCACTTCTGCCTTGAGGTGGGCTTTATGCGCCGCGGGCGTTGCGCGGTCAGCCGGTTCCGGTTCGGTGCCGAGCTCGGCGAAGCGCTGCTTCACCGTTGCGTCCTTGAGCGCCACGCGCAGGGCGGCGGAAATCTTGTCGACCACCGGTTTCGGCGTGCCCTTGGGGGCGTACAGGCCATGCCACACCGCGACTTCAAAATTCTTGAGCCCGGATTCATGCAGTGTCGGCAGATCCTTGAGCGATGGCACGCGTTTCTTGCTGGTCACGGCATAGGCCTTGACCTTGCCGCCCTGTATCTGGCCGGTGGTGTTGGTGGTCTGGTCGCACATGAAATCGAACACCCCGCCAAGCAGATCGTTCATCGCCGGCCCGGTGCCTTTGTAAGACACGGTCGTGAATTGGGTGTCGATCGCACTCATGAACAACATGCCGCACAGGTGCGATGCCGCGCCGATGCCGGCGTTGCCGTAGGTGATCTTGTCCTTGTTGGCCTTCACGTAGGTGATAAATTCCTTTGCGTCTTTGGCCGGGAAATCCTTCCTGGCGATGATGGTCATCGGCACCGGCGTGACCAGCCCGATGGGCTCGAAATCGGTGAGCACGTTGTAGGTCAGGTTCTTGTAGAGCGTGGCGCTGGTAGCCTGGCCGATGTGGTGCAGGAAAATCGTGTAGCCGTCCGGATTGGCGCGCGCCACGCGCGCTGCGGCGATGGTGCCGCCGGCACCGCCGATGTTTTCGACAATCACGGTCTGACCGAGTGTCTTGCTCATCGGTTGCGCGATCATCCGCGCGACCGTATCAGTCGGCCCGCCGGCCGAGAACGGCACCACGAGCGTAATGACTCTGGATGGATATTTTTCCGCCTGCGCGGTTGTTGCCCCGACTGCCAACACCACACCCAGTAATACGGAAATTTTGCGAGACATGTTCGTATCTCCTCTGAATGGTCATGAACCGCGGCGAGACTTTTCATCCTGGCGTGCCTTGCCTGCTCGTTAAGATAGCACTACCCCGGCACTTGCGACATAGCGCGCATCGCGACGCCATAAACACCCGGTGAGTGTCCACAAAAAACGGCGGCCTTAGCCGCCGTGAATGCGAATAAACCGGGAAGTATTGAATCAGGATGCGAGATTGTCGAGAATCGCCTTCTTCACATCGCCGAGCTCAGCCTTGACCTTGATCAGCGGGCCGCTGCTCTGCTTGATGGCGGTGTCCGGGTCCTTGAGACCGTGGCCGGTCAGCGTGCACACCACGCGGCTGCCCTCGGCGATTCTGCCTTTGCGGACGTCGTGCAGCGCGCCGGCCAGCGAAATGGCCGAGGCCGGTTCGCAGAAAATGCCTTCTTTCATCGCCAGCAGTTTCTGCGCGGCCAGCAGTTCCTCGTCGGTCTGCGAACCGAACCAGCCGTTCGAGTCCTTCTGCACCACCCAGGCCTTGTCCCAGGACTGCGGGTGGCCGATGCGGATGGCGGTGGCGACGGTCTCGGGATTGTCCACCATCTTGCCGACGATGAACGGCGCGGAACCGGCCGCCTGGTAGCCGACCATGACCGGACGGTTGTTGACGATGCCGTGCTCGGCGTATTCGCTGTAGCCCATCCAGTGGGCGGTGATGTTGCCGGCGTTGCCGACCGGCAGATAGTGATAATCCGGCGCCGCGCCCAGTTCTTCGATGATCTCGAAGGCCGCGGTCTTCTGGCCCTGCAGGCGATAGGGGTTGATCGAATTCACGATGGTCACCGGCGCCTCGTTCGCGACCTTCTTGACCAGATCCATGCCTTCGTCGAAGTTGCCCTGAATCTGGATAACCACGGCGCCGTGGATCATGGCCTGCGCCAGCTTGCCGAGCGCGATCTTGCCTTCCGGGATTAATACGAAACAGGCGATACCGGCGCGCGCCGCATAGGCGGCGGCCGAGGCCGAGGTGTTGCCGGTCGAGGCGCAGATGATGGCGCGGCTGCCCTCTTCCACCGCCTTGGTCACGGCCATGGTCATGCCGCGGTCCTTGAACGAGCCGGTCGGATTGAGGCCTTCATATTTTACGTAAATATCGACATGCGACTTCAGCTCGCGCGGGATGTTGTTCAGGCGGATGAGCGGCGTATTGCCTTCGCCGAGCGAGATGATGCGCGTGTCGTCCGAGACCGGCAGGCGGTCGCGGTATTTGTCGATGAGGCCGGTGTAGCGTTGCCCGAGGTTCATGAGTCACCCTGAAATTTCAAAATAATGCAGCCACAGATGAACACAGATAAACACAGATCAATTCAACAAGCTGTTTTTATCCGTGTTCATCTGCGTTCATCTGTGGCCAAGAATATTTAAAACAGCTTACATCCAATCGCGGTTCAGTTGTTCGAGGCGGATGCGCATGATCTTGGTATTGATCGACGGCAGGGCCTCGATCCTGGCGATCGCCTGGTTCATATACTTCTCCAGCACACGCTGGGTGAGAAAGATCACCGGTACGGTGTTCTCGCCCGCGCGCGGCTCCTTCTGCAGAATCGCCTCGATGCTGATACCGAGGTCGGCGAGAATGCGCGTCACGTCGGCCAGCACACCGGGCTTGTCCTGTGCCTGCAGGCGCAGATAGTAGGCGGTTTCGACTTCCTCCATCGGCAGGACCGGCAGGTCCGAGAGCTGGTCCGGCTGAAAGGCCAGATGCGGTACGCGATTGTTCGGATCAGACGTGAGAGTGCGCACCACATCCACGATATCCGCCACGACGGCCGAAGCGGTTGGATCGGCGCCGGCGCCGGCGCCGTAGGACAGGATCGGTCCGACCGCATCGCCCTTCACCAGCACAGCGTTCATCACGCCGTCGACATTGGCGAGCAGGCGTCGCTCCGGAATCAGCGTCGGGTGCACGCGCAGCTCCACACCCTTGTCGGTGCGACGCGCCACACCGAGGCTCTTGATGCGATAGCCAAGCTGCTCGGCATACTCGATGTCGAGGCGCGTGATCTTGGTGATGCCTTCGGTATAGGCCTTCTTGAATTGCAGCGGAATGCCGAAGGCAATCGCCGCCAAAATGGTCAACTTGTGCGCGGCGTCGATGCCTTCCACGTCGAAGGCCGGGTCGGCTTCGGCGTAACCCAGGCGCTGTGCGTCGGCGAGCACTTCAGAGAAATCCGCGCCACGGTCACGCATTTCGGTGAGTATGAAATTGCTGGTGCCGTTGATAATGCCGGCCAGCCACTCGATGCGGTTACCGGCCAGGCCTTCGCGGATAGTCTTGATGATCGGAATGCCGCCGGCCACGGCGGCTTCGAACGCCACCATCACGCCTTTCTTTTGTGCGGCGGCAAAAATCTCGTTGCCGTGCGCGGCGATCATCGCCTTGTTGGCGGTTACCACGTGCTTGCCGTTCGCGATGGCCTGGAGCACCAGCGTGCTCGCCGGTTCGTAACCCCCCATGAGCTCGACCACCACGTCAACCTCGGGGTCGTTCACCACTTCCTGCGGGTTGGCGGTGAGGCGAATACCAGCGGTCGGACAATTGCGTTTGCGCTTCAGATCGCGGGCCGCGGCATGAACCACGCGGATTCCGCGCCCGGCGCGGCGCTGGATTTCGTCGGCATTGCGCGTCAGCACATTCACCGTGCCGCAGCCGACCGTACCCAAACCGAGAATACCAATTTTGACGGGTTCCACGTTTGTTCCTGTTATTTATTTTATGTTCGTGACTTTGCTGGCGGCCTGATCGCGACGGATCATGTCCTTGATCGATCGTACCGCCTGCCGGGTACGATGCTCGTTTTCGATGAGCGAGAAACGCACGTATTGATCGCCGTATTCACCGAAACCGATGCCCGGCGATACCGCGACTTGCGCCTCGATGAGCAGTTTCTTGCAGAATTCGAGCGAACCCATCTCGCGGTATTGAAGCGGGATCTTCGCCCACACGAACATGGTGGCCTTGGGCACATCCACCATCCAGCCGGCGGCGTGCAGGCCGTGGCACAGCACGTCGCGGCGCTTCTGGTACATCAGGCGAATCTCTTCCACGCACTCCTGCGGACCTTCCAGCGCCAGAATCGAGGCCACTTGGATGGGCGTGAACGTGCCGTAGTCGAAGTACGACTTGAGGCGCGCCAGCGCGCCCACCAGCGTCGCGTTGCCGACCATGAAACCGACACGCCAGCCGGGCATGTTGTAGCTTTTGGAGAGCGTGAAGAACTCGACTGCGATGTCCTTGGCGCCCGGCACCTGCAGAATGGACGGCGCCTTGTAACCGTCAAACACGATATCGGCATAAGCGAGATCGTGGATCACCCAGATGCCGTGTTCCTTGGCGATCGCGATGACCTTCTCGAAAAAATCCAGCTCGACGCACTGCGCCGTCGGGTTTCCGGGAAAATTGAGCACCAGCATTTTCGGTTTCGGCCAGGAATTCTTGATGGCCTTTTCGAGTTCGGCAAAGAAATCGCCGCCCGGCACCAGCGGCACGTGGCGGATGTCGGCACCGGCGATGACGAAGCCGTAGGTGTGAATCGGATAGCTCGGGTTGGGCACCAGCACCGCGTCGCCCTTGTCGACGGTGGCCAGCGCCAGGTGCGACAGGCCTTCCTTGGAACCGATGGTGACAATCGCTTCCTTTTCCGAATTCAGCGTGACGCCGTAGCGGCGCTTGTACCAGGTGCAGATCGCCTTGCGCAGGCGCGGGATACCCTTCGAGACCGAATAACGATGGGTGTCGCCGCGCTGCGCGGCCTCGATCATCTTGTCGACGATGTGCTGGGGCGTGGGCTGGTCGGGATTGCCCATGCCGAAGTCGATAATGTCCTCGCCGCGCTTGCGCGCCTGCGCCTTCAGCTCGTTGACGATGTTGAAGACGTAAGGAGGAAGCCGCTGGATGCGGGGAAACTGGTCGGTCGGGTTCATCGGTTCGTTCCGCCGGCGGGCTGTCCCGACGTATGGAAATGCTTGTAATATAGAGCGTTACGCAATATGTGAAACATACTGGCGGAATGCCGGACTGTCAATGCAACCAGCGCCTCCCGCAAGGAAAGAGCCATGCACATTCAGCTTGAAACCGGTGGTCAGGCCAACCTGATCCGCGCCTATGCGGCAGGCCGGATCACCGTCGGCCAGGACAGTTATGCGCGCAGCCTGATCGTGTTGCCCGGACAAATCATTGCGGATTGGCCACCGCAGGCCTTTGAACAGCTGGCCGTAGCCCACCTCGAAGCCCTCGTGTCACTGGGGGCGGAACTGCTGATTCTAGGCACCGGACGGCGGCAGCGATTTCCCCGCACCGAACTTCTGGCGCCGCTGGCGGCAGCCGGTATCAGCTGGGAAGTCATGGATACCGGCGCTGCCTGCCGCACGTACAACATCCTCATGGGCGAGGGGCGAAATGTAGCGGCGGCGTTGTTGATGATTGAAGGCCAAGACCTTAGCCACAGATGAACGCAGATAAACACGGATTGAAATCCGGAATCTAGAGTCCTGAGCTAGAAATTCGCAGACTTAAGCGTTCGATGCTGGCCATGATGTCGCCGGCGGACTTGTCACAGACAAAGAGCTGGGGGTCGGCGTTATTGCGAATGAAACTACACTAGTAATACATTACCATCCGCGCTTATCTGTGTTCATCTGCGGCTGAAGTTAAAACAGCGAATCGATCGAGTAGTCATTCTTTTCGAGCAGTACGCGCAGGCGCTTCAGGGCCTCGACCTGGATCTGGCGCACACGTTCGCGCGTTACGCCAAGATCGGCACCTACCTCTTCCAGTGTCGAGATCTCGCGGTTGTTCAGACCAAACCGCCGTTCCACCACCTCACGTTGTTTGTCGTTGAGTTCACTGAGCCAGGCCTGCACCAGTCCATGCAGGTCTTCGTCCTGCATGATGCGTTCCGGATCGGGTGTGCGCTCATCGGCAATGGCGTCGAGCAACGAGCGATCCGGATCGTTGTCGAGCGGCGCATCCACCGAGGCGATGCGTTCGTTCAGTCCAAACATCTCCTTCACGTCTTCGAGCGGCTTGTCGAGCAGAGTCGCCACTTCTTCCGGTGTCGGTTCGTGATCGAGCTTCTGCGAAAGATAGCGCGCCGCACGCAGGTAGACGTTTATTTCCTTGAGCACATGCACCGGCAGGCGAATGGTACGCGTCTGGTTCATGATCGCACGCTCGATGGTTTGGCGGATCCACCACGTGGCATAAGTAGAGAAGCGGAAGCCGCGTTCCGGATCGAATTTCTCAACCGCGCGGATCAGGCCGAGGTTGCCCTCCTCGATGAGATCAAGCAGCGCCAGGCCGCGGTTCATGTAGCGGCGCGAGATTTTTACCACAAGCCGCAGGTTGCTCTCGATCATGCGCTTGCGCGACGCCTCGTCGCCTTTGCGCGCACGGCGCGAGAAGTACACTTCCTCTTCGGCGCTCAACAACGGCGAAAAACCGATTTCCTTCAAATACAGGCGGGTCGCGTCGGCTTGCAGTGCGGGCTCGACGGGTATTTCGCGGGTTTCCTCGGCAGCCTCCTCGGCCGGCTCGGCATCCGCTGGCGCCACGCTCACGACTTCGTCTTCGTCGGATTCAATGTCGTCCGCTGCGACGACCGCCTCCTCATCCTCGGCATCCGTCAGGACTGGAAACTGACTTTTCTGTTCCGCTTCTTCCGGCCGCACGGCTTTGGCGCGCGCCGGCCGTTTGCCTTTTTTTGTTTTGGTTGTGGCGACCCGAGTGGTTTTTTTCCGCGTGGCCATGGGCTAGCGCTTGGGGAGAAATTTCAGTGGGTCTGTGGGAACGCCCTGACGGCGGATTTCGAAGTGCAGTTTCACCCGGTCGGTGCCGGTGTTGCCCATGTCCGCAATCTTTTGCCCGCGTTTCACCACGTCGCCTTCCTTAACGTAAGTCCTGTCGTTGTGCGCATAAGCACTGAGAAATTCATCACTATGCTTGATGATAATAAGCTGACCGTATCCGCGAAGTCCACTGCCCTGGTACACAATGCGACCTGCTGCGGCAGCGCGTATCGGCTGGCCACGCTTACCGCCGATATCGAGACCCTTGCCAGAGCCGTTGTCACTGTAGCGTTTCAGAAGCAGTCCATCGGCTGGCCATGCCCAGGAGCCGGCGAGGGTTTTGCCGCTGTCGGAAGATGGCGCGACGGTTTTTGTTTTGTTTTTTGCCTTGGGTTTATCGGCACTCGCGATGGCCTTCCCTGTCTTGCTGGTGGAATACGTGGATTTGGTGTTTGCCTTGTCTGCTGCCTTGCTTGTTGCGCTCGGCTTGACCGTGGCCGGCGTCTGTTCCGTCGGTGGCAAGACACGCAACGCCTGGCCCGGCTTGATGGTATATGGCGGAGAAATACGGTTCCATTTCGCAAGCTCTCGATAATCCTGGCCCGACTCCCAGGCGATGCTGTAGAGCGTATCGCCAGGTACCACCGTGCGGGTTGGCTGCTCGGGTTGGCGCAGTGATTGGGATTGTTCGTCGATTCGCGGCTTTGCGACTGTGCGCTGGCCCGAGCAGGCTGTCAGGACGCCGGCAAGTGCCAGCAACAGTATGCAGGTTATGCGAATACGCCGCATCAGCAACTCGACGCACCTGGGCTCATTCAGGTGATGTCCTGGATAAGTGGAACAAAATTGACCAGCTCTATATGTTCACGCACGATGCCATCGGCAGTCTGTCGAATGCTGAGCAGTTCCTGATGCGCGACATTGCCAACCGGAATCAGCAGGCGCCCGCCGGGTGCGAGTTGCGCCAGCAGCGCTGCCGGCACCTCGGCGGCCGCCGCTGTTACCAGAATCGCGTCGTAGGGGGCGTATTCCGGCCAGCCGTCGCTGCCGTCGCTGAGTTTCAGGCGGAAATTCCGGTAACCCAGCTCCTGAAGACAGCGGCGCGCACTTTTATGCAGGGGTTCGATGCGCTCCACGGAATACACTTCTTGTGTCAGCGCACACAGGACAGCGGTTTGATAGCCAGAGCCGGTACCGATTTCAAGCACACGACGCGCGCCATCGGCCAGCAACAGCTCGGTCATGCGCGCAACGGTATAAGGCTGCGAGATGGTCTGACCGTGGCCGATGGGTAATGCGGTGTCTTCGTAAGCACGGCTCGCCAGCGCCTCGTCCATAAACAGGTGGCGCGGCAACTTGCCGATGGCTTCGAGCACGGCGGCATCACGGATGCCGGTCGCACGCAGGCGCAGTACCAGGCGTTCACGTGTCCGTGCCGAGGTCATGCCGATGCCGGACAGGCGTGTCGTCACGAAGGCAGCCCTACTTCGTTCATCTTCACAAAAGTTCAGCCGAGCCAGGATGCCAAATGCGCAAGCGTCACATGCCGGGTGAGATCCACGTGCAACGGCGTGACCGACACACGATTCTGGCGCAAGGCGTGAAAATCCGTGCCAGGCCCGGCGTCCGCCTCCGCGCCCGACGGTCCCACCCAGTAGATCGCATTGCCATGCGGATCGGCGGACTTGATCACCGGCTCGGCCTTATGACGATGACCGAGACGTGTTGCCTCAAACCCGCCCAGCTGCTCGTAGGAAATGTCCGGAACGTTTACATTCAAAATGGTGTCCGTCGGAAGCGGGTGGCTCTTGAGTTTCTCGAGCAGCCACAGCACCACACGCGCGGCGGTTTCAAAATGCCGGCCTTCGCGTCCAACCAGGGACACGGCGATGGCCGGTAATCCGAGAAAACGTCCTTCCATGGCAGCTGCGACTGTTCCCGAGTAGATCACGTCGTCACCGAGGTTGGCGCCGTGGTTGATGCCGGCGATGACCATGTCCGGTTCCTGCGCCAGCAGGCCGGTGATGGCCAGGTGCACGCAGTCGGTAGGCGTGCCATCCACGTAGTAGAAGCCACTGGCCGCACGCTGCATGCGCAACGGCCGGGACAGGGTCAGGGAATTGCTGGCGCCGCTGCGATCGCGTTCCGGGGCCACAACATCGATGTGTGCGATCTGCCGGACGGCCTCCGCGAGTATGGTAAGCCCGGGAGCGAAATAACCATCGTCGTTACTGAGCAGAATACGCATGACCATGGCACCGTAAAGAAAAGATCATGCCCAGTTCAAGGCGGAGAAGGCGGACACACTCGGCGGCGTGTGCCCAAAAGCAAATGCGCGGGATGGTGTAAATCAGAACCATGGACAATGTTTGGCCAAGGACGGTGTACACAACAAAATGATTGGTCGGGGCGAGAGGATTTGAACCTCCGACCACCTCCACCCCAAGGAGGTGCGCTACCAGGCTGCGCTACGCCCCGCTGAAAATGCTACCGGCGCCGGGGGAAAAGTTGCGCCGAGGGCGCACATCATACCCGAGAATACTTGCGGGAGAAACGCAATCAGGCTTTGCGCGCGCCGAGCAGCGCCAACACATCCTCAAGCTCCTGGATGAGCTGGTGAATAACGGCGGAACGTTGATTCGGGTCGCTCAGATCATTCTCGACCACCAGCTTGTTGCGCGCGCCGCTGATGGTGAAGCCATCGACGTACAAGAGACTGCGAATCTGGCGAATCAGCATCACGTCATGCCGCTGGTAATAGCGGCGGTTTCCGCGGCGCTTGACCGGCTTGAGCTGGGGGAATTCCTGCTCCCAGTATCGCAGCACATGCGGCTTGACCCCGCACAGCTCGCTGACTTCACCAATAGTGAAGTAACGCTTGCTTGGAATAGGCGGCAACTCAAGATTGTCTTCGGGATCCAGCATTCTGATCGACCCGTTCTTTTAGCTTATGGCTGGCCCGGAAGGTAACCACCCGGCGTGCGGAAATGGGAATTTCTTCGCCGGTCTTGGGGTTGCGGCCAGGGCGCGGGTTCTTCTTGCGCAGGCCGAAATTGCCAAAGCCGGACAGCTTTACCGATTCGCCGTTTTCCAAGGCCTCGCGGATCTTCTCGAAGAAGAATTCGACGAATTCCTTGGCTTCCCTTTTATTCAATCCCAGCTCGTTAAACAGAGCCTCGGCCAGATCAGCCTTGGTTAACGCCATCGAAATGAGCCCTTATTGCTTGAAGACTTATTGTCTGAGCTGTGCCTCGAAGTCGGCCTTCAGGCCGGCCACCACTCTCCCGATCACTGCTTCCACATCCTCTTCATTAAGAGTGCGCGATGTATCCTGTAAGGTCAAGCCCAGAGCCAGACTTTTTCTTCCGGAATCAATGCCTTCCCCGCGATACTCGTCAAACAGCTCAAGGTTGGCCAGGAGCCCCCCTGCCGTCTTGCGGACGTTATCCAGGACATCCTGGGCCGATATTGCCTCAGCCAGAACCAGGGCCAGATCACGACGAATGGCTGGATAACGCGATATTTCCCGAAATTCAGGGATAAATGCCGCTTGCAGGGCGGATATTCGCAATTCAAAGATAATGGCCGACTTTTCCAGTCCAGATTTTGCCTGGATTAGCGGATGCAATACACCCAATAAGCCTATGGGGCAATCCTTGTTTCCGGAATGCACGATTTCAGCGGCTTGCCCGGGATGCAAGGCCGGGTGATGTGCCGGCCGGAATAAAAACTGGCGTTGACCGCCCAGTGCCAACAAGGCCTCGATATCGCCTTTGACGTCGAAAAAATCAACCGGCCGGGCTTTGCTTCCCCACTGTTCCGGAAAGGCCGGTCCCGTGGCGATACCGGCAATGACTGCCTGCTCATCCGCCGTGCCGTCCGGCTTGGTCAAAAAACGCTTGCCGATCTCAAACAACCGCACTCGCTCCTGCTGGCGGTTCTGGTTGTAGAGCGCGGCCTTGATAAGGCCGGGCCACAGGGTCAGGCGCATCTGGGCCAGATCCGAAGCGATTGGATTGGCGAGTGTGTGCGGAGAGCCCCCTGGCGAAAGCAGTGACTGTAAAACCGGATCCACAAAGCCGTAGGTGATCGCTTCCTGGTAGTCCCGGTCAATCAGCACGTCGCGCAATCGCCGGGCGGCAATTCTCGATTCAGAAACGGCCGGCACGTGCAGCGCCGCCAGCGGCACACGCGCCGGCACTTTTTCGTAGCCGTGCACGCGCACCAACTCCTCGATCAGGTCTATTTCCCTTCCGATGTCCGAACGCCAACCGGGCGGTGTCACTTTCCAGCTGCGACCGGTTTTACCGGCAGCCGACCTGATCGTGCGCATGCCGAGGCGCTTGAGAATGGCCTCGACCGATACCGGCGGAATCGACATACCCAGCACACGCTCAATGCGCGCGGCACGCAACAAGATTGCCGGACGTTTTGGAAGATGCGCGGCGGAACTTTTTTCCGTAACCGGGCCAGGCTTGCCACCGCAGATGGCAAGTATCAGTGCCGTGGCGCGCTCCAGTGCCTGACGCTGAAGCGCCGGGTCCACGCCGCGCTCGAAGCGATGCGACGAATCGGTGTGCAGCCCGTAGAACCGGGCACGGGTGCCGATGGCCTCCGGCCGGAACCAGGCGCTTTCGAGGAAAAGATTTTGCGTGACGCTGCCGACCGCCGAATCCTGCCCGCCCATGATACCGGCGAGCGCGACCGGCGCGCGCGCATCGGCTATCACCAGGTCAGCAGGATCGAGCGTAAGCTTCTTGCCATCGAGCAGATCGAGTGCTTCGCCTTTGTGTGCGTGACGCGCCGTAATGTTGCCCGACAGTTTGTCGAGATCGAAGGCATGCAGCGGCTGGCCGAGTTCGAGCATCACGTAATTGGTGACGTTCACGACCGGATGAATGCTGCGAACGCCGCTGCGGCGCAGGCGTTCCTTCATCCACAGCGGCGTGCTGGCATGGGGGCTAATACCTTCGATCACGCGGCCGGCGTAACGGGCGCAGGCTTTTTTCGCGCCGAGCGTGACGCCGAGTTTGCGTCGCGTCCTGGCGGTAACCGGTTTCACGGCCATCGGCGTGAAACGCGCGCCGGTCAGGGCTGCAAGTTCGCGCGCCAGTCCCATGATGCTCAGGCAATCGCCGCGGTTGGGTGTCAGTTCCACTTCGAGCTGATGGTCGTCGAGTTGCAAGTGCCTTGTGATTGCCGTGCCCGGCTTCGCCCTGGCATCGAGCACCATCAAACCCTGGGAGGTTTCCTCAAGGCCCAGTTCCGCACCGGCACACAGCATGCCAAAGGAGTTCACGCCGCGGATCGCGGTCCGGGTTATTTTTGTGCCATTCGGCAGCAGCGCGCCTTCCAGCGCCGTCGGTACCTTCAGACCGGCGGCGGCATTGGCAGCGCCGCAGACGATGGTGAGCGGCGCCTGCTTCCCGATGTTCACCTGGCAGACGCGTAGCCGGTCGGCTTGCGGGTGCGGTGTAATCGAAAGAATTTCACCGACCACAATATGTTCGAGCGGCGCCGCCACCGGGGTCACGGCGCCAACCTCGATGCCGGCAAGCGTCAGTCGTTCGGCCAGCGCCTTGGCGTCCTGGCGCACCGCCACCCACTCACGCAACCATTGCTCGCTGATTTTCATAAAATTAAATTATTTAAGCCACAGATGAACGCAGATCAAAAAGCGTTTCTGATTGATGCTTTAACTTTTTAGTATCTGTGTTCATCTGTGGCCAAGCTTTTTATCTAAACTGCTGCAGGAATCTCAGGTCGTTCTCGTAGAACAGCCGCAGGTCGTTCACCCCATAGCGCAACATCGCCAGGCGCTCAACACCGAGTCCGAAAGCAAAGCCGGTATAGCGCTCACTGTCGATGCCCACGTGCCGGAATACTTCCGGATGCACCATGCCGCAGCCCAGGACCTCCAGCCAGCCAGTCCCCTTGCACACACGGCAACCGCCGCCGCCGCAGATCACGCATTCGATGTCGGCCTCGGCAGACGGCTCGGTGAACGGGAAAAACGACGGCCGAAAGCGCACCTTGAGCGGTTTCTCGAAAAACTGTGTCAGAAATTCGGCGAGCAGTCCTTTCAGGTCGGCGAAACTCACCGACTCGTCCACCATCAGGCCCTCGATCTGATGAAACATGGGGGTGTGCGTGACATCCGAATCGCAGCGATAGACGCGTCCCGGAGCGATAACGCGCAGCGGCGGCTTGTTCGCCTGCATATAGCGCACCTGCACCGGGGATGTATGGGTACGCAACAGGCGACCATCGCCAAAATAGAAGGTGTCATGCATGGCACGCGCCGGATGCGTGGCCGGAATGTTGAGCGCCTCGAAATTGTGGAAATCGTCCTCGATCTCCGGGCCGTCGGCAATTTCGAAACCGAGGTGCAGAAACAGGGTTTCGAGACGTTCCAGTGTGCGCGAGACCGGATGTCGTCCGCCGAGGCGTGTGCCACGTCCGGGCAAGGTCACATCGAGCTTTTCGCGTTCCAGCCTGTCATTGCGTAATGCGTTCTCGAGTTGCTGCTTGCGTGTTTGCAGCAGATCCTGAAGCAGCTCCTTGGCTTCGTTCACCCATTGACCGACGCGCGGACGCTCTTCTGCCGGCAAACCACCGAGCTGCTTGAGCTGCTCGGTAACCACGCCCTTCTTGCCGAGATAATGCACGCGCAACTGCTCGACATCGGGCACGCCCGGCGCGCCCTCGATCGCGACACGCGCCTCCCCAACCAGGGTATCCAGTTGCAACTTGAGCGACTCGCTCGCTGTGGTCATTCTGGTTCCAGGAGAATTAACCGCACCGCGCGTCCATGCGCTCTCGCGGCATACACTCCATCCATGGAGACAAAAAAGGGAAAGGCCATGGCCTTTCCCTTGTTTTTACAGATAACCGCGCACCGGCGCGACAATCAGACGAGGCTGGCCTTGGCCTTCTCCGCCAGCGCGGCGAAGGCCTTCTTGTCGTGCACGGCGATGTCGGCCAGCATTTTGCGGTCGACTTCGATCGTGGCCTTCTGCAGACCGCTGATGAAGCGGCTGTAGGACAGGCCGCATTCGCGCGCAGCCGCGTTGATACGCACGATCCAGAGCGAACGGAAATCGCGCTTGCGTGCGCGCCGGTCTCGGTAGGCGTACTGCTCGGCCTTCATGACCGCCTGCTTGGCGACCCGATAGACCTTGCGGCGTGCGTTGTAGTAACCCTTGGCCTTCGCCAGGACCTTCTTGTGGCGGGCGCGTGCGACAACTCCGCGTTTTACACGTGGCATGGCTAGTCTCCTTTACGCGTTCGGCAGCATACGCCGCACGGAGGCGACATCGGATTCATGCACCAAGGTGTTGCCGCGCAGCTGGCGCTTGGTCTTGGTGGATTTTTTGGTCAGGATGTGGCGCACGTAGGCGTGCCCGGATTTGAATCCGCCACCCCCGGTCTTCCGGAAACGCTTCGCGGCGCCCCGGTTGGTTTTGAGCTTAGGCATGTGACTTGACTCCGCATTCTCACGCCGCCGGTGCGAGCCGGTGAGGCGCTACAGGTTTATGAATGTCGCAATACGACCGCGACCTATTTTTTGGGGCCGATAACCATGACCATCTGACGACCTTCGAGACGCGGAAATTGTTCGACATTTCCGAATTCCTTAAGGTCCTCTTCAATGCGTTTCAGCAGCTGCGTGCCCAATTCCTGATGAGCCATTTCGCGACCACGGAAGCGCAAGGTAATCTTGGCCTTGTCCCCTTCTTCCAGGAAACGAATCAGGTTGCGTAGTTTGACCTGATAGTCTCCAACGTCCGTCCCCGGACGAAACTTTACTTCCTTGATCTGGATCTGTTTCTGCTTCTTTTTCGCTGCGTGTTTGCGTTTGCTCTCTTCGTACTGAAACTTTCCGAAGTTCATGATCCGGCAAACGGGCGGCGAAACATTCGGTGAGATCTCGACCAGATCCAGCCCGGCTTCTTCGGCCATACGTTTGGCATCCGACGTAGGCACCACTCCAACCTGTTTGCCGTCAGCGCCGATCAGCCGGACCGATGGAATCCGTATGTCGTCGTTGATGCGTGTAGCCTTTTCCGCAGCGATAGTTCTACTCCTCCAAAACAGAAATGCCGTGACTCGCGACCTCGGTGGTGAGCCGTTCCAGGAACGCATCCAGCGTCATGGAACCCAGATCCTCCCCGCTGCGCGTGCGCACGGCCAATTTACCTTCCTGCGCCTCCCGCTCGCCGATGACCAGCAGATAGGGTGCACGCTGCAAGGTATGTTCGCGGATTTTAAAGCCTATTTTTTCGTTTCTCAAGTCCGCTTCAGCCCGGAAACCGGCTTTCAGGAGGTATTTTTCTACTTCCTGGGCATATTTCGCCTGTTTATCCGTGATGGTGAGTACTGCGGCCTGCACCGGGGCGAGCCAAACCGGGAAAGCCCCGGCATATTCTTCAATCAGAATCCCGATGAAACGCTCAATCGAGCCAAATACCGCGCGGTGCAGCATGACCGGTACCTGTTTGCTGCCATCGGCCGCGATGTAGTGGGCGCCGAGCCGACCCGGCATGGAGAAATCCACCTGAATGGTGCCGCACTGCCAGATCCGGCCGATCGAGTCCTTGAGCGAGAATTCGATCTTCGGCCCGTAGAACGCCCCCTCCCCCGGCTGCAGGTCCCAGGGCAGTTTCTTGCTATTCAGGGCATGTTCCAGGGCATGCTCGGCCTTGTCCCAGGCCTCATCCGAGCCGATACGGTTTGCCGGGCGGGTCGAAAGCTTGTACTGAACCTCCTTGAAACCGAAATCGGCATAGACCTTGTGCAGCAGGTCAATGAAGGTGGCCACTTCGGACTGGACCTGATCCTCGCTGCAGAAGATGTGGGCATCATCTTGCGTGAAGCCGCGCACCCGCATCAGGCCGTGCAGCGCGCCGGACTGTTCGTTGCGGTGGCAGGAGCCGAACTCGGCCAGACGCAATGGCAGGTCGCGGTAGCTCTTCAGGCCCTGATTGTAGATTTGAATGTGGCACGGGCAGTTCATCGGCTTGACCGCGAAGGTGCGCTTCTCCGACTCGGTCGTGAACATGTCGTCGTGGAATTTCTCCCAGTGGCCGGACTTCTCCCACAGGCTGCGGTCCACAAGTTGCGGGGTACGGATCTCCCGGTAGCCGCTGGCGCGCCACAGATCGCTCATGTAGCGCTGGATGGTCTGGTAGATGCGCCAGCCGCGCTCGTGCCAGAACACCATACCCGGCGCCTCTTCCTGCATATGGAACAGGGCGAGAGCCTTGCCGATCTTGCGGTGATCGCGCTTCTCGGCCTCTTCCAGGCGATGCAGATAGGCGTCGAGTGTCTTCTTGTCGCCCCAGGCGGTGCCGTAAATGCGTTGCAGCATCTCGTTGCGTGAGTCGCCCTTCCAATAGGCGCCGGCGACCTTCATGAGCCGGAAGGCCTTGAGCTTGCCGGTGGAGGGGACATGCGGGCCGCGGCACAGATCCTCGAATTCGCCCTGGCGATAGAGCGAGATGTGTTCGCCCTGCGGGATGTCCTCGATGATCTTCGCCTTGTATTCCTCGCCCAGGCTGCGGAAATAGGCAATCGCCGCGTCGCGCGGCAGCACACGCCGGCTCATCGGGAGATCTTGCTTGACGATCTCCTGCATTTTCGCCTCGATCGCCCGCAGGTCTTCCTCGGCGAAGCCGCGTTTGTAGGCAAAGTCGTAGTAGAAACCGTCCTCGATCACCGGGCCGATGGTGACCTGCGCATCCGGGTAAAGCGCCTTCACCGCCTGCGCCAGCAGGTGCGCCGTCGAGTGGCGGATGATTTCAAGGCCGTCCGGATCGCGCTCGGTGATGATCGATACCTGGGCGTCGTTGTCGATGCGGAACGAGGTATCCACGACCCGACCATCGACCTTGCCGGCCAGGGCGGCCTTGGCCAGGCCGGGACCGATGGCGAGGGCCAGTTCGGCAACCGTTACAGGCTGGGGAAATTCACGGCGACTGCCGTCCGGCAGTGTGATAACTGGCATGGCTATTACCCTTTCTCAGTGGCGGCCGCTACGAGGGGCCGCGTAAACCGGGGCCTTAAAATAGCACAGCGCCCCGGTTTCAGCCGGAGCGCTGCAATCT
>DATEYP010000128.1:0-4738 GCA_035256085.1 Acidiferrobacterales bacterium
TCTGGCGCGCAGCGAACCAAACAGCTACTTCACCTGCCTGTCCGTGTTGCCGGCGCAGGAGCGGTCGCGGCACCACGCCGCCACCGCGCCCGATGTAGCGCGCCAGGTTGCGATGCGCCATTGGGCGCAACCGCTCAAGCTCGCGTCGCCGCGCCTGGTATTCCAGGTGATACCCGGCGATCCGGCGCGCGCGATCGTGGATTACGCGCACCAGCACCAGGTGGATCAGATCGTGATCGGCGCGCGCGCCAGCTCGGCCTTGCGCCAACACCTCGGCAGCGTCTCCGCGGCGGTCGCCGCCCAGGCGCCGTGCAGTGTCACGGTGGTGCGCACGCGCCGGGATAAGGGGTAGTGCGCGTTCCACGAACCATTACTTATTTGGAAGTTGCGTTTTGTCCCAGATGACCAGGCCCACAAGATTTGGTGACTGCTACATATTATGTGGCTCTGCCCAATGTTCTAGCATGCCGCTCCGCGCCTTTCAGGCCTCTATGTATTTGATTATAATATCTATGATTAACCATCGTGTGCGTGGCACAGGGTTTGCTTTTCATCATGGTGATGGCAGGTGGAATCAATTTTTCCGGTGCCAGCAATACATTTACCATCTCTTAGGAGGAGTTAAGTAATGAAGAGCAAAATTCTCGCAGTGTTGATGGTCCTCGGTTTTGCCGGTGGTCTCGCGGCCACCAGTGTCACTTTCGCCGCCGATAAAGCCACGACCAAGGCCTGCAAAGGCAAGAAGGCGGGTGATATCGTCACGGTGGATGGCAAGGAAGTGAAGTGCCCGGAAGCGAAAAAGAAGTAATCGCAACGCCAACGGCCATCGCAGGCTGTTTAGAAAAGCGCCTTCGGGCGCTTTTCTTTGTCTCCAGGGATGGAGTGTCTGCCGCGTGAGCGGCCGCTTCGACCGTCCTTGGCCTCACCGCATTCGCACATCCCTGTGCATCACAGGCGCGCGGAGCGGCGATTTCTACACCGATTCATGCTGGATGCTAGTCCTTCATCCAGATTGTTTTGATGTTCACGAACTCACGAATCCCCTGTAGCGCCAGCTCGCGGCCATAACCCGACGCCTTGATGCCGCCGAACGGCAGGCGCGGATCGCTTTTGACCATACCGTTCACGAACGCCTGGCCGCAGTGCATGGCGCGCGCGAACGCTTCGCCTCTTTCCGGATTGCCGGTGCACACGCTGCCACCCAGCCCATAACGACTGTCGTTGGCGATGTGCAGGGCATCGGCCTCATCCTTGGCACGGATCACGGCCGCGACCGGGCCGAACAGTTCGTCCTCATAGGCCGGCATGCCGGGCCGCACCATGTCGAGCAGCGAGACCTTATAGTAATAGCCCGGACCTGCGACCGGCTCGCAACCCATGACTGGCGTTGCACCCCTTTTAATGGAGTCGGTTACCTGCCGGTGCAGCGTGTCGCGCAGGTCGGCGCGCGCCATCGGGCCGAGGTCGGTATCTTCGCGCGTCGGGTCACCCAGCTTGAGCTGCGCGAGTTGTTGCCGGAAGCGTGCCAGGAAATCTTCGGCAATGGATTCCACCAGGATGATGCGCTTGGCGGCGATACAGGACTGGCCGCCGTTCAGGAAACGCGACGCCGTGGCCAGACGCGCGGCCATATCAAGGTCGGCATCGGCCAGCACCACGAAGGCATCTGAACCTCCGAGTTCGAGCACGGATTTCTTGAGTTGCATTCCGGCCGCGGCGGCGATGCGCCGGCCGGCGGCTTCGCTGCCGGTGAGCGTGACGGCGTGGATGCGCGGGTCGGCGATTAATTTCTCGGCCTGCTGCGGGCCGATGAGCAGGGTGCGGAACACATTCGCCGGGAAGCTCGCCTGGAAGATCTCCTCGATGGCGAGTGCGCACTGCGGCACATTCGAGGCGTGTTTGAGCAGGGCGGTGTTGCCGGCCACGAGCGCCGGGGCGGCGGCGCGGAACGCCTGCCAGAACGGGAAGTTCCACGGCATGATCGCCAGCAGTGTGCCGAGCGGCTGATAGGCAATGTAACTCCTGCCGGCATCGGTGGCGATGACTTCGTCAGCGAGGAAGCGTTCGGCATTCTGCGCGTAGAACTCGCAGCCCGTGGCGCACTTCTCGACTTCGGCGCGCGCCTCGCGGATCGGTTTGCCCATTTCGAGGGTAATCAGCGCGGCATACCGGTCGCGCTGCGCGCGCAATTTTTGCGCAGCGCTCCGGAGACAGGCGCTGCGGTCGGCGATCGACGTAGCGGCCCAGCCGACACTTGCCGTGCTTGACTGTTGCAGGGCGGTATCGATCTGCGTATTGTCCAGCGCGACAAAGGTTTTGAGCGTTTCGCCGTTCGCCGGGTTTTGAGTGGTGATGGCCATAAGTCAGAAAGCCGCAGGCAAGGGGTATTTGAAGTCTTGCACGCTTGGCGCCGTTAGTCTTGTCAGTACCCATAAGCGACGTAACGCCATCTATAATAACAATTCCATGACCACACGAACTGTCCGGCTCCTGCTCCCGCTTCTCCTGCTTTTGGCCCTTAGCCAGCGGGAGGCGATGACTGCGCCCGGCGAAGATGCGTCCCCGGATGGACAAGGGACGAGTCCAGGGATGGGCGAGGTAGCAAACGTCGGGAGCGAGCGGTCGACGACACCAGGGATGGTGTCGGTAGACCGCGCCGGGAGCGAGCGGTCGAGACCGCGTCAGGAGCTTGCGGTCAATGAGAAGCAGCGTCAACAGTACACGCAGGCGCTCGCGAAATTGCACTCCGGCGATCTGGCGCGTTTCCAGCGGCTGCGCGACGAACTCAGCGGCTACGTGTTGCTGCCGTATCTCGATTACGAATTCCTGAAAGACCGCATTACCACCACGCCAGCGTCGAAGTTGCACGACTTCCTGGAACGCAATCCGGCTGCGGCAGTGAGCGATCAACTGCGCAGAAGGTGGCTCGAGCTGCTCACCCGGCGCGGCGATTGGAGCACCTTCATCAGTGAATTCCGTGACATCGGACCCGACGATTCGCTCAACTGCCAGCGTCTCATGCACCTGATCAAGGCGAGCCAGGAACAGTCCGGCCTGATGAACGAGGCCGGCAAGCTGTGGCTTACCGGCAGCCGCTTGCCGGCGGCCTGCGATCCGGTATTCGATGCGTGGCGTAAGGCCGGGCACATGACCTCGGACATGGTCTGGGCGCGTATCCAGGTCGCCATGGAGAAACGCAACCTGACCCTCGCCGAGGGTCTTGGCCGCTATCTTGAGCCCTCCGAGCGCGTGTGGGTGCAGCGCTGGCTGGCGATGCATCGCCAGCCGCAGCAGGAACTGCTGCGTTTCCGTTATCCGGTGGAGACGCCCATGGCGCGCGCCATCATCCGGCATGGCGTGGTGCGTCTGGCTTATAGCGATCCGGACGAGGCGATGCGTTTGTGGGAGACGTACAAGGAACGCCACGAGTTTTTCGGCGAGGATGAAAAATACGTGCTGCGCTGGGTTGGCATTCTTGCCGCCCAGGCGCACCACCCGCGCGCGGTCGAATGGCTGTCAGCGGCATCGGCGGACGCGAGCGACGAGACCCTGCGCCAGTGGCGCGTGCGCGCGGCGATTCGCAATGGTGAATGGCAGACCGGTCTGCGCTTCCTGGCCCTGCTGCCCGAACCGGAACAGAAGGAAGGCGAGTGGCGCTACTGGAAGGCGCGCATGCTGGCGCGTACGGGCGAGGAGCGTCAGGCCAGATCGCTCTATCGCGAGCTGGCCAAAGAGCGCAGTTATTACGGTTTCCTGGCTGCCGACCATATCGATCAGCCGTACGCCATGCAGCACGTAAGCGTGCAAGCCAGCCCGGAAGAGGTGGCCGCCATGCTTGTGCACCCCGGCATCCAGATGGCGAAAGAGCTGTTTACACTCGGCGATACCCTCGCGGCACGCCGTCAGTGGGCCTGGGCCACGCGCCACATGAACAACCGCGATCTGGCGGTGGCCGCGGTGCTGGCGCGTCAGTGGGGCTGGCATGACCGCGCGATTCTTACGGTGAACAAATCCGAACATCTCGACGATCTGGAGCTGCGTTTCCCGGTTTTATATCGCGATATGGTCGAGGCCAATGCACAGCGCAACAACATCGATCCCGACTGGGTCTACGGCGTGCTGCGCCAGGAGAGTGCATTCGTGACCGATGCGCGCTCCGAGGCCGGCGCGCTTGGGCTGATGCAGCTCATGCCGCACACCGGCCGGATGGCCGGCCGGCGCATAAATCTGCGCCTGCCGAACAACACAGCGATCCTGAATGTCGAGAACAATCTCAAGCTCGGTGCCAGCTATCTGCGCACCGTGCTGGACGTGAACCATGGCCACCAGGTGCTGGCGACGGCCTCGTACAACGCCGGCCCGAACCGCGTGCGCGAGTGGCTGCCTGACAACAAGCCGCTCGATGCCGATGCCTGGGTGGACACGGTGCCGTTCAATGAAACGCGCAACTACGTGAAGAATGTGATGGCCTTCACTACCGTGTACGCTTACCGTCTCGAATCGGCCATGCGGCGTCTGCAGGAGCGCATGCCCTCGGTGTTTCCGGGTGGCATGGCCGAGATACCGGATTGAACGCGCCGCCGCGCGGATTCGCTATAAACCTTGAGTATGAAAAAAGCAGTCAGCCGCAGATGAACGCAGATAAACACGGAGATTCAAATGTCTGCGTTCATCTGCGGCTAAACGCTGTTTTATGTTGAGTTGCCTTGAGGGTTGCCGAACAAAATGAGCAGAGCGC
>DATEYP010000129.1:0-2456 GCA_035256085.1 Acidiferrobacterales bacterium
TCGACCTGTTTCACGATCACGGCGCAATACAGCGAATACTTGCCGTCCTTGGAGGGCAGGTTGCCGGATACCACCACCGACCCGGCCGGGATGCGTCCGTAGCTGACCTCGCCGGTCTCGCGATTATAAATCTTGGTGCTCTGGCCGATGTACACGCCCATCGAAATCACCGAACCTTCTTCGACGATCACGCCCTCGACGACTTCGGAGCGTGCGCCGATGAAGCAGTTGTCTTCGATAATGGTGGGCGCCGCCTGCACCGGTTCCAGCACGCCGCCGATACCGACGCCGCCGGAAAGATGCACGTTCTTGCCGATCTGTGCGCACGAGCCAACCGTAGCCCAGGTGTCCACCATCGAGCCTTCGTCCACGTAGCCGCCAATGTTCACATAGGAAGGCATGAGCACCACGCTCGGTGCGATGTAGGCGCCCTTGCGCACCGCGGCCGGCGGGACCACACGAAAACCGCCGTCGCGGAAGCTCTTGGAATTGTAATCGGCGAACTTGGACGGCACCTTGTCCCAATAGTTGGTGTAGCCGCCCTTGATGAAACCGTTGTCTTCGATGCGGAAGTACAGCAGCACCGCTTTTTTCAGCCACTCGTTCACCACCCACTTGCCAGTCTTCTTCTCGGCGACGCGCGCCTTGCCGCTATCGAGCAGGTTGATGGCCTCGTGTACCGCTTCCTGAACATGGGTCTCGACACTGCGCGGCGTAATGCTGGCGCGGCGCTCGAAGGCTTCGGTAATGATGGTCTGAATGTCACTCATGGTGCTTCTCCGTTATGGAATCGAATATAGCCACAGATGAACGCAGATAAACACGGATGAAATCATTGGTAGGTTGATTTGCTTCTATCTGCGTTCATCTGCGGCTCAGGTATTATAAAGTCTCAATATAACCGCGAATGCGTTTCGCTGCCTCGACACATTCCGTGAGTGGCGCCACCAGCGCCAGGCGCACACGCTTGCGGCCCGGGTTGGTGCCTTGGGCGTCGCGTGACAGATAGCTGCCGGGCAGGACCAGCACATTCTCGCGCGCATACAGTTCGCGGGTGAAGGTTTCGTCGTCTTGCGGCGTTTCCGGCCACAGGTAGAAGCTCGCCTCGGGCTTCTCGACCTGCATGACCGGCGCGAGAATCTCCAGCACGGCGTCGAACTTGGCCCGGTACAGATCCCGATTGGCGCGCACGTGCGCCTCGTCGTTCCAGGCCGCGATGCTGGCCGCCTGGGTGGGCGGCGGCAGGGCGCAGCCCTGATAGGTACGGTACTGGAAATACTGTTCGAGCGCCGCGCCGTCGCCGGCCACGAACCCGGAGCGCAGGCCGGGCAGGTTGGAACGCTTCGACAGCGAGTGGAATACGACGCAGCGGCGGTAGTCGGCGATGCCGAGGTCGTGCGCCACCTGTAGCAGCCCGGGTGGCGGATGGTGCTCGTCGAAATAGATCTCTGAGTAACACTCGTCCGAGGCGATCAGGAAATCGTGTCGCTCGGCCAGTTCCAGAATATGCGCGAGGTCGGCGTGCTGCAGCACCGTACCGGTCGGGTTGCCGGGCGAACAGATGTAGACGAGCTGCACCTGTTGCCAGAGCTCCGCCGGCACGCGAGCAAAATCCATACGGTAGTTATTGTCCGCGACTGTGTTCAAACAATACGGGCGCGCGCCGGCGAGCAGCGCCGCGCCTTCGTAGATCTGATAGAACGGGTTGGGCATGATCACCAGCGGAATAGCTGCTCCTGCGTATGTCCCCGCTGGGACGGCTTCGCGCTCCGCACTTCCGCCATCCATGGCGGTCGCCGGCTGCCCGGCATGCGTGCGCCGGTCGATCACCGCCTGGGCGATGGAGAACAGCGCCTCGCGCGTGCCGGCGCAGGGCAGCACATGGCGCTCCGGGTCGAGTGGCGCCTTGTCGAGTTTGAAACGCCGGTTCGCCCAACGCGCGATCGCTTGGCGCAGCTCGTTGCTGCCCTTGGTCACCGGATAGTGCGACAGGCCGCCCAGGTTCGCGCGCAAGGCTTCCAATACGAACGGCGGTGCGGCATGCTGCGGCTCGCCCATGGACAGCCGGATCGCCGGTTTTCCGGGCGGGGGAGTGAGGCCACGAATGAGCTCGGCGAGCTTCTGGAACGGATAGGGCTGGAGGCCAGCGAGCCTGGAGTTCATCGGTCCGGTTCTGGTCAGAAAAACTCAATTAATAATCATAGCAACGGCGTTTAGCCACAGATGAACGCAGATTTATGCAAATGAATCAGGCCATTGATGCACCGAAGCCGTTCACCCTTCTGGTGGGCCGGCGAATACAGGCAGCGCATCGAATATCCATGTTTATCTGCGTTCACTGCGGCTAACTGCTTTTTCCAGGCGCCGTAATTGGCGCAATGGACTTTGTGCAGGCCTGCTTCCCTTAGGATTATACGGAAACGCACCCATGCCAGCCAATGTTCCGAGGTAACCCA
>DATEYP010000130.1:0-3132 GCA_035256085.1 Acidiferrobacterales bacterium
CCGGTCCTGCATGCCGTCGAACCGGTGTTTACCGCCATCGCCGCGGCGATTGCACGCTACGAGTTGGCGCTCATCGCCTGTCACGACGAATCGGTGCGCGCACAGGTGGCGAGCCAGTTGCACGCCGCCGGTGTGCCCGACGCGCGCGTGCGCCTGTACGTGGCGCCCGCCAACGACACCTGGGCGCGCGACCACGGGCCGATCACGGTGCTGTGCCGCAGCGAGCCGACACTGCTCGACTTTGAGTTCAACGGCTGGGGCGGCAAGTACCCCTGCGAACTCGACAATCTCATCACGCGCCGCCTGCATGCACAGGGTGCGTTCGGCGATGCACCGCTTGAAACCGTGCAGCTGGTCCTCGAAGGCGGCTCGATCGAAGTGGACGGCCAGGGCACGCTGCTCACCACCACGCGCTGCCTGCTAAGTTCCACGCGCAACCCCGGCCGCACGCGCGCGCAGATCGAAACGCTACTTGCCGCACTTCTCGGCATCACGCGATTCCTGTGGCTCGATAACGGCTATCTCGCCGGTGACGACACCGACAGTCACATCGACACGCTCGCGCGCCTGTGCGATGCGGACACCATTGCCTATGTTGCCTGCGACGATCCGGCCGATGAACACTACGCGGAATTGCAGGCCATGCAAAAGGAGTTGCAGGCATTCCGCACCGCGTCCGGTCGGCCCTACCGGCTGGTAGCACTGCCCTGGCCACGCGCAAGATTTGACGATGATGGCGCGCGCCTGCCGGCCACCTATGCCAACTTCCTCATTATTAATGACGCCGTGCTGGTTCCCGTCTACGACGATCCCGCGGACGTCGCGGCACTGGCGCGTGTGCGCAGCTGTTTTCCGGGGCGTGAGGTAATCGGCATCGATTGCCTGCCGCTCATCTACCAGCACGGCAGCCTGCATTGCGTGACCATGCAACTGCCGGCGGGCGTGGTACCGGATAACCGGCCATAATCCTATAAAAAAAGTAGCAATGGTGATGGGCATCGCCCACCAGCGTGCGCCGGCCGTAGCCATGATTCGCGGGCGATGCCCACCATTCATTCGAACGAACGAAGCAATAATCAAAAATGGCCCACCGGTTGTCCGGCGGGCCATTGCGGTTTTTTGAGCGGGAGTTGTTACTTCTTCTTCTCGTCCTTCGCCTCGATTTTTATAGCGCTCATGGTGTATTCGACCGTGACCTTGGCGCCTTTTTTGATCTCACCTTTCACGGTCGTGGCCGGGGTGCGGGCGATTTCCCACTTCTCCTTGCCCTTTTGGACGACGATTTTGCTGTCGGTCACTTCAACAACCGGACCGGTCACCTGATAGGCAAAGGCCGGAGCGGCGAGCAATGAGCAGATGGCGAGCAGGGCAATACGCTTTTTCATGGTTTTTTCCCTTTATTGTTGGGTGGCAGGGACAGCCAGCATTCCGGCAGTCACCATTGTTTGTCAAGCGCGCGGTCCGGATGGGCAGAACTGAACGGGCTTGCTAACATGAGCAGCATGAACCGCCGCCTTAAGGTCGGCCTCGTGCAGCAGGCGTGCAGCGAGGACCGCGACAGGAATCTGGCCACCAGCATGGATTGCGTGCGTTCGGCACAGGCGCGCGGTGCGCAGCTCGTATTGCTTCAGGAACTGCACACCGGCGTTTACTTCTGCCAGAGCGAAGACACGCAGCGCTTCGACCAGGCTGAGCCGGTGCCCGGCCCGACCACCGACACACTCGGCGCGCTCGCGCTTGAGCTCGGCATCGTGATCGTCGCCTCGGTGTTCGAGCGGCGCGCTGCCGGCCTGTACCACAACACCGCCGTGGTACTGGACAGCGACGGCCGGATTGCCGGCAGCTACCGCAAGATGCACATCCCGGACGATCCCGGTTTCTACGAGAAATTCTACTTCACGCCCGGCGATCTCGGTTTCCAGCCCATCAACACCAGCGTCGGGCGGCTCGGCGTACTGGTGTGCTGGGACCAGTGGTACCCCGAGGCCGCGCGCCTCATGGCCCTCAACGGTGCCGATCTGCTGCTCTACCCGACGGCCATTGGCTGGGATCCACGCGACAGCGATACCGAGAAGTCCCGTCAGCGCGATGCCTGGATCACCATTCAGCGCGCGCACGCCGTCGCCAACGGCCTGCCGGTGCTCGCGTGCAACCGTGCCGGCCATGAACCGGATCCATCGGCGGCGAGCGACGGCATCCAGTTCTGGGGATCGAGCTTCATCGCCGGCCCGCAGGGCGAGATCCTGGCCGAATCCGGCACCGAGGCCCCGGCCATCCTCGTGGCCGACATCGATCTTGACCGCACCGAGGCAGTGCGGCGCATCTGGCCGTTCCTGCGCGACCGGCGCATCGACGCCTACGCGGACCTTCTCAAGCGTTACGGAAAATAACAAGGCAGCCACAGATGCACGCAGATAAATACAGATAGAAGCGTACAACCTATTCTTTCTTATCTGTCATTTATCTGCGTTCATCTGTGGCTCCAATTCATATGCTCAAATCCCCGTTGTTCAAATCCGCCGCGGAACTACTCGGTGTCATCCTCACTGGCACCTCACCGGCCGATGCGCAGATGGAACGTCACTTTCGCGCCCACCCGAAGCTTGGCGCGCGCGACCGCGGCTATATTGCCGAAACCGTGTATACCTGCCTGCGGCGCCGGCGCTTTCTCGAGTACCTGGCGAGCGGCAGCGCGACCTCGAGTGCAACGGCGGAAGCGATCGTCACCGCCTGTGTCATCTCGTTGCAGGGTGGAAACGACCGTACGCATGCCGGCGCCGGCTTTCGTGGCGATAGCGCGGCGATCGTCGAACGGGTACGCACACTTAACCTGGAGCGGCTGCCGCTCGGGGTGCAGCTCGATCTGCCGGACTGGCTGCTCGATCGCCTGCTTGCTGAGTACGGTGAGAGCGAGACGCGTGCGCTCGCCGCAGCGCTCAACCAGCCGGCCACGCTCGACTTGCGCGTCAACACCCTCAAGGCCACGCGTGAAGAAGCCGCCGCCTGCCTGGCGGAGGCCGGTTTACCCGTCGAGCCCACGCCCTGGTCGCCGGTGGGATTGCGCCGGCGCGAGCGTGCACCGATTTTCCGCACGCGCTGCTTCAAGGAGGGCCTGATCGAAGTGCAGGACGA
>DATEYP010000131.1:0-2914 GCA_035256085.1 Acidiferrobacterales bacterium
CGTTCTCCGGATCGATGTCCGACAAGGCGACGCTGTTTTACCTTGGCGGTGCCGTCGTGACGGCGATCGGCGCCTATCTGGCCTTCCTGTCGCGCAAGTGATGAGCACGAGGCCGATGCCACGCCAGATCATCCTCGATACGGAAACCACCGGCCTTGAGCCCTCGCAGGGCCATCGCATCATCGAAATCGGCGCGGTGGAAATGCTCAACCGGCGTCTCACCGGCAATCGCTTTCACCAGTACCTCAACCCGGAGCGCGAAATTGACGCCGGGGCGATCGAGGTGCACGGCATCACCAACGAGATGCTCGTCGACAAGCCCAAGTTTGCCGACATTGCCGCGGACTTTCTGGCGTTTGTGCAGGGCGCCGAGCTGATTATTCACAACGCGCCGTTCGATACCGGTTTCATTAATTGCGAGTTCCGCCTGCTGGGCGAGACAGCGCCGGCCGTCAGCATCGAGACCGTGTGTACGGTGCTCGATACCCTCAAGCTGGCGCGCAAGCTGCGCCCCGGCCAGAAGAACGACCTCGACTCACTGTGCCGGCATTACAATATCGACAACGCGCAGCGCAGCCTGCACGGCGCGTTGCTGGACGCCGAAATTCTGGCCGATGTGTATCTCGCCATGACCGGCGGCCAGGCGACGCTCTTCCAGGAGCCGGGCGAGGCGGCCTCGGACGCGAAACAGTCAGTATCGGCGCATGCCATCCGGCGGCTCGGCCCCAATCGTCCGGCACTCGTGGTGATTCGTGCCAGCGACGAGGAACTGGCCGAGCACGCCAGGATGCTGGACGAGATCGACAAGAAAAGCGGCGGGAAGTGCGTGTGGAAAGAGCTTGAATCGACACAGTAAATCACGACGCTGCATTTCACGCAGCTTGCAAGAAGTAGCGCCAGACACTGCAGTCGCTGCCGGCCGTGATGCCGATGAGCATCAGCGGTTGCGCCATCAGCAGAAATGGAAGGAAGCAAATCGGATAGCCGAAACGTTCTTGCCAGGCCGGCCGCGATCAGGTTGGCGTCGGCGTCAAGGAACGCGCCGAGGCTGCCCAAGTAAGAGCCCAGCGCGAGTAACCACCACAGCAGTATGAAGGTAGAAAAGATGGTGGGCGATGCAGGGATCGAACCTGCGACACCTGCCGTGTGAAACCGTATCCCGGTTATCACATCACGTCAACTCAACAACTTGCGCGCACCGGCTCCGCGCGAATGTGACTGGAAAAGGCGGGAAGGGACATCACACGACTGGAGCCGGACACGTTTTGGTCACACTCACCGACCACTGCTGATGCTGCGCAGGGTCATGAGCAGTTGCACGTACCCATCATTGCTCACCGTCGTCGGCAGATCGATTGAGGCCAGGGTCTTGAGTTCGCGCGCGGTGATGCGCATCGCCTTGATGAGCGAGTCGTCACCGGCGAGGTCGCGCAGGCCCTGGGCTTCTTGTGGTCGGAGGCGTGGTCTCGCGGCGTGTGCGCGGCCTGTTCGTGAACGCCCCACCGCGCAGGCACGAAACGGTAACCCTATACGCGGGCACTGGCCTACAACTGTTCCGGCCCGCTGGAAGCCGCCAGCCAAAATCACCAACATCGCCGCCACAATCAGTAGATCAGTCGGCGACACAAGTGCTCCCCACAGTTCCCGTGATTCCGCTGGGCAAGCCGTGTGTCCGTTTGTGGTTACCGGCGGGACTGACTGGGACTGACTAGTATTGAGGGGAGTACCTAGGATGAACGGCTTGGGGTAGTGACCCCGGGTTCCGGTGGGTACTGCCATCGGGCAGATGAACGACGAGTGACTCTGCCATGGACAAAAGGAAGATTCTGATCGCCGACGACGAAACCAACATCCGGCTGCTC
Organism: Acidiferrobacterales bacterium; assembly: GCA_035256085.1. Taxonomy (GTDB): domain Bacteria; phylum Pseudomonadota; class Gammaproteobacteria; order Acidiferrobacterales; family UBA6901; genus UBA6901. The sequence goes on from DATEYP010000131.1 coordinate 1,863, forward strand.
GTGCGCAGTACGCTAGAAGACGAGGAACGTTTCGAGATTCTCGAGGCCACCGACGGGCGCGAGGCCCTCGACCACATGCGCGCGCACGCGCCGGATGTGCTGATCCCCGACCACATGATTCCGCGCGTCTCCGGTCTGGACGTGCTGGAGGAGTTGAACAACAAACCGCTCCCGCGCCGGCCGCGCATCATCGTGCTCTCGGCCAAGGTGAACGAGGAGCAGCGCGCCCTGAAGCTCGGTGCGGATTTGTTCCTGCGCAAACCGTTCTCGCTGCTGCAACTCATGGAAGTCGGCGAACAAGCGCTGAAGCAGGGCGCCTCATAATCGCCATGGTCGACCGCGCGCCAACCCAAGCCCGCCGCGACCTGAACCGCACGCTGAAATATACCGTTCCCGATGGAGAGGCTCGTGGATGCCGTGAGTCGTTATTTGGCGTCGCTTGACGGTTGCCAGGTGCTGATCGTGGACGACGATGCGGCATTGCGCGGCGCCATCGCCGAAACCCTGCGCGCGGCGCTCGGCTGTCAAGTGCGCGAGGCCGGCGGTGGGACCGACGCGCTTGTGAAAATTCACAGGCAGACTCCCGACCTCGTTATTCTCGATCTGCTCATGCCGGGCCTGGACAGCTTCGAGGTGCTCAATCGCCTGCGCCTCGATCAAAGTACCGCCCACCTGCCGGTGCTGGTCGTGACCGGCAAAGACCTCACGCCCGCGGACAAGGAACGCCTGCGTCACGGCATGGCCCGCGTGCTCACCAAGGAGGAGCATTCCCGGCAGGGCCTGCTGGTGCTGGTGAAGGAGTTGCTGGAGCAGCGCCAGGCGATGCGTGAGAACTCGACGGCACGACCGAACAGCTCCGGTGGAAAAGCGAGTGGCGTCATGGAATGACCGTATGAATCCTCCCACTGGATAACGTGGCTTTTTCGCGGCAGACGGTTGTAAAGTAGCTCACTGAAGCGCAAAGCGTCACTAGAATGACCAGACACGGTAAGACTGCTCCGTACTCCGGGACCCGCCGCTCGCGTCGCGCGTTAATCGCGGAGGACGATGAG
>DATEYP010000132.1:0-5926 GCA_035256085.1 Acidiferrobacterales bacterium
TAAAGCCACACCTTACCCGCTCCCCCCGCTAACCGCCAAGACCTGTCCTGAGCCTGTCGAAGGAGCCATGTCCCGAATCCCGAACGCGCCAGCGCTGCCGGAACCGACGCCGGAAGAGCGCGCACTCAGCCAGCGCCTGACGGAGTTGATCCGCGCAGAGATCGCCGGTGCCGGCGGCGCAATTGCATTTGCGCGCTTCATGGAGCTCGCGTTGTATGCGCCGGAGTTCGGCTATTACATTGCCGGCAAACACAAGTTCGGCGCGTCCGGCGACTTTGTCACGGCGCCGGAGCTCGGCCCGGTGTTCGCGCGCTGTCTGGCGCGCCAATGCGGGCAAATTCTCGCCACACTCGCCAATGGCGACCTGCTTGAGGTCGGGGCCGGCAGCGGCGCACTCGCCGTTCAGCTCCTGCTCGAACTCGAATGCCTGGGACAACTCCCGGCGCACTATTTCATCCTCGAAATCAGCAGCACGCTACGCGCCCGCCAACGGGCACTGTTCGCGGACCAGGCCGCACACCTGCTGGAGCGCGTACAGTGGCTCGACAGCCTTCCGTCCGCCGGCTTCCGCGGCATTGTGCTCGGCAATGAACTGCTCGACGCCATGCCGGTAGAGCGCTTTCGCATTGGCGCACAGGGCGTTGTGCAGATGCAGGTCGGCTGGGAGGACAATCGCTTTGTCTGGCACGAGTCGCTGGCGATTGACGCGCTGCGTGACCGCGTACTTGCGCTTGGCCTGCCGGAGGGTTATGTCTCGGAGATCGGCCTTGCCGCAGAGGGATGGGTGCGCAGCGTGGCCGACATCCTGGAACAAGGCGTGCTGTTGCTGGTGGATTACGGCTTTCCGCGCCACGAGTTCTATCACCCGCAGCGTTCATCCGGCACGCTCATGTGTCACTACCGCCACCGTGCGCACGATGACCCTTTGCTGTACGTGGGCCTTCAGGACATCACCGCGCATGTGGATTTTACGGCCATCGCCGAGGCCGGTACTGACTCCGGACTCAGCCTGCTCGGATATACCTCGCAGGCGCTGTTTCTGCTCGGCTGCGGTCTGGATGAACTCGCAACACAGGTAGACCAGTCCGATGCACGCGCCTATCTTCAGTTCACGAACGAGGTCAAGAAACTCACCCTGCCGCACGAGATGGGTGAGCTGTTCAAGGTCATAGCCCTTGGCCGCGGCATCGACATGCCCCTGGCCGGTTTCCGTCTGCAGAACCGGCGCGACCGGCTCTGATAAGACGATTGTTGTACAGGCGCGCTTTCCTGAGCTACTCGATCTTGATGTAGGCAAACCCCCGGTGCTGGAGCTCGGCGATGCGCACCACGCCCGAAGTAACAAGCTCCACGCCCGCAATCAGTTTCTCCGGGTCGAGGCGAACCTGCTCGCGTGTAATGCCGCACAGTTCGAGCTTCACGCCCTGGGTGTCGTGCAGGCTGCGCAAGCGTTCGATTAGATTCTTGCGGCGCTCCCTGAGTGCCGCATCCTCGGCGAACGGCGTGTCCTTGAGCGCATCGGTGGTCACAAAGCGGATGCCGTGCGCCACAAACACGATACGTACATCGTACTCGGCCAGATTGTTCTGGTACGTTGTGACCATGTTGTTGATGCTGGTCAGCATGGCGCTGAAACGGCGCGGGTCGGCAAAGTCGGCGTGGTACACCACCTTCGCCACCGGTTCGGCAGGGGCCGGGGCTGGAGCAGAAACCGCGATTGGGGCCGGGGCCGGGGGCGTGACCGGAACCTGGGCGCACGCCGCGAGCGTGAGCGCGAGGACACTGGTGACCACCACAACGAGACGGTATGGAACTGGCTGCATGATGGCTCTCCTTTTATAGTGGTTCGACATTCAAGTCATTCTGGATTCGGCTTGCCGACGCGTCGCGTGCACCGCGCCAATGCGCGCTGCGCGTATCTCGACGCCGATGTCGGGGCCGCTGCGGCCGGCGGCGACCGCCGCCGTGTCCACGGCGCGCGCCGCGGCAAAGGCTTGCCGGAAGATTTCCGCCTGCGGATAGGGGCGGTCTTCGCGGCCGGTGCGGCCGCGGGCATCGGCCTCGCAGGCAAGCACGAAGGCTTCGACCCGTTCCGGACGGCGGAAGGCATCCAGCGCCTCCAGTGTCTCCAGCAGTGTGTCGTCGCGCAACTCGGCGGCCCGATGGCAATGTGTATGATAGCGCGCCGCCAATACGGCCTGGTCGCGAAATTCGTTGGGCACGCGCAGCCGCTCGCAGACCGTGCGCACCAGCGCCACGCTGCGCTGCTCGTGCCCTTGATGTAACGGCCATTGCGCCGGTGGCGTGGTGCCCTTGCCGAGATCGTGCAGCAGCGCCGCAAAGCGTACCCGTGCATCCGCCGACAGCCGCGAGGCCTGCGCCAGCACCATGAAGGTGTGCACGCCGGTGTCGATCTCGGGATGGTGCTCGGGCGGCTGCGGCACGCCGAACAACGCGTCCAGTTCCGGCAAGAGGCGCTGCAAGGCGCCGCACTCGCGCAGCACCTCAAAAAAGCGTACCGGCTGCTTTTCGGCGAGCGCGCGTTCAATTTCCGACCAGACACGCTCGGCGACCAGACTCTCCATTTCACCCGCCTCTACGAGCGTGCGCATCAATGCCTGCGTCTCGTGCGCCACCGGAAAGCCGAGGCGTGCCGCGAAGCGCGCGACGCGCAATACCCGTAACGGATCCTCGGCAAACGCCGGCGAGACATGCCGCAGGATACCGCGCTTGAGATCGGCCGCCCCATCGTATGGATCGATCAGCCGGCCGGCGGCATCCTCGGCCATGGCATTGATGGTCAGGTCACGGCGCGCGAGATCCTGCTCAAGCGTCACGTCCGGCCCGGCGTACACGGTGAAGCCCTTGTAGCCGCGCCCGCTCTTGCGCTCGGTGCGCGCCAAGGCATATTCCTCCTTGGTTTCGGGATGCAGGAACACCGGGAAGTCGGAGCCAACTATTTTATAACCACGCGTGGTCATATCCTCGGGTGTGGCGCCGACGACCACCCAATCGCAATCTTTCACCGCAATGCCCAGCAGTTTGTCGCGTACCGCGCCGCCGACAAGATAGATTTCCATGGTCTTATACTACTGAGGATGGCGGGCCTGCACAAAAATACCCATAATCAGTAAAGCAGGCCTGTGCAACATTACCCATACCTGTCACGAGAGACTTCCGCCAATCATGCGATCCCTGCGAATTCTCCTGCTGCTGGCGGCAACCATGCTTACCGGTGGCTGCACCGGCCTAGGTTATTACAGCCAGGCCATTTTCGGTCAGCTGGATATTCTGACGCGCACACGCGCGATAGCGGAACTGTTGGAAGACGCTCCTGCCGACGATATGGGTATATACACCGCCGAACCCTCACTCACGCCGGCCGTGAAAGCACGCCTTGCTGCTGTACTGCAAGTACGCGATTTCGCCACGCAGGCGCTCGCCCTGCCGGACAACGGCAGCTATCGGGTGTACGCGGAACTGGATCGCTCGCAGGCGGCCTGGAATGTGGTCGCCACGGCGGAATTCTCGCTCACCCCGATTGAATGGTGCTTTCCGGTTGCCGGCTGCGTGCCTTACCGCGGCTATTTTTCACACGCGTCCGCGCAGCGGTTTGCCGAGGCGCTGAAACAGGATCGGCTGGATGTGCGTGTGGCGGGCGTTGCTGCCTATTCGACACTCGGCTGGTTCCGCGACCCGGTGTTCAGCACGCAGCTGCGGCGCAGCGACACCGATATCGCAGCGCTCATTTTTCACGAACTTGCGCACCAGAAGCTGTATCTGCGTGGTGACGCCGCGTTCAATGAATCGTTCGCCACCACTGTCGAAATCGAAGGGATACGCCGCTGGCTGGCACAGGGCAGCGACCAGGCCGCCCTCGGCAATTACCTGCGCAAAAAGGCACGCCATGCAGAATTCGTTGCGTTACTGCTGAAGTTTCGTGCACGTCTTGAGGCATTGTATGCCTCGCCGCTACCGGAAGAAGCGATGCGCACTGCCAAGGGGCGCGACTACGAGGTATTGCGTGCCGAATATGTGGCACTGCGTAATCAGTGGGGCGGAGTCGACACTTATGATGCCTGGTTCGCGCAAGACCTCAACAACGCGCACCTGGCCTCGGTCGGTCTCTATCACCAGTACGTTCCGGCATTCCAGGCGCTGCTGGCGAGCGTGCAAGGTGATTTGCCTGCGTTCTATCGGCTGGCGCTTGATCTAAGCCGCCTGCCAAATGTGGAACGCATAGCGCGGCTGACTGAACTGCACAGCGCAGGTGTGACTGCCGGTAAGTGATGAAAAAAAGAAGGCCGCAGTCTGTGCGGCCTTTTCACCTGGAGGAGTAATCGTTATTTATTGGCGGTTCCGCCTACCACGCCGCGGCGTTCAACCATCGGGCTCACTGTCAGTTTCTCGCCCTTGAGCAGCGTGCCGTTCAGGCTCGCCACCGCGCTGCGGGCGCGTTCATCGTTCGGGACATACACAAAGGCATAGCCCATGGCTTCGGCGTCTTTTTTCGATGCGCCGAGCTTGGCATACAGCACCTGGCCCATGCCTTCGAACATGTTCAGTAGCTCAGCGTGTTGTACAGACGGGGAGATGTTGCCGATGTATAAATTCATTCGTTGCCTCCTTGTTTTGGGCAGGGATCCTTGCTTAACGTTTGTTCTCACCTGACGTTTCCCGCTGCAGTTAGGTCGCCCAACTGCTCCATGGCTTCTGAGTATTGGTCAGGAAGGGAGCGAAAGCCTAGCACCGGGTTATCCATTTGTCAGGCTAATCTGCCCATATATCGCCCTGATGGACAATAAGGCATTAAGTGTTACTGGTCACTATCATTATATTCCTTCTGCCAATTGGAATAATTGAAACGACCCGGTAATTTACGAATTCACGCGATGTATATACGTCGGCAAGACGTCCTCAAACCGGCTTGGGGTAACACCAAAAATAGCCGGGAAACCGGCCTCGCAAATGTTCGCGACCTGCAGCGACCGGTAATTGTCGAGGGTAAACGGCTTGCCCGGAGCAAATTGCATAACAGCGGCCTGCGCCATCGAAAGCGCGTTATTGAGCGGCAGGATCCGGCGCTTGAGGCCGAGCTGGCGGGCAAGCCAGGTTACGATTTCCCGCAGACTGTAAACCTGTGGCCCGCACAGATTGTAGCGCTGGCCAAAGGTCGCTTGCCGATCCAGAGCCGACACGAACGCCTGTACAACGTCCTCGACATACACCGGCTGCAGACGTGCGTTGGGGCAGGCGAGCGGGAACACAAACGGAACCTGCCGGAGCAGTCCGGCGAAGCGGTTGGTGAAGCTGTCGCGCGGGCCGAAAATCACCGACGGCCGAAAGCTGGTGACATGCAGCGTATTACTCTCGGCCGCCTGCACGACCTGCTCACCGCGGCCCTTGCTGCGCAGGTAATGGCTTGGGCCATCGGGCGAGGCATGCAGGGCGCTCATGTGCAGCAGGCGCGGAACGCCGTTCTGGCGACAGGCCTGCACCACCTTCGCCGGCAACTCGGCATGCGCGCGCTCGAAGCCTTTGCCATCCCGGCCAGACTCATTCAGGATGCCGACCAGATTCACTACGGCATCCAGCCCCTGAAACTCGCGTCTGAGTACGGCCGGGGTGTGCACATCGGCCTCGATGACCTGGGCGGTGGGCAACACCAACAGATCACGGTGACGCTCGCGATGGCGGGTGAGGATGCGCACCTCATGGCCGGCCATGACCAGGCGTTCACACAGGCTGCGTCCGACGAAACCGGTACCGCCTAATATGGCAATGCGCGCTCTGCTCATTTTGTTCGGCAACCCTCAAGGCAACTCAACATAAAACAGCGTTTAGCCGCAGATGAACGCAGACATTTGAATCTCCGTGTTTATCTGCGTTCATCTGCGGCTGACTGCTTTTTTCATACTCAAGGTTT